>JBNGCY010000005.1:0-47324 GCA_049975505.1 Desulfuromonadaceae bacterium | reverse complement strand
GGCGACAGTCGAACGGCCATGGACGGCCCCGATCCCAAACAGTCGTGTCCCTTGGAATGGGTGCCACAAGGCCGTACTTAACAGTTACTTTGTTTTTTACTCCTTCCCTTCCCCCAGACATATCTGAATAGCATTTTCCTCTACATCCAACAACCAGCCATTTTTTTTGTGTCCTCGCCCAAATCTCCTGAATTAGCGGTACAATTGACAGGTGGCATACAACAGTTTAAGCCCCTCTGTTATCTCCAAGGAGAACTCAATGCCCCTTATCGTGGCGGATCAAATAGATAAAATATACCGGGCGGGAGAAATGGAAATCCGCGCCCTTTGCGAGGTGAGCTTCAGGGTTGAAGCGGGGGCATTTGTCTCCTTTGTCGGTCCCTCCGGAAGTGGCAAAACAACCCTGTTGAACCTCATCGGCTGCCTGGATAAGCCCAGCCACGGCACACTCACAGTGGCAGGCACTGACGTGTTAAGTCTGGATCGGTCCCGGGGTGCGGCTTTCCGCGGGAAAAATCTCGGCTTCATCTTCCAGGATTTCAATCTCATCCCCGTCTTGAGCGTGTATGAGAATATCGAATACCCGTTGCTTATGGTTCTTGATCTGCCCGCCAGGGAGCGCGCTGAGCGGGTATCAGAACTTTTGCACGCAGTGGGAATGACGGAACAGAAAGACAAATTCCCCGACCAGATATCCGGTGGGCAAAAGCAGCGCGTAGCTGTTGCGCGTGCTCTGGTTACCAGCCCGGTTCTGGTTCTCGCGGATGAGCCCACGGCAAATCTCGACTCGGTGAGTGCATACAAGGTGATCGAACTGATGAAGCAGATGCGCGACAGCTTTGGTACCACCTTCATATTCTCAACCCACGACCCCAAGATTGTCGGAGTGGCCGAAATTATCCACACCCTGGAGGACGGACGCCTCATTGACACACAGCTGCAGGAGGTGACATCGCATGCTTAAATTGCTCAAAATTGCCCTCCGCAATCTGCTGCGCTACAAGCGCCGTTCCCTGCTCACAACCTCCCTCATCACGCTTGGGGTCATGTTTGTCCTGATCTTTGTGTCGATCTCCGGGTCATTCAAGGAGATGATGATTGCGCAGAATACCGACTCCATGCTCGGGCATCTGCAGGTACACCGGCGGGGATATGTGGCTTCCATCGACAACCTTCCCCTGAACCTCAACCTCGATGAGGAGAGCATGGCACACCTGGAACAGATCCTGCGCCAGATGCCTGAAGTTGAAGCCTATGCCCCCCGGATCAAATTCGGGGCGATGTTCAGCACCTTCGTGGAAACCTCCAATATCCGCCTCAACGGAATCTATCCGGAGCAGGAGTTTGCCACGACGCCACTTCTCAATTCCAGGCTCCTTGCCGGAGATAACACCCTCAGTCGCGATGAGATCTGGATTCCGGAGCTCTTAGCCAAAGGGATGAAGGTCTCGGTCGGAGATAGCATTGTTATTGTAGCCACCAATCAGGATGGATCTGTGAATGGGCGGCAGTTTAACGTCAGCGGTATTCTGGAGAGCGTTACCGGTCCGGGTGGACGTGATGGTTACATCCACATTGAGGATGCCGCAGAGGTGCTGCGCCTTGAGGATATGGAGATCAGTGAGATCGCCATCCGCCTGCAGGATTTCACCCGACTTGCTGAGGTTGAGCAGCACCTGGACTCACTCCTCGCGCAGGAGCGCACTCCGCAAGGAAAGGCATTGTTTGAAATACATACATGGGAAAAGCTGTCCCCATTTTTCAACGTCGCGCGCATGATCGATGTAATGACCCTGTTTATGCAGCTCATGCTCATTGCCATTGTTCTGGTGAGCGTCATGAACGTAATGATCATGGCGGTGTTTGAGCGCATTCGCGAAATCGGCACCATGGCTGCCATCGGGACCCAGCCTCGCCGCATTCTCGCGCTGTTCCTCCTTGAAGGGCTCGGCCTGGGGGTTATCGGCGCTATCCTGGGAAATATGCTGGGAAGTTTCGTCATCTTTATCCTCAACCATGCCCACATAACCTACGACTTCGGACGCCAGAAAGATTTACTCCTTCAGGCCAGGGTTGCCCCGCTTGACCTGTTGCTGCTTTCAGGAATCGTAATTGCGATCTCGGTATTGGCAAGCCTGCACCCCGCGTACAAGGCATCGAAGATGGAACCGATAACGGCTTTACGCCACTTATAAAACAAGGAGCTTAAGATGATACGTTCTACGCTGCTGCACCTGATATTGCTACTTGGCATTGTTTTCCCCCTTAACGCAGCCTCTGCCCCTTCTACTGCATCCCCCGCAGCGTCCCCCGCAGCATCTCTTATAGCGGTTGCTACAGATAGCAGGAACCTCCCCGCGCAGGTTAGTCCGGTGGGAGCACGCGCCACGTACTTTATGCTGTTTGACGCAAGCGGAACACTACTTCATACCTTAGATAATCCGCACAAGGATTCAACCCGCAGAACAGGAATGCTGACTGCAGACTTCCTCGCCACAAAAGGGGTGGGAACAGTGATCGCCGCTGCATTCGGTGGCAAAATGTCAGAAGCTATACAAAGCCACGGGATGGAGGCCCTGGAGTTCAGCGGCACAGTCAGTGCGGCAGTCAAACATGCCCTTGAGCAATAGCCGGCGGGAGGAAACGATGCGACTCTATTTTGCTCTGATTTTCATACTTCTGTTCAGTCTCCCGGTTAGCGCTGCAGAGAAACGTACCGGCATCGATGGACAGGAGCTTCTGCGCCGCATTGACCGCAACCTGAATCCGGAAGAATATGAATCGTACCGCAAACTGATTAACATTGAACCCGATGGGCGCACAAAAGAGTACGTAATCTTTACCGTGAAAAAGGGATTTGACAAAGTGGCAGCGCTGTTCATCTCCCCCGCAAGTGAGAAAGGGCGTACAACCCTGCGACTCGGCGAGAACATGTGGCTCTACATCCCCAACGTCGGCAAGGCAATACGCATTACCAGCCTGCAATCCGTAGTAGGTGGAGTTTTCAACAACAGCGACATCCTCCAACTTGACTACGCAAGCGAATATCAGGTGCTCAACGTGGAGGAGGATGCCGAGACTTATCTGCTGGATCTTAAGGCAAAGGAGCGCAGCGTGGCATACGATCGCGTACGCCTGCATGCGGATAAGAACACCTTGCTGCCCACCAGGGTTGAATGCCTCACCGCAACCGGATTACTGGTGAAGACCATCCATTTCAAACAGGTACAGGATTTCGGCGACGGCATTGTGCGTCCTTCCGTCATTGAAACAGACAGCCCCCTGTACCGGGGATACCGCTCGGTAATGATATTCGCCGCCCTGAAAAAGCGTACGCTGAGGGATGAGATCTTTACCCTCACCTTTATGCCTGAACTCGAATCCTTACGTTAAAAAACTGCACCATAAGTTGCTATTCTCCACCACAGGTGGGGACTTGTGGTACCCATGGAAAGGGCGTCTGTCGCCACGGACGGCGACAGTCGAACGGCCATGGATGGCGCAAAGTGTCCCTTGGAATGGGTGCCACAAGGCCTTATTGAACTGTTATCTATAACAATATCCATTCAGAACCAACAGGGAATCAAAGGATGAGCAGAGGAGCTATCAAATTCTGGCGCATGTTTCATCCCAAGAAATGCTATCTCTTATTCTATCTATCTGTATTTACATATATTCTTACCGCATCTTCCACTGCCGCTGCCGAAGAATACAGCTTTGAAATAGATGAATACACAAAGAAGGCGTATCAACTGGGGGGCTACGCTGAGTTGCGCCCGGTTCTGTCTGGTCTTGATGAAGATGCCGCCCTTACTCACTTGAATTTCTTTGACCAGAACGTGAAAAACCCCACCCCTGAACTCAACACCCGGCTACAGCTTGAGGGACGTGCCGAGCGCGGGACAGGGCGACTTTTTTTGCGCCTCAACAGCGACTACCAACGTACCCACATGGGGGAAGACCTCGTCATCTCTCTCTACGATGCGTATGCCACCCTCAGGCCCATTTCTCAGCTGACTTTTGAGGCGGGAAAGAAGAGTCTGCGCTGGGGAACCGGATATGCCTGGAACCCGGTCGCCTTCATCGATCGCCCCAAAGATCCGGATGACCCTGAACTGAACCTCGAAGGATTTGTTATCGGATCTGCCACATACATCATGAGTTTGTCCGGCCCGCTCCAGACCCTTGCCCTGATGCCGGTTCTGATCCCTGTATCCACCGATATCAACGACGATTTCGGCACCTCTGCTCATCTCAATATCGGGGCAAAGATCTATGCCCTATTCTACGATACCGACCTTGACCTCACATTTCTCAGCGATGGGAGTAAAACAGCCCGCTACGGCTTTGACTTAGCGCGCAACCTTACCTCCAATTTTGAAATACACGCTGAATTTGCCTATCTCAGTGCTGCACAACAGAAACTTGTCGACGGGTCAGGGGGTATTTCATCGCGCAAAGCAGAAGCGATAAGCTATTTGCTCGGTCTGCGCTATCTGACCCGGAGAGAAACCACTTTAATCGCCGAGTACTACCATAACGGCGTCGGCTTTTCCCCCTCCGAAATGGAGAATTACTATGCCCTTATCGAGCGGGGTTGCGCCTCTTTAGAGAACAGCGGAGACATCACCCTCCTGCGTGAGGCGCAAAAACTCGGGGGAAGTGGCTATACGCGCCCCACTCCGATGCGTAATTATGCGTACCTGCGCATCACTCAGAAGGAACCGTTTGATATCCTCTATGTCCATCCGGGGATAAGCACTATGGTAAACCTCGATGACCACAGTTTCTCTCTTGCTCCGGAGATTGAATATACCGCCATTCAGAATCTTGAATTGCGCCTCAAAGGAACCTGGCTCCACGGGAGCGCAGGAAGTGAGTTCGGAGAGAGAAAAAACGCCTGGCGTCTGGAAATGCGCTTACGCTACTACCTCTGAGCACTTTATATCATGCTCTGCCTGAAAACAGCTCCAACCCATGTGCTACAAGATTGCCTTGCGGATAAGAGCAGACAGATCAGGGCAATTATTTGAAATCCAGTCCATGCAGGGATAGACTTAAAGGGCAAATACCAGGCACCTGCTACCCGGCTTATGCCGCCGGCCAGAATTTTCATCGGATTTCAATGATCATTAGGGAGGGGAAATGGGCGTTAAACGACTAGATGCAGAGGCTGTATTCCGCACCTGTGATATCGGGCGGTTCTCCTTCAACACCACGGCGGAGCTGGAACCTCTGGAAACGCTGAGTGAGGCTCTGGGGCAGCCCCGAGCCGTGGAGTCTCTGAACTTCGGCACCGGGATGAAACGCCGGGGGTTCAATATTTTTGTTCTCGGTCCCCCAGGTACGGGAAGACATCGCGTAGTCCGGCAGCTCCTCAACAAACAGGCAGAGGAAACGCCTGTACCTTCGGACTGGTGCTACGTAAACAATTTTGACAACACGGGCCAGCCCAGAGCTCTCGAACTGCCTCCAGGTCAGGCAAAAAAATTTTCCGCTGACATGGAAAATATGATCATGGAGGCACGAAATGCGCTGAAAGCCACATTTGAAAGTGAAGAGTACCGCAATCGGGTCCAGTCCATTCAGCAGGAATTTAAGGATCAGCAGCAGAAAGCCTTTGAGGATGTCAACAACAAGGCGAGGGAAAAGAATCTGGCCCTGATTCGCACCCCGAACGGAATCGCGTTTGCTCCCATAGGTGAAGATGGCGAAGTGATGCCACCGGACGATTTCCAGAAGCTCTCCGAGGATAAACGGGAGGAAATTGAAAAAAGAATCGAGGAAGTCCAGGAGGAGTCTCAGAAGGTGTTTGAGAAAATCCCTCAATGGCAGAAGGAGATCCGCGAAAGGCTTGATGGCCTCAACCATGAGGTGGCCAGATACGCCCTCTCTTCGACGCTGGACGATCTCAAAAAAAACTACGCTGAGAACAAAAACGTGAGCGCGCACCTGGATGCCGTTGAAGACGATATCCTCAAGAACATTCAAATATTTATGTCCGGAGATCAGCAGGAGCAGGGGATCCCGGGCACCGGGGAAACCGATATGGATACCCCCGTCATGAGACGCTACAAGGTCAATGCGGTTGTGGACCACAGCGAACAGAAAGGAGCCCCTGTAATCTTTGAGGACAACCCCACCTATGCCAACCTCGTGGGAAAAGTGGAGCACATTTCCATGATGGGAGCGTTGATCACAGACTTCAACCTTATTAAATCGGGAGCCCTGCACCGCGCCAACGGCGGCTATCTGATCGTTGACGCACGCAAAATCCTCTCTCAACCTGGAGCCTGGGAGGGACTGAAGCGGGCGCTTAAATCTGAGCAGATCAGAATTGAATCCCTGGCTGAGATGTTCAGCCTGCTGAGCACGGTGATGCTGGAGCCGGATCCCATCCCTCTCAAAGTCAAGGTGGTGATGATTGGGAGCCCCCTGATTTACTACTTGCTCCAGAATTATGATCCTGAATTTATTGAGCTTTTTAAAGTAGCTGCCGACTTCGATGTTGTTATGGAACGCGACAGCAACAATGAGAATATGTATGCCAGGCTGGTGCGAACCATTGTTGAAAACGAGAATCTGCGTCATTTCGACCGCGGCGCTGTCGGACGCATGATTGAAGAAAGTTCGCGCATGGCCGGAGATGGAGAACGCCTATCCACGGAGATTCGCGAAATTGCCGACCTGATGCTTGAAGCGGACTTCTGGTCAAAACAGAACGGGAACCAGACCGTTAAGAGAGCAGATGTGCAGAAAGCCATTGATTCACGGATTTTCCGCTCGGATCGTATCCGAGAACGGGTTCAGGAGGAAATACACCGTGGCACCCTCTTGATTGACACCACGGGTGCAGTCGCCGGGCAGGTCAACGGTCTGGCGGTACTCCAACTGGGGAATTTCATGTTCGGGCGTCCCCATCGCATCACCGCGCGCATCCATATGGGAAAAGGAGAACTGATCGACATCGAACGTGAGGCCAAACTGAGCGGTCCGCTCCACAGCAAGGGAGTGCTTATCCTCGCCGGTTTCCTGGGGGCAAGATATGCCGTAGACCGCCCTTTATCCCTTAAAGCAACCCTTGTTTTTGAACAATCCTACGGCGCGGTGGAAGGCGACAGCGCCTCATCAACCGAGCTCTACGCCCTCCTTTCCGCTATATCTGGTGTCCCCATCAAACAGGGATTTGCAGTGACCGGCTCAGTCAATCAGTTTGGCGAGATACAGGCGATTGGCGGAGTGAATGAAAAAATTGAAGGCTTCTTTGATGTGTGCCGCGATAGAGGGCTCTCCGGCGATCAGGGGGTCCTGATTCCTGCCGCCAACGTCAGACATCTTATGCTGCGAAACGATGTGGTTGAAGCGATCAAAGATGGGACATTCCATATTTTCCCGATTAAACACGTGGATGAAGGGATTGAATTGCTGACGGGTATCCCGGCCGGAGCCCCGGATGCGAACCATCTTTATCCTGAAGATACGATAAACGCCAAGGTTCAGCAGAAACTCGCCGAGATGGCCACCAATATGAGTAGATTCCTCCAGGGTGGAGAGCGGGGAGGTCGTGGTGAAGCAGAAGAATGAGACTTTCAGCATCAGACGGATTCTTGTACCCCTGGACGCTTCGCCACACAGCCGGGCGGCCCTCGAAGCAGCCACCAGGCTTGCGGCTGCAAGCGGCGCTGAAATTTCTGGACTTTACGTCGAGGACATGGATCTGCTTGAAATGTGCAGATATCCCTTCGCGCGTGAAATCGGGATGTTCCCGGCTCGAAGCCGACGCATGGAAACAAGGGAGCTGGAAAAGGATTTCCGCATACAGGCGGAACAGATCCGGCAAATGATGGAGTTGTTGACCAGAAACACCGCGGTCAAATGGTCGCTTACTGTACGGCGCGGACGGGTAGTCACAGAAATTCTGGAGCAGATCCCTACTGCGGATCTTGTCGTCATAGGGCGCCTGGGCAGAACCCTTACGGGCACCTCTCTCGGCTCCACCGTCCGCAATCTGATCGAGCAGGGCCTGGGAACCACGCTGATCCTCAAGGAGGGGCTTCAACTTCTATCCCCGGTGATTACCGTCTACAATGGCTCAAAGCTGTCGCAACTGGCCCTCAACATCGCCGGACGCCTGGCCGGAGCTGTTGACAAAAAAATAGAGATCTTAATCCCTGCCCATACAGAAGATGATTTCGAAACGCTGCGCTCTGAAATCCTCGCAGATGTCGCAAACGACCCTGGCATGCCTGCTGGAATGCAACTGAACTTTCGCCATATCGGCACCAATGTGATCCCGGCGTTACTCACTCTACTGAGTTATGAATATCGCGGTCCGCTTGTTTTCCCAATCGATACCCTTAACGGAGATCCACAAAGTGTTCAGAGCCTGATTGACTATATAGATAATCCGGTATTATTGGTGCAATCGCAATCGTCACCTGAGGCCTGAACGTGCGAATACGATACGTCTTCTGAGCCTGTTGATTAAACCCTGCGGGGACTGAATCAAAACTGTCTCTTTTATTCCTTGTGCTCTCCATGCTACAACGTCTGAAACCGCATAAGCAGATGCACCCCTCTAAACCTACAGGAGCATGCCATGTCCGATGAATACGGTTTTTCCACTCTATCCCTGCATGCGGGGCAGAAAGCCGACCCCGCAACCGGGGCGTGCGCCACCCCCATCTACCAGACCACCAGCTATGAATTCAAGTCTGCGCAACACGCCGCTGACCTGTTCGGGCTCAAAGAGTTCGGCAACATCTATTCCCGCATCACCAACCCCACCACGGCAGTACTTGAAGCCCGGGTGGCGGCGCTCGAAAAGGGCAGCGCGGCGCTGGCCACCGCTAGCGGGATGTCGGCTATTTTCCTGGCTATCACCAACGTCGCCAAAGCCGGCGATCACATCATTGCCTCCGCCTCACTCTACGGGGGTACGGAAACTCTGTTCCGCCATACCCTCCCCCGCTTCAATATCGAGGTAACCTTTCTCGAAGAGTTGAACGCGGATAGCCTCCGCTCTGCGTTAAAGGACAATACCAAACTGGTGTATGCAGAAACCATCGGAAACCCCAAGGGTGATGTGCCGGATTTTGACACGGTGAGCGCGGCAGCACACGCAGAGGGATTGCCGTTTTTTGTCGACAACACCTTTGCCCCCACCCTGATCCGCCCCATTGAGCACGGTGTGGATGTGGTGCTCTACTCCGCCACCAAATGGCTCGGCGGCCACGGCACCTCCGTAGAGGGGATCATCGTGGATGGGGGAAACTTTGACTGGTCAAGCGGACGATTCCCGGAGTTTACCGAGCCGGATCCGAGCTATCACGGTGTGGTTTACTGGGATGCTCTGAAGGATGTACCCGGACAGGGAAATATCGCCTTTGCAGTAAAGGCTCGGGTTCAGGGAATGCGCAATATCGGCCCGGCTCCGAGCCCGGCCAATTCGTTCCAGATCCTTCAGGGGATTGAAACCCTGCCCCTGCGCATGGCAAAACACAATGAAAATGCCTTGAACCTCGCCGAATATCTGGACAATCATCCTCTGGTGGAATCAGTAAACTACACCGGTCTCCCCCGCCATCCACACCATAGTATGGCAAAGAAGTATTTTAACGGCGGTTTCGGATCAGTCTTTACCTTCGAGGTTAAAGGGGGAAGGGAGAGCGCCATCAGGTTCATCGACAGCGTGAAACTCGCCAGGCATCTTGCCAATGTAGGAGATGCGAAAACCCTCGTGATCCATCCGGATACCACCACCCACCAGCAGCTCAGTGCCGCGGCCAAACGCATGGCGGGTGTAACACCGGAGCTCATCCGGGTTTCGGTGGGAATCGAGGATTTTAAAGATATTCGTGCCGACTTTGACCAGGCGCTTGAGGCCGCAGTTGTACATAATTAAAACACAGGACAGCGAAAGCGCATGAAAAAAGGCAGGGTTTTCACCCTGCCTTTTTTCATGCCTGCTTATTTATCCAATAGCGGATATGAACCATCTTCTTCATGGTCTTCGCGCCCCACCAGAGGCGGGTTGAAGACGCAGATCATGCGCATATCCTCAGTCGCCCTGAGGTAGTGCTTGTCATGATTGTTGAGAGCATACATGGTGCCATCGCTGATGGGATGCACCTTACCGGTCCCCAGGTCTTCAATCTCACCTTTACCTCCCACGCAGTATACCGCTTCGAGGTGGTTCTTATACCACAGGTAGGTCTCGGTGCCGGCAAAGATCACGGTTTCGTGAAAGGAGAAACCCATGCCGTCTTTCTTGAGCAGAAATCTGCGGCTGACCCAGGTTCCCTTTTCACCGTAGACTTCGTCCTCTGTCCCTTTGAGATCTTTTACGTGTTTAACTATCATCAGAATTCACCTGTAAGTCTGTTGTTTTTCTCTTCGAGAATTTCACCAATGCTCTCGTCGATGATCTCGAGTCCCTTCTTCAGCACCTCCTCTTTTATGGTAAGAGGCGGGAGGAACTTGACGATCTGATCAAAGGCGCCGGCCAGTTCGATAACCAGCCCTTTCTCAAAGCATTTGGCAGAGACCTCGGAGGCAAAATTCTTCTCCGGAAGTTCAAGACCGAAGATCATCCCACGTCCGCGTACACTGGCGTGCGCATCCGGATATTTCTCTACAATTTCATTCAGCTTGGCGCGCATCACTTCTGACTTGCTTTTCACCGCTTCACTCAGATCGTCGTTATCCCAGTATTCCAGCGCCGCTGCTGTAGCAACAAACGCAAGGTTATTCCCACGGAAGGTACCGGTATGCTCACCGGGTTTCCACTGATCCAACTCAGGCTTGAGGAGGAGAATAGCGAGAGGCAGCCCGCCACCAATTGCCTTTGATATAGTCACGATGTCGGGATTGATTCCAGACTCTTCAAAGCTGAAGAACTGCCCGGTCCTGCCGTTACCCACCTGAATATCATCGATGATCAGGAGGATATCGAACTCACGGCATAGCTGCTCCAGATCCTGAAGCCACTTGCTGGAGGCAACATTTACCCCACCTTCTGCCTGGATGGTTTCGAGAATAACGGCTGCAGGCAGATCGAGACCACTGCTGGGATCTTCGAGAAACTTCCTGAAGTAGGCAATAGTATCCACCTCATCACCGAAGTAACCGTCGAAGGGCATAAACGAGACATTGCAACGGCTGATATAGGCTTCGTCGCGGTAAAACGCATTTCCGGTCAACGCCAATGCCCCCATGGTGAGGCCATGGTATCCGTTGGTGAAGGATACAATGTTGGAGCGCCCTTTAACCATGCGTGCAATCTTGATCGCGGTTTCCACTGCGTTGGTACCGGTAGGCCCGGTAAACTGGATCTTATACTCCAGATTCCGCGGTGACAGAATCGTATCGTAGAACTTCTGCAGGAAGTTCTTCTTTGCACTCGTGGCCAGATCAAGACCGTGAACAATCCCATCTTTCTGAAGATATTCGATCAGGGCCTGAGAAATTTTGTCGTTATTGTGTCCGTAGTTAAGGGTTCCGGCTCCGGCAAAAAAATCGATATATTCATTGCCGCTTTCATCAAAGAGCAAAGCGCCTTTGGATGTTTCGAAAATAGTGGGGAATGAACGGATATAGCCCCTTACCTCTGACTCCAATTGTTCAAATATTCTCACGGATGTATCCCTTTCTGTATATTAGTACCTGATGGGTAGAAAAATTATTTTAACGCTTTAATCCAAGATACAGTTTATGCACTTATACCGGATCACCCCCTTTTCAATGGACCGATATGAAAGAGCACCTCTTCTTCGTGATCCCCTTCACCAAAGTCTTCACTCCGGAAGAAAACCGAGGTTTCACATGCAGCTGCATATGTCTTGGCCAGTTTTCTGAACAGTCCCTCCGAGGCTTTATTGGAAGGGCCTACCGTAGCTTGGATATAGGCCAGATCCTGATTTCCCTCACGTTCAATAATATCCATGATTATCCGAGGGGCCAGACCCATTCCGCGCATGGAACTGTCCACTGCCACCTGCCACACAAACAGGGCATCCGGCTGCGTGGGAGGACGATAACCCGACACGAAACCCACCACTTTGTTATCCTGTTCCGGATCGATGGCCACCACCGACATATCGCGGAAGTGGGTGCAGAACAACAGGTAGGAATATTTTGAATTAAGATCAAGTGGTGGAGAGTTCTTCACCAGCGACCAGATTCCGAAACCGTCCTCGACCCGGGGTTTACGAATGATAATATTATTGCGCATATCTGAACTCATGCAAGGCTCCTTTCAGTAAAAAACAGCAAGGGGGAGTGCATTTACAGCGATACCACGGTGCCTTTATAAATGCCTGGTACTGCTCTGCCTCACAAGCCCTGCTGCCCTTATTGTGCTGCAAATCCTCTATGCAGCCGAATAATCAGTGACCGAATTATTTCCGCATAGTACCTCATTTGAGCGCAAATGTCCAATCCATGACCGATTTTTATCAGAACTACTGAAGACCATAAAGCATTTCTGCAAAATTATCCCAGCATATTCGGCATGTTACAGACAAAGATAATAATAATGGCCTGTATGAAGAAAATTAACGCAGAAAGAACTCCATGAATGGACAGGAAGATGAGGATCGAGAGCAAAAATGGTTAAAAACTCAAAGGTGAGATTCGTACACAGAACAAGGTGCGGTAGAGACGTGTATTTTAGCGCTTACTGGAGCATAAAATGTCAGAAAAGCGCAACCGGCTTAAATATTTCAAGCAATGCGGGAATGATTTGAGGTGAAACTACTGCGCGGGTATGGAGGATATTGCCTCAGCACCCGCGCGTTAGAAGAGCAATGCATTTCAGGCGCTTTATTCCAGGCCATCGAGAAAACGTTCGGCGTCCATGGCGGCCATACACCCGGTCCCGGCGGAGGTAATCGCCTGCCGATAGATATAATCCTGTACATCTCCGGCGGCAAAAACCCCGGGGATACTGGTCTGGGTGGCAAACTCTGCGTCAGAAAGACGGGTTTTGATATAGCCATCCTCCATGTCGAGCTGACCGGCAAATATCTCACTGTTGGGAGAGTGTCCTATAGCAATAAAGACACCATCAACCTCTATTTCACGGGTTGAGTTATCACGCACGTCGCGAATGCGGATGCCGGTTACTCCCATATTATTACCCAGAACCTCATCGAGGACATGAAACCAGGCGATATCGACATTGCCTTCTTCAGCCCTCTGTTTGAGTTTATCCGCGAGGATCTTTTCCGAGCGGAACTGATCGCGCCGGTGTACTACGGTTACCTTACTGGCAATATTGGACAGATACAGGGCCTCCTCCACTGCAGTATTCCCGCCACCGACAACCGCCACGGGCTTGTTGCGATAGAAAAAGCCGTCACACGTGGCACAGGCGGAAACGCCCCTGCCCTTAAAAGCCTCTTCTGACGGAAGGCCCAGATAGCGCGCGGATGCACCCGTGGCAATAATAAGGGCATCACAGGTATAGGTTGCATTACCTCCTTCGAGTACAAAGGGGCGCTGCTTCAAATTGGCCTTTTCAATATGATCGGATATAATCCGGGTTTCAAAACGCTCTACATGCTTACGCATCCGCTCCATCAATTCCGGGCCTTCAACCCCGGCATGGTCCCCGGGCCAGTTATCCACTTCGGTTGTGGTAGTCAACTGGCCGCCGGGCTGCATTCCACTGATAATAACCGGATTGAGGTTTGCACGTGCGGCGTAGAGTGCCGCCGTATAACCGGCAGGGCCGGAGCCCATAACAATTACTTTATGATGCTGTGTCTCATGTTTATTGGTACTCATGCTAATTAACTCCTGTTCGGGATTATGGTTATTTTATGCCGGATTGAACCAGACCATCCTGCAACTGGGAAAGAATCCCTTTTATCAATGCTGGTCGCATAAGGAAATAACAACGCTGGGAACCGCTCTGGGTAAAGTCCACCAGGCGCGCATAGCGTAACACGGCAAGATGTTGTGAAACATTGGCCTGTTTCACTGGGAGAATATCCTGCATATCGTTAACACAGCAGGTACCTTCCAGCAGCTCTGCAACTATCTGCACTCGCGTTGGATGCGCCAGAGCTTTGAGTATGTCAGCCCACTCACTTGCTGTTTCAGGTGCAACTCTCAACTTCCCCCTCCATCTAATATTCGAATATATGAATATCATTGCGTATGCATAAGTTCAAGCATGAATTTACGTTGCAGTTTACACCGTGAATTAATCGCTAACAGGTGATTTCAGTTATGCAGCCCTAGTTGATATTTCTACCGCTGTTGTTGGACCTGCACCGTGCACTGTCGATCATCTCTTTCAGGGTTTCTCTGGGCCTGGAGTAAAACACAAATTGTATAAGATCACAATTATGTAGTACTGTCTGCTGGTTATGAATAACTCGAAAACAAACTCCAATACTGCCTGGCACCTTGCGGGTAAATTATTACTCTCCGGCGCTCTTTTTATCGGCCTTACCAGTGCAGGGATGTATACCGTATATACCCAATTTGCGCGCCATAGCGTGAGCTTTGACTCCCGTCTCCTGCAGCCATCCGTATTAATTGGTCTGGGGGGACTTCTTGTTATCTATTTTGGCGCGGATGGATTGCGTCTGTATTTTTGCATCCGCACCATGGGATATCGAATTCCGTTCCGCCCCATGGCAAAACTCACTTTCCTTAACATCTTCTTTTCCAATATAACCCCCATGGCTACAGGTGGTGGCTTTGCCCAGATCTGGTATCTTCACAGCCATGGAATTCCTGTGGGGATCGCTTCTGCCGCTACAACCATGCGTACAGTTCTGGCAATGGTTTTTATTTTCTCGCTCACACCGATCTTTGTCTTCACCCTGAAACCTCTGCAGGATATCGGCATAATAGCCAAAACAGGGCCTGCCCTTGCGCTTCTGACTCTGGGCTATCTGCTTTTTTTCGCACTTATATTGTGGCGTAGCGCATGGTTAACGGCAATGCTCAGCAGGATATTTTCCATTTTTCATCGCGCCGGTATAATTGGCCAAACCAGGCATCAGCGCTGGCAGTATAAAGCCAGACGTGAGGTTCTGCGCTTCTCCCACAGCTTTTCAACTTTTTTTAACGCTTCGCCATATCTAATTCTGGCTTCTGTATTCTTTACCGCTGTATTTTTACTCAGCTTATTCAGCTTCCCGGCCCTGCTCATGCATGGTCTCGGATATAAAATTAACTATATGCTGTCCGTCGGGTTACTGGTGGTCACAACCTTCATTATGTATTTTTCCCCTACTCCGGGTGCTTCAGGAATCGCTGAAGGGGTGTTTGGAACATTTTTTCGCACCCTTCTCACCTCCAACCATCTTCTCCTGGTCATTCTAGCATGGCGTTTTGTTACCATATATCTAGGCATGCTGACAGGCTTGGGGATTCTGCTTATTGAAGCAATCAGAAATCCCACAAGGTAACCATGAAACGACGCGGTCCACTCAAACTTATATTTTACCTTAATCTTTTAATTCTAGTGGCAGTGCTGGGGTACAAATTATACCTGTATGTTTCTGCCCCCGACCTTGATGCCCTTCATAGTGATCAGATTGAACGGGTTGAAGCAGCGATATCCCGGGATGAAGGATTTTCGTTCGCTGTTGTCGGAAATATCAGCAATTCGGTAGGGATATTTGAACAGCGTATAATCCCCATGCTCAACAACAGTGATCTTGATTTTGTTGTATCAGCAGGCAACGCTGTAAGCGATGGGGGGGAAGACAAGTACCGTGCTATCTATGGCACTCTGAGCCGACTCAGAATTCCTTATTTTCTTACTTTCGGACCGAATGAATACGAGGATTTTGGCAGTTTTCGTTTCTATGATTATTTCGGACCTCACTTTTACAGTATAAAAATAGCAGATAATCGCTTTATTTTTCTCGACAGTACCGGCAAAACTCCCTGGAAATGGCAGATGCGCTGGCTGCGCGATTTACTTGAGCAGGATCAGAGTGATAACCGTTTTCTTTTTATAGCACATCCTCCCCTGAAACCCTCATTCGAGGTCCCTTTTGACACAGAGGATGATTATCTGCACCCCCCTTCTTTTCGGGGAGCATTACTTGATATTGCACAAAAATTCAGCATAGATATGGTCTTCTCGGCCAACCTGTCTCTATACGCACATACAAAGTACGCTTCGACCACATTTATAACCACAGGTGGTGCCGGAGGCCTGGTATTAAACAACAAGCAGAGTTTTTATCATTTTATACAGGTTGATGTGCCTGCGAACGGAAAAGCATCATATACTTTAAAGCGTCTCGAGATCGGTCAACATCCCGTACTTAAACAACTCGAAAGCTTGTGGTTTTTCATATATTCCCTCTTCTATACCGGATACCTGAATTTCATCCTCCTGATTACTTTGCTCACTCTTGGGACCATTAAACTCTATAACGTGATCTTTACCACACGCGACTACTATCCTGACTATGACCTGGATTTTTCCTCCTGGCTCAATCGACCTTTGAAGGTAGCGATGTTTACCAACAACTACCTTCCCTTTATTGGTGGAGTCCCCATATCCATTCAACGCTTAAGATCCGGCCTGCACAGCAAAGGGGACCGGGTTCTCATTATTGCTCCGGATTACGGCGCAGGAACTGAAGATGAAAGGGATATCCTCCGTCTGCGTTCACTGGTCAGAATGGGGCGTAACGGCGAGTTTCGTATTGCAAATATTCTGTCGTTACGCGTCTGGCGCCACATAAGAGATTTTAAACCAGATATTGTCCACCTCCACCATCCTTTCTGGCTCGGGGCTCTGGGCCTGTTCATTGCGCGCCGTCTGCACATCCCCACAGTGTATACCTACCACACGCGCCTGGAGGAATACGCGCATTTCGTCCCTCTTCCCGGAGTACTGTTTCGCAACCTTATCTCCCATGCGCTGGTAAAACGCTTTGCGAATAAGTGTGATGGCATTATCGTCCCGACCTATTCTACCGAGGAATATCTGCGAATTATCGGGGTGAAACGCCCGATTGAAATCCAGCCGACCGGGATAGAATTTGACAATTTTCAACACCGCAGCCCTGCAGAAATCAAACGTTTAAAAGATCATTATCAGATACGAGAAGAAAAAGTCTGCATCAGCGTCGCACGCCTTTCCAAGGAAAAAAATCTCGATTTAATGCTGGATGCCATCGCCCTGAGTGCCCAGAACACTTCTGTGGATTTCAGGCTTTTTCTCATTGGCGACGGGCACGAACGCCAACGCCTGGATGAACGTATCACAACCCTCGGTCTGGCTCGTAGAGTAACTCTGGTCGGTGCTGTTCCACCCGCTGAAATTGTCCACTGGTATCAACTTGCCGATCTCTTTGTCTTCGCATCGCGATCTGAAACTCAAGGGATGGTAATTCTCGAAGCCATGGCCGCCGGCCTGCCGGTGGTCGCCGTGCGTTCAAGTGGCATTGATGACGTGGTGAAAGACGGCGTCAACGGATATAAAACACCCCAGCGGGTTGATATCTGGAGTCAGCGTGTCCTTCAACTGCTTGAGGAGGACACAACTCGACAGCATATGGGAGAGAATGCGCGTACATTTGCGCACGATTTTTCGATTGAGCATTTTGCCACCAATGTACGTCATATATATGCCCAAACCCTTGCTAAGCGAAAGCGCTAATATCTATGCTGCACTTGGGTGCAAGACTTTTACTCTTTTACCCTCTACGTAAATTTGAAGGACATTAAATGGTTAAGAAAGCATCTGAAAAAACTGTGGAAATATACAGTGACGGTGCCTGCAGCGGCAATCCCGGCCCCGGAGGTTTCGGCACTGTTCTGCGCTGCGGGGAACATTACAGGGAACTGTGCGGCTACTCCCCGGAAACCACCAACAACCGTATGGAGATGCTCGGAGCCATTGCAGGCCTCGAAGCCCTCAAATATCCCTGCCATGTGATACTGACCACAGATTCGCAGTACCTCCTCAACGGAATGACCAAATGGATACACACCTGGAAAAAGAAAAACTGGAAAAACTCACAAAAAAAGGATGTGCTCAACAAGGACCTGTGGCAACGCCTTGACAAACTGGCACAGAAACATACCATTGAATGGCACTGGGTTCGCGGCCACACCGGCCATCCTGAAAATGAACGCTGTGACGAACTTGCCCGCCAGGCCATCACAGAGCAATCACCACTTGCAGATATCTGAAAATACAATAGATCAAGGAGAGAAACCATGACACAGCCAGATGCCATATCCCGTTTTCTGCAGGCGCGCAGGTTTGCCGTAGCCGGAGCCTCTGCGCACAGGCACAAATATGGGAATAAAGTGCTGCGCTGCTATATGGAGCACAACTATGACGTGATTCCGGTTAATCCGAACGCGGACACCATTGAAGGGATTGCCTGTGCCTCAAGTGTCGCAGCTCTGCCTGCAGATGTGGAGGCGCTTTCCATCATCACTCCGCCCGGGGTCACGCTGGATGTGGTTAAACAGGCGCTCGAAAAAGGGATTAAACACATCTGGATGCAGCCTGGAGCCGAAGAAGATGAAGCTATCAGGCTATGTCGCCAGAAGGGGATAAATATTATCGCCGATGGCAGCTGTCTTCTGATTGAGCTGGGTTTCAGCGGCGGGCATTGATACAGGTAATGTCAACGCCCTGACTTGACATCAAAAGCAAATGCCCCGTCTGATAAACATCATGACGGGGCATTTGCTTTTACATCGCAGCATTTAAACAACAGGGTGAAATTCAGCTTTTGGCTATCTCCACCTCTACGATCCGCTGTGCAGCGGGAACCGCCTGCATGGCGTTAATATCGGCAAAATGATAGGGAGCAAACAGCACCCCGGCAGGAACGTAGGCACTGATACGTGCCGGTGCGCTGAAAGAGCCGACAGCGCTCTTTACGTTTACGGTTTCTCCCTCTTTGATCCCCACCTTATCTGCATCGGCAGTGCTGATTTCGACATATCCATGGGGAGCAATCTCAAGAGCACCGGCAGCATAGGTTGAAGTTACCCCGGTATGCGCATGCATCTTGCCCACTACCAGGACATTTCCACCCAGAGGCTTTGCGCACTTGAACGCTGAGAAATTCAGCCCTGCAGGTGCGGGCGCATAGCCCTTCTTAACTCCCGGAATCTGATATTTCTCCCCGCTGGTTTCCAGGGTATCAAACACAGGCGCAAGAGTGTTCAACTCTGCTCTTACAGCTGCCGGATCGGAAGTGGAATTTTTCCCGGTTGCGGCGCGGTACAGATGGGCAAAGATATCCGCATCGGTTTTTGCTTCAGCACAGGGCTTCATAGCCGGCTGCCACAACCCGGCTGTGTTGTCACATGCGATGCAGGTACCGCTCTTTTCAGCAAAGGATGCTGCAGGCAGAACCACATGGGCCATAGAGCTCAGTTCAGATTCAAGAATATCCTGAACCACCAGGCATTCCAATTTCTGCAGAGCAGCACGCCAGCGCTGACTTTCAGGGAATGTTACGAGCGGGTTCACCCCGGCGAGATACAGAAATTTAACCTCACCGTTTTCAATCCCCTCCAGAATCTGCACTGCGTCGCGCCCGCCTTCAGGCAGGGATTTGCATCCCCAGACTTTGGCGGCATCTGCGGATTTCTGCACGTAATCGAGGCCGCCGGGCAGCTGACTCGGGCATACACCGGCATCAAGCAGCCCCTGGGTATTGGGGCGTTCATCCACCAGGAAAACACCGCCACCGTTGCCGTTCAGGGCTCCGCTCAGAATTGCAAAATTTGCCAGCGCGGCAGTGATCTCCCTGACATCAGCAGCACCGGTAACGTCCGCGCCAAATACTACAGCTACATTCTGCGCTGCCCCGAACTTCTGCGCTGCTTCTTCGAGCAACTCAAAGTCCACGCCGGCTTCCGCTGCGACCTTTCTGGCATCCACACCGGCAACAGATTTCTTCACATCGGCGCTGTTTTTGACAAATTTCTTGACAAATGCACTGTCCTCGAGCCCCTGGTCGAGCATGAGTTTCACCATGCCGGCAAGAAGTGCGACCTCTGAACCCGGGGCGTAGTTGAGAAACACATGAGAATGATCCGCTATGCGCACAGAGCGCATATTGGCCACACACAGGTATGCATCGTTCTTACGCATCGCCCGCTGGATCTGGTAGTTGATCTGCGGCTGCTCGGAAGTAATATCAGAACCGAACACCAGCACCGCATCCGCGCAGGCAATATCCGCTGCGGGAGCGCTGCCCCCGTTAAGACCCAGAGATCTGCGCAGGGTCTCGTTCGCGGCACGAATGCCAAAACATGCGGCGGAATCGATATTGTTGCTCGCATATCCGACACGGAAAAGTTTCTGGAACTGGTAGTTCTCCTCCAGGGTCAAACGTGCGGAGCTGAGTCCGGCCACGGCGTCGCCACCAAGGGCACGTGCTTTGCTATCCACACTCTCAAGAGCGCTTTCCCAGTCGGCCTTACTGCCGTTCACCACAGGGGTTTTAAGACGTTGCGGTGCATTGACAAATCCGTACCCGAAGCTGGAATCAAAACTCAGCAGACCGTTATTTAGGGTAACATCATCCTCTGAAGTGATGCGATACAGCTTGCCGTTCTTAACGTTGAGCTCCACCTGCTCGAGACTGCCTCCGGCAAAACCGAGCGAAGGAACCTTCTTCAAGGTCCAGCAGCGCGCCTTGTGCCGGTAGGGTTTGGAGATCATCGCTCCTACAGGGCAAACCTCTACGGCATTGCCTTCAATGTATGGGTCAATGGTGTTCTGACCCTCTTTGCGGTCTATATATGCCCTGTCACCCACCTCGTTGACGTAGAAATCGCCAATGCCGGTGAGCTCGTGACCAACCTTGACGCATCTCTCACACAAAATACAGCGTGCCGGAACATTTTCAATCAGGGGCCAGTCCTTGATTTTCGGCAGAGCCACGTCCTGAGCCTTGAACGGCTGGTCCAGAACATGATAGTCAAAACAGATATCCTGCAGATCGCATTCCCCTGCGGCATCACATACAGGACAATCCAGAGGGTGATTGATCAGCATGAGACGGATCATGTCGCGCCGCTGCTTTTCAAGCTCGGGGGTGGAAGTGGTAACCTTGATGCCATCCACGGCAATGGTATTGCACGCCGTGACTGGTGCATCCACACCTTCGACATCAACCAGGCACACCCGGCATGCGCCGGTGGTGGAGACCTTTTTCAGATAACACATGGTCGGGATCTTGATCCCCAGTTTCTCAGCCGCAGCAATTATGGGCAGACCTGCTTCGATCTCAACTTCCTGCCCATCTATGGTGAGACGAATCATTTCTTTTTCGGTTTTATGGCTCATATGTAAATCCTAAATCCCGTTTAAATTCGCATTACCAAAATCTTCAGTCAACGGCTACCATCCCTACACGGTAACAGCGCAGACACCGATCAGCCTCAACCACAGCCTGACTCTCCGGCATAGCCAACTCGATCTCCTCATAATTTTTGGCGCGTTCAGCCCCCTCGATCTTGGGCTGATGCTCACGTTTACGCCCCCCCAGAGTAGGGATCTTTTCATCGGGATCAAACACGCCGAGGCGATTCATAATATCTTCCATGGCCTCCTCGTCATTGAGTACAGCCTTACCTTCTGTCAGGTAGCGATGCATCACGCTCGCCGCACGCTTACCGTGACCAACAGCCAGAACCACTGTCATAGCGCCGTATTCGCAGTCACCCCCGGCAAAGATCCCTTCGTGGTCGGTCATCATTGTGCCGTTATTGGTAACAATACTGCTCCAGCGGGTCTGCTTGATGCCGTAGTCACCATCTTCGAGATACGAAAGATCGGGATCCTGACCGATGGCCGGAATAACCATATCACAGGGGATCACGTACTCTGAGCCCTCGACCGGTTGAGGGCGCCGACGCCCGGACTCGTCCGGTTCACCCAGTTCCATTTTAATAACCTCGACTCCGGTTATCTTATTGTTCTCGGTTATCAGACGAGTCGGATTGACGAGAAATTCGAAGCGTACGTTTTCCTCTTCGGCGTCATCCACCTCATAAGATTCGGCCGGCATTTCGTTGCGGGTACGTCGATACACCAGAATAGCCTCTTCCGCTCCTTCGCGCAGGGCTACACGCACACAGTCGATAGCGGTGTTACCGCCACCCACAACCACAACGCGTTTTGGAGTTTTCACATCCTGGCCCAGCGCAACGGCACGCAGATAGTGAATACCACCTTCTGAAAAACCCTCGTATCCGGCGTCTTCACCCTCTACACCCATGGGTTTGGACTTGAACGCCCCGGTGCCGAGAAACACTGCGTCATACTTCTCCTTTAGCTCGCGCAGGGAGACATCGCGCCCGAGCTTAACCCCATACTCTATCTCAACGCCCAGATCCTGGACGATCTGCGCCTCGCGGCGCAGGAGATGGCGAGGCATGCGGTAATCCGGAATACCCACGGCTACGGTACCCCCGGGCTCATTGAGCATATCGATAATCTTGACCTGATGCCCTTCGAGAGCGAGATAGTATGCTGTGGTAAGACCTGCAGGCCCCGCACCTACGACCATTACCTTTTTACCCGTTGCCGGTTTGGGCTTCATGGGAGGATTGCGATGATGCATCCATTCATGGTCGGAAGCCACCCGCTTCATCACCATAATGCTCACAGGTTCATCCACCAGAGCGCGGCGGCATGCGCTTTCACACGGATGGGGACATACGCGCCCGCATACAGCCGGAATCGGCATACGCTCGCGGATTCTCTCAAGGGATTCGTCGAAGCGGTAGTTTTTGATCTCTTCTATATACGCGGGTATATCAATATGCGCCGGGCAGGTATCCATACACGGAGCGGTAAGCTTATCAATGTAGGCGCCGACATATTCAGGCTTACGTTTCCCGGCCAGATATTCGAGGTAGACCTCGCGAAAATACTTAACACTGTCCTGTACCGGAATAGCTGAAGTCATACACAGAGTGCATTTGCAGTCCTGCATCAGTTCGGCAAGGTTCTCGATAATGTCGAGATCGCTATCCTGACCTTCACCGGAAATAATCCGCGCCAAGGTGTCCTGCAGTACCCTGGTACCCTTTTTACCCGGAGTACATTTGCCACAGCAGTGTTTTTCCTGAACGCGCTTCATGTACTCAGCAGCCATTGCGACTACATCAACCTTGGGATCAAGGACGACAAATCCATCCCAGCCCATAAATGCTTTGACTTTCTTTTTGCACAGATACTCGGTTGGAATTTTCAGCTTCAATGAAGCCAGATCAGTACTCCCGCCCTCGCGGTTATCGACGATCTTCCTTCCCCAGCTGGAAAAAACTATATCAGACAATATGACCTCCTGTAATACCCGCGCCCAGAGCCTGCATTTGGGCAGCTATTCCGGCAAAAAGAGCGCGCAAGCGCCCTCTTTTTTAAGTAGAAAATACTCTATATTTTGTATACAGTATGCAGGTTGATAACACGAACACCGCAATTAAATCAAGAATATTTTTACCCCAGAGCACTGCGCAATTGAGCCAGATTGCGGGCATAATCGCCTCCACTGAATACTGCACTGCCGGCGACAAGCACATCCGCTCCCGCCTTCACAATCTCAGCAATATTCGAGGCTTTCACCCCACCATCCACTTCAATTTCGATATCTCTGCCGCTGCGTTCGATCATGGCGCGCATGCGCGCGATCTTCTCCAGGGTAAAAGGGATGAAGCGCTGTCCGCCGAAGCCCGGATTGACGGTCATAAGCAGTACCATATCCACCTCGGCCAGAATAAGATCCAGTGTTTCCACCGGAGTTGCCGGATTCAGAGAAACTCCGGCGCGCTTGCCGTGGCTTTTAATCAGCTGCACGGTGCGGTGGAGATGGGGAACCGCCTCTTGGTGTACCGTAATGATGTCCGCTCCGGCAGCGGCAAAGTCGGGGATGTAAGTATCCGGATTCTCAATCATCAGATGCACATCCAGAGGCAGGGTAGTGACGGGACGCAGGGCTTTGACCACCGGAGCCCCGATAGTGATATTGGGGACAAAGTGACCATCCATTACATCCACATGGATGTAGTCGGCACCGCCCTGTTCTACAGCCTGAACCTCTTCACCGAGGCGGGCAAAATCTGCGGAAAGAATTGAGGGGGATATCTTGACCATGTACAGACTCCTATAAGCAATGAATCAAACCTGTTCCCGCCTGTGCCGGGCACTCGTAAGTACCCTGGGTACCTGCAGGCGCGCAGCATAGTAACACATATGCTCCTGCATCCATCGGAAAATCTGCCCGCGAAGACGACATTCCAGGTATCGGTCTATTCACAGTTTTGCTGCAGCACTGCGGCAAAAAAGCAGTCCATCCCGGCATGGAGTGGAGTCAAAGTGGTAAAAAATCCCTCCCGGGTAATCAACGACTGCCACTCTTCGGGCACCGTGCTGCGCAGATCCACCACAGAGAAATGTGGATGCCGTCGTAAAAAGCGCTCCACCACAACCACCGACTCCTCCGCCGTAGTGGTGCAGAGCGAATAAACCAGCCTGCCCCCCGGCATTACGCAAGCGGCAGCATTTTCAAGAATGTGCTCCTGAATTTGCGCCAGTCTGAAAATATCCTCCTCCTGGCGCCGCCAGCGCAATTCCGGATTGCGCCGTAACACCCCGAGACCGGAACAGGGGGCATCCACCAGAACAACATTAAAGGGGGCAGTCATACCGGACGGATACGGCATTGTCATATCATGAACCTGAGTAGTTATGTTGCAACACTCAAGGCGCTGCGCACCTTTCTCGAGTTGACGCAGGCGATGCTGATGCAGATCGAGCGCAACAATCTCTATCCGATTCTCACCCAGAGCAGCGACATGGCTGGTTTTCCCTCCGGGAGCCGCGCACACATCCAGAATCCGCTCTGCTCTTTGAACCTGAAGCAGATGTCCCACCAGCATACTCGCCTCATCCTGAGGTTGAAGTAAGCCCTCGCGCATCCAGTTCTTCTGCGCTGCGGCACTGCCCTTTACCACGATCCCTTCAGGGGCAAACCTGGTGGCGCGAGCTTCAATTCCGGCCTGCTCAAACGCGTGCAGCATGTGTGCACGTGAAGTCTTCAGGGTATTGACCCGCAGGGTGTTGGGTGCAGGAAGAAGATTGAGTTCCGCCAGATGGATGGCGCTCTCCTCTGAATAATCTCTGATCCAGCGCCGCGCCAGCCACTCCGGCGTGGAGAGAACATGAATCATATATTCAAGGGGATCTGTGCGCCGGTCGGGCCAGGACAGGAAACCTGAATTACGCACAAGGTTGCGCAGGATGGCGTTGATAAATCCGGTGGCGCGCTCCAGTTCCATCCTGCGCGCAAGTTCCACACAGCTGTGCACTGCCGCGTGTGATGGAATCCTGTCCAGATACAGGATCTGATATGCACCCAGACGCAACAGTATCCGCACCGGAAGTTCCAGCTTCATAAACGGCTGACGGCAAAACCCTTTGAGGATATAATCAAGACTGCCCCGGCGACGCAGGACACCGTATGTTATCTCGGTGGCAAGCCCCCGCTCCGCTGCGGATATATCCTCCCCCTGAAGAGCGTTATCCAGGAGGATATCGGAATATCCGCCCTGTTCCACCTCAAGCAGGATTGAGCAGGCCAGGGTCCGCGCATCGGTTCCCGATGGGATGCGCCATCTCTTTTTCATACACCTCTCCCGGTATCGCCCTTATTCGCCCCACAGAAGAACATCCCCTGCACACACGAAAGGGGATACACAGGATATGTGTATCCCCTCCGTTTGATCTATATCATACATCGACACCTCAGCGCCTGCAGAGCAGGCCCCCCATCCCCTATGCCATGGACTCAAGACGCTTGATGCGCTCCTGAATGGGGGGATGAGTGGTAAACAGATTCTGCAGGTTCTTACCACTGAGTGGATTGACAATGAACATATGTGCAGTGGCCTCATTCACATGCCGCATGGGCTGCTGGCGGTTGGCCATCTCCAGCTTTCTGAGAGCGCTGGCCAGATAGTGCGGATTACCACACAACTCCGCGCCGCCGCGATCCGCCTCATATTCGCGCGAGCGGGAAACCGCCATCTGTACCAGCATTGCCGCCATAGGGGCAAAAATCATGGTGGCAATCATGCCGAGCATATTGCCGCCCCCCTCTTCATCATCACCGCCCATGCCGAAAAGCATGCTCCACTGCGCCATATTGGCAAGAAAGGAGATCGCCCCGGCGATAGTCGCGGCAATGGAGCCGATCAGGATATCGCGATGGCGCACATGGCTCATTTCGTGTGCCATAACCCCCATGAGTTCCTCGCGGGTGAGGATATCGAGAATCCCCTGGGTTGCCGCCACCGCTGCGTGTTTGGGGTTGCGCCCGGTAGCAAAGGCATTCGGGGTGCTCTGCGGAAGCAGATACACCCGCGGCATAATCAGATCGTTGCGCTCCACAATTTCCTTGACCACATCATATAGCGGCCCGCTGGTTATCTCCTGCCCTTTATACATGCGCAGGACAATTTTATCCGAAAACCAGTAGGAACCCAGATTCATCACCGCCGCGAAAATCAACGCCACCAGAGCACCGCCCTGGCCACCGATAATCCCGCCGATAAATACCAGCAACAGGGTCAGGAGTGTAAGCAGGCCAACCGTTTTAACATTATTCAGCATTGTCTATACCCTTTTTTAATTTAAATTCTATTTTTATCTATTGCCCCCACGGACTGCGAGGTCAGGGCCTCACAGCAAGGAGTTTGTTTGCGCTTTCAATATAGGGACGGATTCGTAAAATACAAGGTATGGAAAGACACTCTGCTGCTGTGTTAATAGACAGTTGCTTCTATCCCATTTTCTGCCCGACCTTGAGTTTGACCCCGCGCAGAAAATCCGCCGCCGGCAGCATCTTTTTGCCGGGCAGTTGAAGTCTGCGGATCTGAAGCGCCCCTTCACCGCATGCCACCACGACATCGCTATTCTCTAACACTAGAATCTCCCCTGGATTTCCACTGGTGTCGGCGATGCGGGTATCTGCTACTTTGAGCACTTCCCCATCCAGATGGGTGAATGCCCCCGGCCAGGGATACAGCCCCCGCACCTGGTTGTGAATCGCTGCCGCCGGACGCTTCCAGTCGATCAGCCCATCCTCCTTTTTGAGCATGGGAGCATACGAACTGCGGCTGTCATCCTGCTTCTGCGGGCTCAGGGTGCCGGCGCACAGACGCGCCAGGGTTTCTTCCATCGCCTCGCGCCCCAACTGGGCAAGGCGATCATGTAACTCCCCCGCATTCTCGTTCGGGAAAATCGAGATCGACTTTTTCACCAGCATGTCCCCGGTGTCGAGACCTGCATCCATCTGCATCGTGGTAACCCCGGTCATGGGATCCCCGTCTATAATCGCCTTGTTGATGGGAGCGGCTCCACGATGGCGCGGCAGCAGGGAGGCATGGACGTTGACACATCCATACTTGGGAATATCCAGCACTTCCTGGGGCAGAATCTGGCCGTAAGCCACCACCACAACCAGGTCGGGCTTGAGGCTGCGCACCTGTTTTACCGCGTCTTTATCCCGCAGGCGCTCGGGCTGAAACACCGGAAGGCCGTGCTCCTCGGCGAGCCGTTTTACCGGGGAGGGCTCCAGCTTGCGCCCACGTCCTTTGGGGCGATCCGGCTGGGTAAACACCCCGACAATCTTAACCCCGCTGTCGATCAGACCTTCAAGCGTGGGAAGCGCAAACTCGGGCGTTCCCATGAAAATGACGCGCATGTGCTTTTTATCAATCACAGCTGCTCCTTTTGCTGTTCCAGAATCCGCTTGTATTTTTTCCGGAACATGCTCTTTTTCAGGGACGAAAGTCGATCCACAAAGAGTTTGCCATCAAGATGATCAATCTCATGCTGAAACGCTATAGCCAGCAGCCCTTCGCATTCACGTTCAACCCAGTGCCCCTGCATATCCTGATAGCGCACCTTGACCCAGCTGCTGCGCTTCACATTCGCATAATAACCCGGCACCGACAGGCACCCTTCCTCTTCACTGCATTCGCCATCGCGTTCGACAATCTGCGGATTGACCGCACGGATCAGTTCCGGCTCATCCTTGCTGCCGCAGTCAATAATTATCACGCGCTTCAACACTCCCACCTGGGGAGCGGCAAGCCCCACACCCGGAGCGGCATACATGGTATCCACCATATCCGCCACCAGGCTGGTTATCTGCTCATCAATGTATTCCACCGGCGCGCTTTCCTGTGAGAGCAGAGGGTCGGGGTAATGTAGTATCCGGCGTAAAGCCATGTTGATTCTCCTGATTTACCGTTCAAACCACTTTTACCTGTATCCCGGGGCTGAGTTTGGCCTGCAGAGTCTGCTGTACAAACCCCAGGGTTCCGGCCACACTTCCGGCGCAGCCTTTACATGCACCTTTATACTGAACTTCAACCACACAGGTGCCGTCATCGCTGCAGTGAAGATCGTCGAGCTCAATCCCCCCGCCATCACGTGCGAGTACCGGCCGTATCTCCTTATCAAGCACCTTTTCAATCGCGCGGATCTTCTTTACCACCGAAAGGGTGGAAAAATCGTCCTTCGGTGCCTGTTCCGGGTTTTGTTCACGCTCCATCTCCGCGCGCACCCGCGCCAGAATATCCACCAGATAGTACTGGCGTTTTTCGTGCCCTCCTGGTTCGATACACGACTTACAGAACGCCCCGGCCTTGGTGTAGTCGGTGATTTCCTCCACCGTGGTCAGGTCGTTGATACGGATGGCATCTTCCACCGTCTGCAGGGTAACACGCGCACATTCGCACACAATGTCTTTCTCTTCCAGGGTGGAGATATCCACATTGCGGTATATCGCCGCGGCACGCTTGATAACCTCGTAAGCCATTACGCTGCAGTGCATCTTCTGCGGTGGCACGGCGGCCGTGTCCTCGGTGTCACGCAGGGCACGTTCCACATCCAGATTGGTGATTTTTGTGGCCTCTTCCACGGTCTTACCGATGCACATCTCCGCCATCATATCGGTGGCGGCGATAGCGGTGCCACATCCGAATGATTTAAACGATGCCGCCTTGATCACCTCATCATCATTGCCGACGATCCAGTACAGGCGCACCGTATCACCACAGGATTCAGCGCCTTCATTGGCTATTATCAGCTTGCCGTTGAGGCGTTCGGCGTCTTCTTCGGTAAGTTCCCCGAAGTAGCGCGGATTGTTCATGCGTTCGGCTACCTTGCTGGAATACTGCTCCCACAGGGAACCTCCGATCAGATCATTTTTTCCCATATAACGTCACTCCCACGTATACCTGCATACATTCTGTAAGCGTATCGGGTCCAATCTGCGTATCCCGGACATATCTTCAATATGACGTCGACATACTCCGCAGACGTGCCACCGCTTTTTTCACAACCTCTATAGTATAGTCAATCTCTTCTTCTTTGGTAAAGCGCGAGAGGCTGAAGCGCACGCCGGTGTGAGCCAGATCCTTGTCCGCTCCTATGGCAGTAAGGATAGGGCTCGCCTCAAGCGACTCCGAAGCGCAGGCACTTCCGGTAGAAGCCGCTATCCCCGCCTGGTTCAGATCCCAGATCAGGGCTTCGCCTTCAACCCCGCGAATACTCACAAATACCGTGTTGGGAGTACGCTGCTCACGCGCCCCCACTACAAGGACATCTTCAATCTCCAGAAGGGCATCTTCGAGTTTATCCCGCAATTTGCGTACATACCCCTGTTCATATTCCAGATTCCGGGTCGCCAGCTCCATCGCATGTCCCATGCCTACAAAGCCGGGGACATCCACGGTACCTGCGCGGTGCCCACCCATCTGCTCACCGCCGTGGAGAAGAGGAGGCAGGGTCACCCCTTTACGCATATACAGACCACCCACCCCTTTGGGTCCATGAAACTTGTGGGCGCTGAAGGTCAGGAAATCCACCGGAAACGAACCGACATCCACAGGGATTTTACCGATAACCTGAACCGCATCGGTGTGGAAATACACGCCGCGCTCGCGACACATCTGCCCGATCTCCTCCACCGGAAGAATCAGACCGGTTTCGTTATTCGCCCACATAACCGATACCAGCGCAGTGGTATCGGAAATCGCCTCACGCACCATTTCGGCGGTTATCAGCCCATCCGCATCCGGCGAGAGCCAGGTAACTTTGACCCCCTGTTTTTCGAGAAAACGACAGGATTCCCTGATGCTGGGATGTTCCAGTTTTGTGGTGACGATCCCTTTTTTGCGCGTTTCCTTCAACAGGCTGAAGTACATCCCCATGATCACGGTGTTATTACCTTCAGTCGCACAGGAGTTTATGATGATATCATCATCGTCATCCGCACCGATCCCGGCGTAGAGCTGCTCCATGGCGCGATGCAGATACGGACGCACCTCAATGCCAAACGAATGGAGTGAATTGGGGTTGCCGTACATCTGGCAGTAAAACGGTTCCATGGCATCCCGCACTGAAGGGTCGACCAGGGTGGTGGCGTTGTTGTCGAGAAAAATTCTATCCATTGTGTATTCCTCACTTCCGCAGGCCTCAAGCTGACCGTGCAGGTATAAAATTCAGTACCCGGCGGTACTGTATGTTTGCCCCATGGCGCGAGGTCCTTGTTTTATGTCCAAGTATGCCGCAACTGAAGAGCGCAAGTCAATATACTTGACAAAAAAGGTAGGGTTAGTGTGCTTCCGCCCAGCCCCTATATCTCTGTGGAATATCTGAGCCCTTTACAGGATTTAAATTCCACTTTCTGTGCATACAGGGTCAAGACGGCACGCTCCGGCTCAACTTCAAGAAGCATGCGTTCCTGCGGTCTGCGCCCTCTGAGGACTGCCGCCAGACACAGGGCGCGCTCCACTCCATCCCCGCGCCGAAAATTCCACACTTCATCAGGCTGGGCCAGACGCTGGTCGGTATAGATGGATTCATTGGTCATGCCCTGCAGAACATCAATCACTTCTGAATCACTTAACTGGGCACATCCTTCGACACATACCGGGTTGCGTTCCAGCGCTGCAAGGATAAAGGGCTCCCAGGCACAGGTATTCATATCGCGATACGCATAAAAGGCCAGATCCACCATAGAGCTGCGCTCCCGCTGCTGATGCAGGGCTTCGAGCACCTCGGCGCGTTCCATGCCGGGCTCCAGTGTCACTGCAGGAGTCGAAAATTTGAGCTGTTTCGCTTCCAGTTCGGGCAGGCGCGGAGTTACCTCGATGAAACTGCGCAGATCCTCGATCAGGGTATAGGTGGAATCACCACAACAGTCAAATTCCTCCAGCAGAGCCTCCTGCACCTCCTGCTTATCCAGATCCGCATGCGGAAAGCGCTTGAAGAATTTCTCAAAACGCCCAAGATCGATCCGTCCTTCCAACGGAGTGGGAAAGAAATCGTACTCATCCACCTCATCCAGGAGTTTGTCGCGGGTGGTGCGGTCTCCGACGCGAAAGGAACTGCCGTGTTCACAGCGATAGACCTTCTCCAGCGCCACCCAGTATTTCTTGCCGTGACGTTCATGTTGAAGCTGAAAACATCTCTGCAATTCCAAATGCTGGCGCAGAAAATTACACAGAATCTCCTCATCCAGATCGGTGCGCATAAATCCGGTCAGGGCTTCGCTGAAACGGGTGTAGGCCTGGGGATCGATACTTGCTTCCGGATACACCACATGGATATATCCGGTGTTGTGCGCCACCATGGTGACCTGCTCATTGCGCAGAGCGCGTTGGGCGCGCGCGGTCAGAGCGGTTCCGTTAAACCACATATTGCGCGTGACAATGCGGCGGTTATTGGTGATAATTCCATCGCGCACATCGACGAAGTTCTGCGAGTGGAGCGGTGTGGCCATGAGATATATCTTTTCCAGCGGGATACCGCACACCACATACAGCGCTGCAGCGTACAGGGTGGAAAGAGATACACACTCCCCCGCCCCTTTGGAATACCCTTCACGGTATTTGAATGCATCCATCGCCTCGACTGTCTCGGTTTTCCAGTAGGGGATCACATCGCTGTCGTACTTGTCGAGTCCGAAGTGACGCCGGATGTTCATATCGAAATAGTATTTGTCTCCGGTATAGCCGAACAGGGCGTTACTGCGCTCAATCACTTCCGTGTCGATAATATCCTTGAAGCGGTTCAGCTCCACTTCCTGACGCGTCAGCCCCCAGGAATCAAGATCGAGGTTAAAATCGTAGCGATCCATGATAAACTGCTTTAGACGTAGAATCCTGCGATAGGTGTTGAGCTTATCCAGCTTGGCGAACCAGGGGTCATCACGCCATTCCCACACCAGGGGCGACATGATGTTGGCCAGCACCAGGCTGTAGAGGAGCTCGGGATAGACAAAAATCTCCAGGTCGGACAGGGTCACGGCGCAGGAGTACTTTTCCACCATCTCATCACTGAGAGGGGAGCCGGTATGTCGGATATCGTGTGTAGTTTTCATGCACGCAACTTTACCCCCGTCAGCATTAATTGGCAACTCTGCAATTGCTGACCGCCACGGTTTGTTAATCTGCGCCAGCTGAAAACGTCCAGAGGAGATATAAATCTGTACATACCAATGTACTTATTTGAAAACAGGGACTCGCAGGAGCGTTTCAACCATGGCAGAAGAAATATGCAGACACATGACCAACCTCGCCGACATCATCGGCTGGAGCCACCGCCTGAGTGCCGAAGTTCTCCAGGGTGGAGATATGGCCGTCGATCTCACCCTGGGCAACGGCAACGACTGCCTCCACCTGGCGCACTGCGTCGGAGCCCGCACCACGGGCGCGGTGATCGCTTTTGACATCCAGTATTCTGCCCTGGAGCGCAGTGCATCATTGCTGGCACAGGAGGGTTTTTGCGTTTCCATTCACAGCGACGGCGACATCGACTCTCCTGCGGTACGCACCGAACCATGGCCGGATACCACAACCGGCGTACATCTGTTTCACTCCGGGCATCAGGAATTGCAGCGGCATCTCCCGCGGGCTCCCAAACTTATTCTTGCGAATCTGGGGTATCTTCCCGGCGGGGATCACGCCGTCGCCACCACCGCACCCACCAGCATCCGCGCCGCGGAACAGGGAGCGGCAGCCCTGCTTCACGGGGGGCGCATGCTCTTTGTTGTATATCCCGGGCATCCCGAAGGGCAGACAGAAGCTGCGGAACTGAACGCGTTTTTCTCCGCTCTGCCTAAGCAGAAATGGGATGTGATCCGCATCGGCTGCCCCAATGCGGCCCAGGCGCCATTTCTTCTCGGGGCGGAACGCCGGCGTTAATTCACGCCCTATTTCTGCCTGTAACCATATCTGATGTTTCCTCTACACACAGTTGTTCACCCGAATGATGCGCTTTTCAGCCAGGGGGCGCAAAAGGTGAAATTGATGCCCGGCGTGTTGCCAGGCGTGGATTTTGTGTTTAAGTGTAAGCGGGCAAAAAATAAATAGCAACCATGCTCCCGGCATACTCACCTCAGCATTCAAGGAACCGTGGACTGATGCAAACGCGGATCAATATTACATACCGCCTTCAGCTTCAGCCTGGATTCGGCTTCGACTCCGTTTGTGGGCTGGTGGATTATCTGGCCGAACTCGGAATTGGTCACGTATATACTTCGCCATACCTTCAGGCGGTACGCGGCAGCACCCATGGCTACGACATGGTGGATCCCGGCAGGGTGAATTCCGAACTCGGAGGAATCCCCGCACACCGGCGCATGTGCCTGGCCATAAAAGATGCGGGACTGGGGCACATTCTGGATCTGGTTGTCAACCACATGGCCATTGTCGGGTCACAGAACCCCTGGTGGTGGGACGTACTCGAAAACGGTCCCTCCAGTCGGTATGCCGACTGGTTCGATGTGGACTGGGAAATCCCTGAAGAACGCTGGCGCAATAAGGTGCTGCTCCCGGTACTAGGCGATCACTACGGCCGCATACTTGAGCGTGGAGAGTTCAGCTTAAAACATACGAAAGGCAGGTTCTCCCTTCACTACTTTGAGCATGTTTTTCCCCTTGATCCATCCAGCCTGGCCCCGGTACTCCAGAGCGCAGCGCGCACCCTTGATTCCCCCCTGCTGGCTTTTCTTGCGCAGGGATATCACAGGCTGCCCCATCCGGGTGCAGGTGAATCGGAGAAAACACAACTGCGTCACCAGGAAAAACAGGTACTGTTCCAGCTGCTGTGCCGCCTGTGCCATGAAAATCCCCGCATTGACGCAGCGATCGATATTGAGATCGAGCGCATCAACGCTGATGTAGATGCTCTGGATAAATTGCTCGAGCAGCAGAACTACCGTCTTGCTTTCTGGCGCACCGCCAAACGTGATCTTGGATACAGACGCTTCTTCGACATCAACAACCTTGCGGGTTTGCGCATAGAATATCCGGAGGTATTTGATGCTGTACACACCCTTCCAGCGCAGTGGGCGGCGAAAGGCTGGATAGACGGGTTTCGCATCGATCATCCCGATGGTTTGCGTGATCCGGAAGAATACTTCAGGCGCCTGCGTAACACCTGCCCTGATGCCTGGATCGTGGCAGAGAAGATCCTCGAACCCGGCGAAAACCTGTGCCCCACCTGGCCTGTCGAAGGAACTACCGGCTACGACTTTCTCAATCTATGCACCGGATTGTTCATTGAATCCGGAAATGAGACGGAGTTCGATTCTGTTTACACGAGCTTCAGCAAGCAAAAATCCTCCTATGCCGAAATTGTGCAGCAATGCAGGCAGGAGGTTCTGGACAACCTCCTTGCCAGTGATCTCAACCGGCTCGCGAGTCTGTTTATTGCGGTATGTGAGCAGCATCGCCGCTACCGTGATTACACCAGGCACGAGTTATACGAAACCCTGCGCGCAACCATTATCGCATATCCGGTCTATAGAACTTATGTGCGTCACCGCACCGATACAGTATCAAAATCCGATTCAGACTACATCCACAGAGCCGTGGATAACGCCATGCAGAATCGAACCGACCTCGATCCTGAGTTGTTCCTTTTTTTACGCCGGTTATTGCTGCTTCAGGTCAAGGGATCGCTTGAAGGCGAGTTGGTCATGCGTTTTCAACAGCTTACCGATCCGGTGATGGCCAAAGGGGTCGAAGATACCGCATTTTACCGCTATAATCGCCTCCTGGCTCTCAACGAAGTCGGTGGTTCACCTGAACGTTTCGGGATCGAAGCCAGGCAGATGCATGCTTTCTGTGTTCACATGTATCAGCAATATCCCTCTTCCATGCTCAACACCACTACCCACGACACCAAGCGCAGCGAAGATGTGCGCGCCCGCCTCGCCGTTCTCTCCGAAATACCCCGGCGCTGGAGGGAGATTCTCTTCGAATGGTCTGCACATAACAGCGCAAAACATCGCGCCTCCATTCCGGATCGCAACACGGAGTACTTTCTGTACCAGACCCTTGTCGGAGCCTGGCCTATCGGGGAGGAGCGCCTCTGGGAATATATGGAGAAAGCAATTCGTGAAGCCAAAGTACATACCGCATGGACTCGCATCAACCCTGAATACGAAAATGCCATGCGTACATTTGTTTCGGATCTGCTCGCGGATTCGTCTTTCACTGCCAGAGTGGATGCTTTTGTGAACGAAATTCTGCTTCCCGGACGGATCAACAGTCTGTCCCAGGTTCTCCTCAAACTTACAGCCCCCGGAGTCCCCAACATATATCAGGGCACCGAGTTGTGGAACCTGAGCCTGGTGGATCCCGACAACCGCAGAATGGTGGATTTTGATCTGCGCCGCCGCCTGCTCCACAGAATACGCACCCTCGCCCCCGGCGAGATCATGCACTACATGGAGGATGGGACTCCCAAGCTCTGGCTTATACAGCGCATCCTGAATCTGCGCCGCAAATATCCGGAGATGTTCGGGGCCAGAGCCGGATATACCCCTGTTGATGCGCAGGGCCGCCGCGCGCACAACATTTTTTCATTTATGCGGGGAACCCGTGTACTCTGTATCATTCCCCGTCTGGTGGGCAGAGCCTGCCGGGATCAGGAGGATGGGGCTGCGAGATGGAAACCTGACTGGTGGGAGGACACTTCACTCGAACTGCCCCCGGGAGAGTGGGAACATATCCTCAGCGCCGAAAAATTTTCCGGAGGAAAACAGACGGCCCGAAAACTTCTGGGTACATTTCCGGTCGCTCTCCTTATCCGGCGGGGAGGAACGCATGCCTGAAATTAACGTGTGGTCTCCGTGGGCAGACCATGTCGATTTGGCCTGCGAAAAGAACAGGCGCCTGCCCATGGAAAAATGTCCCGGAGGATGGTGGAGCATTGAAAGCGCTCATATTTCCCATGGCATGGAGTATGCGTTTTGCCTGGACAATTCAGCCCCTCTCCCGGATCCGCGTTCGCCCTGGCAACCCTGCGGGGTCCATGGCTGGTCCCGCCATCTCGACCATCAGCGTTTCCGCTGGGATGACGGAAGCTGGCAGCCTCCACCCCTTGGATCCGGGCTGATCTATGAACTGCACGTCGGCACTTTTTCCCCCGAAGGCACCTTTGCCGGGGTGGAAAAACACCTCGATCATCTGTGCAATCTGAGCGTAACCCATATAGAGCTGATGCCGGTAGCCGGATTCGCCGGAGACAGAGGCTGGGGTTATGATACCGTCAACCTGTACGCGCCCCACCATATCTATGGCGGCCCCGAAGGGCTCAAGTCTCTGATCAATGCATGCCACCTCAGAGGCCTGGGAGTAATTCTGGATGTGGTCTACAACCATCTCGGCCCGGAGGGCAACTACCTGGGCAGGTTCGGGCCGTATTTCACCGAGCGCTATACCACCCCGTGGGGGCCGGCAGTCAACCTTGACGGCCCTGAGAGCGACACCGTCCGACGCTTTTTTATCGATAATGCCCTGATGTGGTTGCGCGACTATCATGCGGATGCCCTGCGGATCGATGCGGTTCACGCTATCTTCGACACCAGTGCGATACATTTTCTTGAACAGCTCAGTGCCGAAGTCAATACGCTGGCAACCAGCCTGGGACGCCATCTGAACCTGATTGCCGAAAGCGATCTTAACGATCCGCGCATCATCCGGAACTACGGTACAGGAGGGTATGGACTTGACGCCCAGTGGAATGAAGATTTCCACCACGCTCTCCATGCTGTACTCAGCGGCGAGCGCAGCGGTTACTATGCCGATTTCGGCTCTGTGGCTCAACTGGCCAAAGCGTTCAGATACGGATTTGTTTACGATGGATGCTATTCCGCATTCAGGCGCCGCCGCCATGGCCGCCCCCTTTCAGATATAAGCGGGTGCCAACTCATAGGTTTTCTTCAGAACCACGATCAGATCGGCAATCGCATCAACGGTGAGCGCAGCAGCCATCTCCTCGATGTTGCAAGGCTTAAACTGGCCGCCACGCTGATACTCACCTCCCCGTATATTCCCATGCTGTTTCAGGGAGAGGAATGGGGCGCCACTACACCGTTTCTGTTTTTCACCGCGTATCAGGATGCAAAACTGGGCAAGGCGGTAAGCGAAGGGAGACGCCGTGAATTAAGCGCTTTCGGGTGGTTGCCTGAAGATATCCCCGATCCGCAGGCTCAATCAACCTTTGAACGCAGCAGAATAAACTGGAGCGAATCAGAGCAGGACTCCGGGCGGGAAATCCTGACCTGGCACCGCACACTGATCCGCCTGCGTCGGCGTTTCCCTGCTCTGGGGTGCGCCGACCTGCGTCAGACCAGGGTCGCTTTCAATGAAGACCGTCAGTGGCTGCATCTGACCAGAAGCGCCCCCTGCAGCCAGGAGATAATTATCCTGTGCAATTTCAATCCGCATTTTCAGAGCATTCCGCTGCTATCGGACAAATCTATGGAAATATTGGCCTGTTCCTGCGACGGCGTCAGCCTGAAGGACAAAAGCGCTATTGTCCCGGCCTTCAGCGCGGTCATTTTCAAACCAGCGGCAGCAGAGTAGTTGCTCTCGGGAACATGTTACAGCTTGTTTGGATAAACGCCCCTCCGGATCCGGAGTAAAAACACCTATCCCCCTGAAGACTCCTTCCATATCTCTATGCGCTCCGGTCTGCTCTGATCCAGACTCAACATCATGGTCAGATATTCGCGCAGATGCCGGGTTATAAGATAGTTCTCGGCCACAAAGCGCTGGGCGCGCCGGCCTATTTCGCGGCGCAAATCGTCGCGATGGAGCAGGTAGCGGGTGCGCAGCGCCGCCCCCTCCGGAGTACGCACCAGAAATCCGGTGTAATGGTTGATCACCTGCAAACGGATTCCGCCGGTATCTCCACCAATTACCGGGCACCCTTTCCACATGGCCTCTGACACAGTCAGACCGAAACCCTCGCGAATAGACTTCTGCAGCACAATATCGGCCAGGCGCTGCAGGGCGTTAATGGTGCGGTGCGCATCCGGAGGGAGAAGGAGCACATGAATATCCGGATCATCTTTTGCCGCGGCATTGACCTCCTCCAGCACCAGCTGCCCCTCGGGGTCATCCGCAGCACCTCCACCGGCAAGTACCAGCTGCAAAGGAGTGAGTTTTTTCGCCAGACGGTATGCCTCTATCACTCCGAGGGGGTCTTTAAAGCGATCATAGCGTGATACCTGCAGAATCATGGGCATATCCGGGTTGATCCCGAAACGCTGGCGCACCGCGTCAATTTCCTCCTGGGGCAAGGCACAGTTTTTGTCACTTAGGGGATCAATACTTGGCGCAATGATATATTGAGGATGCGGCAGGGGCTGAGCAAACTGGGGCATGGAAAATACGCTCGCATTGTAGTCAGCGACAAACGGACGCAGATACTTCCATACCGGCCGATACGGTTGCCCGGCATCTATATGAAAACGCCATACCCACCTGCCCTTCCGCTCGGGGAAATGTTGCAACAGCGCCGCCGGCTGCGGGTCGTGAATAAACACATAATCCGCATCATTGAGCAGATCGTGCAGACGCTCGGCATTCTCGGCATTGGTCTGCTCATACGCGCGCAGGTGCTCATCGCTCAACTCAACCCTGTTGCCCTGCAGGGCGTTGTGAAAACCCTTGGTACACGCATAAAAAAGTTCATTGCCCTGCACAATCTCCCAGTGCGCATCAATGCCCAGAGCCCGCTTCAGCGGGATCAATTTGTGGAGAATCTCGGCCACACCTCCACCCTCACGCGTGGAATTTATGTGAACCACTCTGGCTCCTTTAAGAGGTGCCACCAGCTGCTCGAGCTGATGAATAACCACCTGGCCCACAACTTTACGATATTCACCCAGCATTTGACGCAGCTGTTCTTCAGTCCAGTTTTCCACGGTTCACCTCGTCAAAATAGCTTCTTAAAATCTCAGACACACAATGACGAATTTCTCCCAGAGATGAAAAATACGGATCCATACCACTCAGCTGGCGGATAGCTTCCGTATATTCATTCCCGAAACCTTCAAACCAGGCACTGAAGTCATCGCACTGGTTTTCCGTGCGCGAGCGCGCGTCAATTACATGGTAGTAAATGCTACCCAGGGAAAGGGAGTCAATCTGGTACACCAGGTTTTCCGGCGTGGTGAAACGCATACCCGTGTCGAATACTACAATCCGGGCCTGCTGGAAATGAAACATATTGTCGGCAGGCGCCCAGGCAACAGCCTCTCTTTCATCCAGGCGCTGCTCAACCAGCTCGACAATAATCTCGCGCAATCTCTCCAGAGCATCAAAATCCGTGGGCGAGAGGATACTCAAGCGCTCTGCGAGGGGCTTGTCGTGCAGGGCATGATAAGCCCATGAAGCAAAGTCATTGTTATATTCGGGCTCGTCAAACTGGGGCCGCAGCAGGCGCCCCCAGAAATGGTGGTATATACTGGCTGTCGGTGCCTTTTCCAAACCACTGCGCAACTCGTGCAGATTCTGCGCCCTGATGCCTGTGGCAAGCTCAATCAGAGCGCAGTCGCGCAGAATGAACTCCTGGCGCTCTTGCGCGGTGGAATCGGTACTTGCACCAGCAGCAGGTGTACCTGTCTCCAGAGGTGCTGAAATCATGTCGCATACCTCCTCTTGTAGTAAATATCCACGCATCCATTTCCCTGATCCCGGAGACAAAAACACTATCACACAACTGAAGAGGTGCAACATCCGGGGAAACACCACGGCACCTGCAAAGCAGACTTGCCCGGGGCACAGCAATCCCGCCCTGTATCTCCCGACGGACTTGACAAATGACCTCTATAAATTAGGCTTTTATTTTAACGGGCAAGCGGCGCACTCCATATACATATTCCCGACACACTCTGTCACCTGTGCGCGGGCGGTAATAATGCTCAATAACTTTCCCCAACGTAACTGTTCATTAAGGGCTTGTGGCACCCATTCCAAGGGACACGACTGTTTGAGATCGGGGCCGTCCATGGCCGTTCGACTGTCGCCGTCCATGGCGACAGACGCCTTTTCCATGGGGACCACAAGCCCTCACCGGTGGCGGTGGTGAAGTTACTTCCCAACAAAACAGTGCGCAGCTAAAGATGAAATATCTGCTGGCCTGTTAAGATATAAGGAGATGCTATGGCTCAGGAAAGGAACTCGCAGGATCATTCTGTTTACATCTACGGCGCAGAGCTGGGGTTATTCACGGATCTGTACGAATTAACCATGCTCCAGGCTTACTTCGAGGAGAAGATGCACGAAAGTGCAGTTTTTTCGCTGTTTGTGCGCCGCCTGCCGCAACGGCGTAATTTCCTCCTCGCCTGCGGTCTTGACACCGTGCTTTCCCAACTTGAAACCCTGCGCTTTGCTCCCGCAGACCTGGAGTATCTTGAATCACTCGGACTGTTTAAAAAGCCCTTTCTGGACTGGCTCGCTGATTTTCGCTTTCGTGGGGATGTGTATGCTATGGCGGAGGGAACACCCTTTTTCGCCAATGAGCCCCTGCTCGAGGTGGTGGCTCCGCTGCCCGAAGCACAACTGATCGAAACCCTGGTTATGAATCAGATCACCCTGCAGACGGTTCTTGCCTCGAAAGCGGTACGTCTGGTGACAGCGGCGCAGGGACGCCCGGTGATCGACTTCGGCGCCCGGCGCATGCACGGTATCGATGCCGCCCTCAAGGCCGCACGCGCATTCCATGTGGCGGGGGTGGCGGGCACATCCAACGTCCTCGCGGGGCGTCTCTACGGCGTTCCGGTTCTCGGCACCATGGCTCACAGCTACATTCAGGCGCATAAAAATGAAGCCCGGGCGCTCGCCGATTTTGCCCGCCTCTACCCGGAAACAGTCCTCCTGGTCGATACCTACGATACCCTCACGGGTATTGAGCGGGTTATTGATCTGGCCAGACAACTCGGCAATGAGTTCAAGGTTCGTGGAGTCCGGCTCGACTCCGGCGACCTGGGTGCGCTCGCCCATGCCGGACGTCAGCGCCTGGATGAAGCAGGGCTGGGGAATGTCGAGATCATTGCGAGCGGCGGCCTCGACGAAGATCAGATAGCTGAACTACTGCGCAATGATGCCCCCATCGACGGTTTCGGAGTCGGCACCAGTATGGGAGTGTCCAGCGATGCCCCCGATTTCGATATCGCCTACAAACTCGCAGAATACGCCGGGCAGGGACGCCTCAAGCTCTCGAGCGGCAAACCGATTCTGCCAGGGCGCAAGCAGGTATTTCGCCGCCAGCACGACGGCCTCTTCAGCGGTGATGTTATCGGGCGCTGGGATGAAGCACTTCCCGGTACGCCCCTGCTCAGACAGGTGATGGCAGAGGGGCGGAGTTGTGCGGAGCATGTTACCGATCTTGAATCAATGCGCACCCATTGCCGAGAACAGCTGGAGTGTCTGCCGGCACCCGTTCGCGCTATCGATCCATCTGATTCACCCTATCCCGTGGAGGTGAGTACCGCCCTGCACCGGCATCAGCAGGAGGTCACGGAGGCGATTAAAGCAGCAAGTGAAAATTGATGGAATCACGTAACCTGTGGATCTGAATTAACGATGGAGGAAAACATGGCAGCTGCCCCATCTTCATTGCACACAGGCGACGCCCTGCTCATCGTCGATGTTCAGCTCGACTTCTGCCCCGGCGGCGCCCTCCCTATTACCGATGGCGACAAAGTGGTTCCGGTTCTGAACCGCTGGATTGAGATGGCGAAGCGTTTGAATATTCCGGTTTTTGCCTCAAGGGACTGGCATCCCGCATGTCACCTCAGCTTTGAATCCCAGGGAGGTTCCTGGCCGCCCCACTGCCTGCAGGACTCTGCCGGAGCACGCTTTCATCCTGACCTGGCTTTGCCGGAAAACACCATCAAGGTGACCAAGGGAGTGCGCTTCGATCAGGACCAGAACTCCGCCTTTGATCAGACCGGACTGGCCCAGGAGCTGAAAAAACGCGACATCGCCAGAATCTGGGTAGGAGGGTTGGCTGAGGATGTATGCGTGGCCGCCACCGCCATTGACGCCCGCCGTGAAGGGTTTGAGGTCATCCTGATCAACGATGCCACCTATCCGGTAAGTCCGGAGAGCGGGAGTGAGGCGCGTCAGCGCATGAAGGAGGCCGGAGTACGGATGAGTACCGATGCCTGAAGCAACAAACATGCAGGTGGATCTGGTGAGTCTGGATGAGGTGGTCGAGACATGCGATCGCCTCGCTCAGCAGATCAGTGCAAGCGACTTTCACCCCGATTTTATCATCGCCATCGCACGCGGAGGTTTCACCCCGGCACGTTTTCTGTGCGATTTTCTCCATGTCGGCGCCCTGGCCGCCATTAGGGTGGAACACTACCAGGCAGGCGCAAAACGCACCGAGCAGGCAGAGGTTACCATACCCCTGGCAGTGGATATCCGCGATGCCCAGGTGCTGATCGTGGACGATGTCAATGACAGCGGAGACACCCTGAAGGTAGCCTCTTCTCATGTGGCGGGGTTTTCTCCTGCGCAGGTGCATACCGCCGTATTGCACGAAAAATCCACCACCACCTGGTGCGCCGATTTCCGCGGTGCTGAACTCAAACGGTGGCGCTGGCTCCTCTATCCCTGGGCTGTGGTTGAGGATGTGGGGCAGTTTATCCGTGAAATGCACCCTTCTCCGCAGAGCGAAACGCAAATACACCAACGCCTCCACCAGGAGTACGGGCTTAAACTGAGCCCACAGCAGTTGGAAAGGGTGTTGCGCTTCATGTAAGAGAGTCTTCCCCAAAGCATCAATTTTTCGCGGATTCTTTTTCTCTAGAGCGCATTCTCAATTGCCTGAGCAAGCAAGATTCAGAGGGATTTTGTGGGTCAGCAGGGCGGATCGAGGAGGCATAGTGGTTCTATGCCGACGAAATACAACGCTGCTGACGCGTAAAATAACCTTAAGAGTGCTGTGAATGGTGATTGAGAACGCCCCCTAACCTGTATCTCACACGCCTGTGTTTAGATAGCTTAAAAACAATCCCGATAGTATCCCGGCACATTGAAGGCCTGCACCCATCATCCCGTGCAAATGCGGGTCCGGCTTTCGCATACATGCAATTTCACCTGTCAGGAACCTTTTGACATATGCCCGATATCTTCACCGCTATCCTGCCTCTTGTTTTCACCTTCATTCTGGGGGCAGCCCTGCGCTCGTGGCGGGTCTTTGCTGTTCAGGATGCCGACCTGCTTCTGAAGCTGTTCTTCTATTTGTGCCTGCCGTCTCTGATTCTGCTCTCGGTCAGCACCATGGAGTTGCGCCCGGGACTGCTTTTTCTGCCCGCCATTGCGTGCGGCATCATTCTCATAACCTTCGGCGTGGGCAGTAAAATCGCGTCTCATCTGGCACTGCCGCGCTCTACACAGGGGGTCTTCTTCGTCGGGATTCTGGTGATGAACGGCGGCTTTACCTTTCCCTATATCTGGTCGGCATACGGCGCTGAGGGCATGGCACTGGCAGCGCTGTTCGACTTCGGCACCGGCCTTACGGTATTCACCTTCGTCTACTATCTGGCCTGCCGGCATGGAGAAAACGGCAGCAACCCGCAAAAAATGCTGATAAAGTTTCTTCTTTCTCCCCCACTGCTGGCTCTGCTCACCGCCCTCGGGCTCAACCTGAGCCATACAACTCTGCCGGAACTGGCATACAACTGGCTGAAACTCTTCAGCAACATGACCACCCCGGTAGTAATGCTGGCCCTGGGGATCGCTTTCAGGCCCCGTCTGGTTCATCTTAAGGCTCTGGCGAGTGTCATCGCTCTGCGCATGGGGCTGGGTTTTATCCTGGCTCAGGCATGTATTTATCTGAGCGGCATTGACGGTATCTCGCGCCACATCGTAGTGATGATGGCCACGGCGCCCAGCGGGGTTAACACCCTGGCCTTCGCCTCCATGGAAGGGCTGGATAGAGAATTCGCCGCCGGCGTGGTCTCGTACACCACCCTGATCGGCATGCTCTGGTTACCATTGTATCTGTCTATAGTTGCCTGAATTTCCCGGCACATATCGCGTAAAGCTTTTGAAACCATGCAAACTACCCCAGAACGTGATTTATTCCTCATCGATGGCTGCGCACCTTTCTTCACTCCGTTTGTCAACGGGGAGCGAAAAAACTGGTCCAAAGCCCCGCTGACCGAACTGCAGAAACACGGTCGCATCGATGCCAATCTCAAGGAAATCATCCTCAGCGCTCTGAGCACCTACTGCCGAAAAGTGCGCGATATCGGGTATACCGCCATCACTTTTGACGACCTGGCTCATCTGACTCTGTTCGATTTCTACCCCTATTTGCTCAGCCGCACCGTGCATTCGTATCAAGAGTTCTTTCGTCAGGTATTTGCCATTGCCGCTGATGCCGGTCTTCAGATTTATATCACCACCGATATCATGTTCTGGAACCGCTTTATCGAAACCCATGTCCGCAGACGCGATACACGCATGCGTGCTTTGTTTGCCGAAGCTGTGGAGCGCCTGTTTGACCTGTTCCCCGAAGTGTCCGGCATCGTCACCCGCATCGGTGAATCGGACGGGGTGGATGTCAACTCGTTGTTTAAAAGCCGCATGGTGATCCGCTCACCACGCCAGTGCAACCGCTGGCTGAAAGAGATGCTGCCGGTGTTTGAAGCCCACGGTAAAACCCTGATCTTTCGTACCTGGGGGCTGGGTGCATTCCGGGTTGGGGATATCATCTGGAATGAAACCACGGAAAAGCAGGCCTTCGGCGATATCGACTCTCCTGCATTTGTGGTGTCGCGTAAATATGCCGCCGCCGATTTTTTCCGCTACCTGCCTCTTAACGAACGCATCATCCATTCGCACCATCCCCACATCGTCGAATTTCAGGCACGGCGTGAGTATGAAGGTTTCGGGGTGTTCCCCGCGTATATAGGGCGGCAATATCAGGAATACCGCGATCAACTGGTGGACAACCACCTGCTACGCGGTATCTGTGTATGGTGCCAGACCGGTGGGTGGTCACATTTTGATCGCCTCACCTTCCTCGACAACTCTTCAGCGTGGAATGAACTGAACACCGTGGCCACCCTGCAGCTGTTCACCAGCGCCAGAAGCGCCGACGAAATTCTGCACGCGTTCTGCGAGCAGCGTTTCAGGAAAGAAGAGCGGGACACCCTTATGGAACTGGTGCAACTCTACGACAGACTCATTGACCAAATCTGGTACTTTGCCCCCTTTGCGCGTCAGCCCCTCTGGTTCCGGCGCTTGCGTGTCCCACCCCTATTGTGGATTTTCTGGGATACCATCCTTGTGAATCATGCCCTGCGTCTGGTATTTCGTGCCTTTATGCACAACCCCAAAGAGGTGCGCATCAATGATAAAAGGCTGCGCAGCGAAATCCGTCAATTGCGCACCCTGAGCGCAAAACTCAGCAAACACCCGGAGAATCTGCTTCTCGGTGCCGACACCTTCGAATTGCTTTACGCTCTGCGGCGCTTTTATCTGGGCAAGGCCGGACACAAACGGGAGAAAAAGGTATGCACCCGCCTGAAGAAATACCACACCAGACATCCCGGCGGCTTCCTGGTCGAGTGCGATTTTTCCCCGTTTCGGATTCGCGGCATCACCACCGGCGTGCTTTTCAGCATCATCATGCGCACCCGGCCGCAATATCGCCTCCTTGATCGCTTCGTGCTCATTCCTCTCACCTGCTGGATGTTCCCGTTGGTCAAGCGCTGGCAGCGCCATCGGATTCCTGATCTGGCTGAACGTCAGGCGGTGGGGCTGGAGGTGTTTTTTCGTTAGGAGCCTGTCGACAGGCTCCTGGAACACTCCTGACTTCCCGGGTTTAGACGTTGTTCGTAGTCCAACAGTTCGACCGTTGTTTCAGGCCACCCGGGCGGGCCGCTGGGGCCTTCATAGCGTACAAACATTCCATCACTCTTGCGCAACCAGTAATAAGAACTCCAGAGAATCGATTTCATGCCGGTGAGTTGAATCTTCAGTTTGACACAGGCAACAGGCTCTCCGTATAACTCCAGGGGTGCCTCTTCCTCCCGTTTGACCTGAAGACGATGCACATCCAGGGTGTCGGGCCTGACCGTCCAGAATTCAAGGTCGTCACCTCCGCCTGTGGCAAACGGGCGCAAAGAGAGGGAAAGCGCCTGGTACCAGGGAGATTCATCCACCTCAAACGTGCGCGCAACCTTTTTCCCCTTAAAAACACCACTGAAAATCAAGCGCTCGCCCTTTCGTACCACACGGATATCGGTCTTTTTCAGGGGATCGTACTTACTCCAGCTCTGCGTCTCCAAAGCAGAATCCATGTGCGTGACATCGTGCTCTGAGGCGATTCTGCTCTCCAGCTTCAGCCCCTTTCCATGCTCCAGGCACCAGCTGAACAGCTGTTTTTTTTCTCCTGTAGTTTTCAGGTACTGGCGTTTTTCTATCCTGGGGGATTCGTCGGCACCGACACAAGCAGGCGCCAGCAACAACATACAGCTCAAATATATGACATGACGCAATAAAGGCATCGTAAAAACTCTTGCGCAAACGTAAAAGAACGCGGTTTACATCTTAATGGCATTGCAATAGCGCACCAGCTGCGGCGTTCAGAAGACAGCTTCGCACACGCCATCAGGTTGTCCCTTCCAGCCTGAGAGTGTACCGGAATCGGGGGCTATACGACCGTTGAAGTAATGACAGGCCCGGTAGTAGGACAAATCCTCCCGCCAGAGCTTGAAAAAAAGCGGATCTTTATACATACGCTGAAATAATTGCAGCGGCGCGCTGCATAATCCAGTCAAGGGGGCAAACAGCCCGGAAGGATCACGAAAGCACTCCCAGTCGCAGCGACGGCACTGCGCTGCCCCACACCTGCGCATGTTCAGGGAAGAGAGATCTCCCATGGGTTCTGTGCCACGGTAGCCGCAGGGATAAACCTCGCCGTCCTTGCTGTCGATAAAGAAAAAATCCACCCC
>JBNGCY010000004.1:45778-50946 GCA_049975505.1 Desulfuromonadaceae bacterium | reverse complement strand
ATTTTATCAATATCGTGTTCCATAGTTTCTCCTATCCACACACTCCACAGCGTCTGCATCCGGTGTTTAATCCCGGGCATGCACGGCTCAGGGCAAAGGCGCGGCTGTGCTGGTATTCCTCCCACAGATATGCAAGCTCTACCCCGGAATCAATACAATACCAGGGGAACTGATGCGCAAAATCGCGCACTGTATAGATGACGTCATCAAGGTTGACTGATGCCTCGCGGCACGCATTCCTCAGATTAACCCCCGTGCTCATGGCAGATATCACCTCTGCACCGCGGCGCTCAGCGCGCGAAAGAAACGCCTGGAGTTCCGCTCCCTTGACCGATTCCACATGCAGCTTCACATTGCCGGTTCTGTTCACATACCTGCGCAGCATTTTGACCCGCGCCTTGAGTACCTTCGGGGCTGCCATGGCGTGCCACTGAAAGGGGGTCATGGCTTTGGGGACAAAGGGATTAACCGAAAGGATTAAATTGCCTGCATGCCCCAGAATGCGCTGCTGCTGCAGCCATGCGCAGCGAACCTGCTCAACCAGTTCAAGGAGCTCCTCAATATCCGCATCTTCTTCAAAGGGCAGGCCGATGAGGAAATATAGTTTCAGATTGGGAATCCCCGCAGCGGCGATCATCTCTGCGGCATGCACAATCTGAGCACTATCGAGGTGTTTGTTGATACTGTCGCGCAGGCGCTGGCTTCCCGCCTCCGGGGCCAGAGAGATGGTTTTCTGCCCTGATGCGCGCAGGATCTCCACCTGTTCAGCGGTCATGGTGTCAACGCGCAGGCTGGCGACCGAAACAAGCGCACCCTGCGCGCAGATCTGCCGGGTTACACTATCGAGATGCGAATAATCAGAAACGGCAGCCCCCACCAGTCCGGCGGTAGTGCCCTCTCGAACCTCTTCGCCCAATTGCGCAAGCACCGTAGCGGCACGGCGCTCGCGCGGAGGCAGATACACAAACCCGGTAGCACAAAAGCGGCATCCACGTCCACATCCGCGCGACACCTCAATCAGACGCATATCCCCGAACGCGGTATCCGAAGTGGAAACAAAGTTGCGGCACTCACTCGCATCCAGATCTGCGAGCCAGCGGCGCTGCACCGGAAATTTGATCCCGGGCTCGGTATCCCAGTGGATACTTCCGCACGCATCCGCATGGGGATGACACAGGCAGGGCACGTAGAATCCTGCCTGAACTGCAAGATTGTACAACAGTTGCGTGCGGGTGGAAGCGCTCAGCAATGCCTCGATAAGAGGGGGAAGCAGCACCTCCGCTTCACCTATGGTAAACAGATCAAACCACGGTGCCACAGGTTCGGGATTCATCAGGGTGCAGATCCCCCCGCCTATCACCAGGGGGTTATGTTCGGCGCGCTCCCGTGTCCAGAGGGGGATGCGCATCATCGCAAACATGGCGGGAAGATTAAGGTAATCGTTTTCAAACGAGATGGAAAACGCCACAACATCAAAATCGGATATGGAGCGGCGACTCTCAAACGAGTACAGCGGCACATCCTCCTTCTGCATGGCGTTGAGTTCGTCGACATCGGGCCAGAATACGCGTTCGCATACACATTCAGGGTGGTGATTGAACCAGTGAAATACCGCCTGAAACCCCAGATTGCTCATGGCATTGTAATAGGTACTGGGATACGCAAGTGCTATGCGCAGACGTGCCCCCGCATGGGGTGCCGAGACGGGGTCTTCTGCGCGCAGGCGTTCCTGGCGTCTGTGTTCAAATTCTGCGCGCATGGCTCTCCCGAAATATATCCGGCGCAAACACACAGCGGGGGCTGCACCCTGTAAGTACGCCCCCGCTGTATAAGCTGTTATCCGTGTAAGTGTAGTGTCTTCGCGCCACAGCCGCATTCCACCATGCGTTTAATCCACCCGCTTGCGCAGGAATGTGGGGATATCGTATTCATCCTCGTCAACGACCTCCATGCGCATCTTACGGGCGCTGTCACGCTGTTGTTTGCGGATAATCGTGGGAACATCCAGATCAACATTGGTGCCGATGCGCTTGGCGGCATTCTCCTTCACATCTTCGAGATTGTTGCGGCTTTTGTCAAAAGATGCGCCAAAGCCGGTGGCAATGGCGGTAATCTGGAGGAAATCTCCCATCTCCTCGTTGACCACCAGTCCCACAAAGATATTTGCGTCCTCATGTACCTTTTCCTGCACAATACGCGAGGCTTCATCAAACTCCTCCATGGTCATATTGCTCGAACCGGTGATATTGACCAATACACCTTTGGCCCCGGAGATGTCGATATCTTCGAGAAGCGGGCTGCTGATGGCCTGATGCGCAGCTTCGCTTGCGCGTTTTTCGCCTTCGGCGACCCCGATGCCCATCATCGCCATGCCGCGCTCACTCATCACTGATTTGACATCGGCAAAGTCGACATTGATCACCCCGCTGGTGGTGATGATGTCGGAAATACCCTGAACAGCCTGACGCAATACGTCATCCGCAGGTTTGAAAGCGTCAAGAATACTGGTGTTCTTTCCGGCCAGCCCCACCAGACGATCGTTGGGGATGATGATCAGGGAATCTACTACTTCTTTAAGTTCCTTTGCGCCTTTATCGGCCTTGGTCATGCGCTGGCGTCCTTCCCGCGTGAAAGGCTTGGTAACCACCCCTACCGTCAGAGCAGATACTTCACGCGCTACTTCAGCAATGATGGGGGCCGCACCGGTGCCGGTACCACCGCCGAGGCCACAGGCGACAAACACCATATCCGCCCCGCTGAGAAGCTCGGCGATGCGGCTGCGATCCTCCATGGCTGCTTCGCGTCCGGTCTCAGGATCCGCTCCGGCACCGAGACCTTTAGTGAGTTTGGCACCAAGTTGAACCTTGGTAGGAGCCTTGCTGCGCTTGAGTGCCTGGGCATCGGTATTGGCAACAATAAAATCCACGCCACTGATATTGGCTTCGATCATGGCATCAACCACATTGCCACCACCACCGCCAACGCCGATCACCTTTATCTTTGCGGACTGATCCAATGATTCATCAAATTCGAACATAGAAGCTCCCCCTGAGGTTAAACCGCCCCGCGCGCCACAGGCTTTCAAACGCCTATGGAACGAGACCTGTCGCTGTATAGATAAGAGTTAAAAAAATTCTCCAAACCAATCTTTCATGCGTTGCATAACTTTTTCGAACAGCCCCTGCTCGCCGCGACTGAAATTTTCCATTTCCTGATGCTGACTGCCGTACACCACCAGACCCACACCCGTGGCATACACCGGAGAGTTGACCACATCGATCAGACCTCCGACTCCCTGGGGCACCCCACGCCGTACCGGCATGCTGAATACCTGCTCGGCGAGTTCGGGCATTCCGGGAAGGATACTGGTACCGCCGGTAAGGACCACACCAGAGGCGATCACATCTTCGTACCCGCTCCTGATGATTTCGCGATTGATAAGATTGAATATCTCTTCAACCCGGGGCTCGAGAATTTCGGCAAGGAGCTGACGAGAAAGGATACGCGGCTCGCGCCCACCGACGGAAGGGACCTCGATAGTTTCATCCTTGCCCACCATGTCGGTAAAACAGCAGCCGTACGCCTGCTTGATACGTTCCGCCTCTGCCATGGGGGTGCGCAATCCTACTGCGATATCGTTGGTAAGATGGTTTCCGCCCAGAGACAGCACCGTGGTGTGTTTGATAGCCCCGTCAACGAAGATAGCCAGGTCGGTGGTACCACCGCCGATATCCACGATCGCAACCCCGAGTTCTTTCTCTTCCGGCAAAAGTACCGCCTCTGCCGAAGCAAGGGGCTCAAGGACAATATCCGCGACGTTCACATCCGCGCGGTTACAGCTTTTAATGATATTCTGGGCACTCGCCACGGCCCCGGTCACCACGTGGACCCGCGCCTCCAGACGCACACCACTCATCCCCAGGGGCTCTTTGATCCCATCCTGATCATCAATGATATATTCCTGCGGCAGGACATGGATCACTTCGCGATCCATGGGAATGGCAATAGCCTTGGCGGCATCGATCACCCGGTGGATATCCTCATCGGTGACCTCGCGATTTTTAATCGCGATAACCCCCTGGGAGTTCATCCCGGTGATATGTGCTCCGGCAATACCGGCGAACACCGAATGAATCTCGCACCCGGCCATCAGTTCCGCTTCCTGAATGGCTTTACGAATCGCGGCAACCGTGCTTTCAATATTGATAACCGCACCTTTGCGGATTCCCTTGGAAGGGCTGGTGCCGATACCCACAATTTCGAGATCATTATCTGTGACACTGCCAATGATGGCGCAGATTTTTGTCGTGCCTATATCCAGCCCTACAATCAGGTTTTCTTTTTGGTTACTCATGCCTGTCCTTCCCCGTGCCATCCAGATAACAGTACTGTGCAGATATGAAATTCATCGGCGAATGTCATGGGTTCTCATTTGATTCTGCATCAAGTTTTTTTACAATGAGTTTCCCCGGGACATTGAGATCGATATATTCAAGTGTGTCTAAATCCTTTTTCAATTGCGGATACATGCGCTCGAGCAGATCGAGTTTTGCGCTGAACTGATCTTTTCCCAGGCGCAGCGTAACTCCGTGATCAAGGGTAAAGAGCTCAATGCCGCGTTCAAAATCCACATATATCTGAGCTACCTCGTCTGTATTAAAGTGCTTACGTTTGCCCAGCTCATCGACCACCCCGACCACCCGTTTGAGCCACTCGGCGCCGGGGGTATTTTCAGATTCAAGCCCGGCACGCGTAAAACCGGACACCATGGGGTAATCCAGGGAATCCCCATGGTGCAGAACCTTGAATACCTTCCCTCGAGTATCAACGTAGTAAAGATAGTCGAGGTTGACAATACAACACGGAGTGTGTTCAACGATACTTATCCTGATACCCCGTGGCAACAGGCGTTCCACCCGCGCCCTGAGAATCCAGTCATTTTCTTCCAGGCGCTGCCCGATCAGCTCCAGATCCAAGTCAAATGTTCCCTGCCCGTGTCGGATATCTGACAGTGCCAGGATATCTTCGGTACTCAGGTGCTGATTGCCCCTGACCTCGATATGCTCAATCTGAAACGAATCCGATATGCTCAACATATACATGCCGAATGCTGCTCCGACAAGAAGAGCTACGGCACATACGAGCATGATCAGAGAATACAGAACCCG
>JBNGCY010000004.1:30418-45678 GCA_049975505.1 Desulfuromonadaceae bacterium | reverse complement strand
CTGGTTTGCGTCATCCCCGGAATGGTGTTCACCTCTAAAAAGAAATACTCATTTGCGCGTAACATGAAATCAACCCGCACCGCTCCCCTGCAGCCAATAGCATTATACACTTTTTCCGCCGCGGCCTGTACCGCAGTGTAGAGCTCATCCTCCAGCGGCGCCGGAACATGGTATTGCGTCTGGCCGGGGGTGTATTTGGCGGTATAGTCATAAAAACCGTTTTTAGCCACTACTTCGACAACAGGCAACGCCCGACCATCCATAACGCCGACCGTAACTTCGCGCCCGGCGATAAAATCCTCCACCAGTACTTTTGCGTCATATGTGCGGGCGCTGCGGATTCCTTCCAGGAGTTCGGAAGCGGTATGTGCCACGCTGATACCCAGGGTTGAACCTTCGCGCACCGGTTTTACCACACAAGGATATGCCGTATGCGCCCGGCAGAATGCATCCAGGTCGGTGGCAGTTGTCACCAGGCGCGCTTCCGGGGTGGGTACGCCGACAGCGCGGATCATGGTTTTACTCACTGCTTTATCCATGGCTACAGCCGATGCGAGAACCCCGCTGCCGGTATACGGAATATGCAGCATCTCCAGCAGCCCCTGAATGGTCCCATCCTCGCCATGACGTCCGTGTACCGCAAGAAACGCCACTTCCGCCCCCGAAAGAAGGAGCTGCCGGGCGACATCCTCAGCAGAATCGAGAGGAAAAGCATTATAACCTTTCTGGCGCAGGGCATCGAGTACTGCTTCCCCACTGCGCAGAGAGACTTCCCGTTCTGCTGAATCGCCGCCGAGAATAACGGCAACAGGTTTCTTCTTCAGTGCATCAGGTTTCATAGAAATTGATCTCCCTGTGGAGAAAACGTATTTCCGGCTTCAGCTTCACCCCGCATTTATTCATGACTTCGCTCTGAACATGCGCTATCAGATCCGCTATGTCAGCAGCACTGGCTGACCCTGTATTGACAATAAAGTTCGCGTGTCGGACCGATACCTGCGCCCCGCCGATACAGAATCCACGTAACCCGCACGCATCAATGAGTTTCCATGCGGCGGTTGCGGGAGGGTTGCGAAATACGCTTCCGGCATTGGGCATATCGACCTTCTGCGCCTGTTTGCGGTATGCCAGTGCGGCAGTGCGACGCTCAATGCTCTGACGCTCATCCAGCCGCTGCAGTTGCAACATCACTTCCAGTACCACCATATCCGGCCGGATACCACTGCAGCGATAACCGAAATTCAACTCCAGCCCGGAAAGGCGGCGGACCTCCCCGCCCTGAACCACCTTCACCGCGCTGACCGTATCGCCAAGGCTCTGCTCCCCGGCGCCGGCATTCATCACCACAGCCCCACCAACCGATCCTGGGATGGCAGCAAGATCCTCAATCCCACTATCTCCGCGGGATGAGCTCAGGCGCACCAGTTCTGCCAGCGCTGCCCCGGCTTCAGCTCTGTAACGCGCGTCGACGCCGGGTTCAATAGTGTCGAGGTGATTGAAATGCACTACCACGCCACGAATGCCGGCATCGGGCACCAGAACATTGGTTCCCCGCCCCAGCACCACCCAGGGCCAGCGGCGGGTCTGGAGAAATATAAGCAGACGTTCTGCCTGTTCCACATTGTCAGGCCGCGCGAGAATATCCGCGCTTCCGCCCACCTTCCAGCTCGTAAGGGGCGCCAGAGAAGCGTGAGGGGTTACCTGAACCTGTGTTTCACGCTCCAGCAGGTCCGCCAGCTGCTCCACCTCTGTGCTCGTCCACTTCATACGCTCCTGCTCAGATGTTCGAGCAACTCGTCCCCTATCTGCCACACCGAACCCGCTCCGAGAGTCAGGAGCATATCCTCAGGGCGCAGATCGCTTTCCACCTGCTCCAGAACCTGGGCCACGCTGGAACAATAACACACCCCCCGATGTCCGTGCTCGGCAATGGCACGCGCAAGATCCTCGCCTTCCGCCCCTTCAATAGCGGATTCCCCGGCTGCGTACACATCGAGGATATACACCTTGTCCGCCTGGTTGAATGCGGTAATAAATTCGTTAAACAGAGCATGGGTACGTGAATAGCGGTGGGGCTGGAAAATTACCACAACACGCCGGTTCCATCCGCTGCGCGCCGCTGCCAGGGTCGCCCTGATCTCAACCGGATGGTGTCCGTAATCATCCACCAGCATGAAACCATCCTTGTGCTTTATCTGGAAGCGGCGCTTGACCCCGGTAAACGATCTGAACCCGGCCTCGATTTCATCCTGTTCAATATCCAGTTCCCGTGCTACCGCCATGGCCGCAAGGGCATTGAGCACATTGTGCTGCCCGGGCATCTCCAGACGAATGCGTCCGAGGCTACCGTCGCGATTGTTGGCGCAGAATTCAACTCCACCATCACGATGACACACATCAGTGGCAAAATAGTCGGCCTGCGGGCTCATCCCGTAGGTGACAAAGCGTTTCTGTACCTGGGGCAGCATCGCCTGAATATTGGGATCATCAAGACACAACACCGCAAGGCCGTAAAAGGGTATTTTGTTGATAAAGCTGACGAACACCTCACGGATCGCCTCCAGGTCGGCATAGTAATCCATGTGATCCTGATCGATATTGGTAACCACCGCAATCACGGGTGAGAGGCGCAGAAAAGATCCGTCCGATTCATCCGCCTCGACCACCATGAAATCCCCCTGCCCCAGACGCGCATTGGAATCCATCGCATTGACCTGCCCGCCCACAACCGCAGTGGGATCAACTCCCCCATGGTACAGCAGAGTAGCAACCATACTGGTAGTGGTGGTCTTGCCGTGGGTCCCGGCGATGGCAATTCCGTATTTGAGGCGCATCAGCTCCGCAAGCATTTCAGCCCGGGGAATTACCGGGATCATGAGGCGCTGCGCTTCAACCACCTCGGGATTATCCGATTTTATCGCGGAACTGGTAACCACCACCTGCGCATCACGCACATTCTGTGCATTATGCGCGTAGAATATACTGCAACCGTAACCCTCCAGACGTCGGGTTATCTCCGTACTCCGCAGATCAGAGCCGCTCACGGTGTAACCCAGGGTCAGCAACACATCGGCGATACCGCTCATGCCGATACCTCCGATCCCCACCAGGTGTATGCGTCTGAATCTTCCGTACATACCTTTATCGTTTCCGCGCCGCCATGCGGCACTGGTGTAATATAAGATCTGCAGCGCCCTTCACTCCTGCACTGCGTGCCCGCTGCGCCATCATGGACAACTCGGCGCGATTTTGCAACAGTTCCATAATGCGCACGGCCATCACTTCGGCGCTGAGATCCTGCTGGGGCAACATCAGCGCCCCTCCTGCTTCCACCAGGGCCATGGCGTTATGCGTCTGATGATCTCCGGCTGCCTGCGGAAAAGGAACCAGCACCGCGGGACGTGCACTGGCTGCGAGTTCGGCAACGGTTGTCGCGCCGGCGCGACATACCACCAGAGTGCTGTTGCGATACGCCTGTACCATGTCGGCAATAAAGTCCACCACATCAACCTGCTCTGCACATCCGCGCCGGGAATATGCGGTGACAACCTCCTGCATCTGGCTGCTGCCGCTCTGATGTAAAACCCGTAATCCGGGAATCTGGCGCACCAGCAGCTCCACTGCCGGCACCATGATTTCATTTAGAGGGCGTGCCCCCTGACTTCCCCCGCATATCAAAATGTGTGGCTCCGCGCCACTGAAGGGGGGAATGTTGAAAAGCTCTGCACGCACGGGATTACCCGTGATACGTACTTTATCGCGGGGGAAATCCTCCAACGCCCTGGGAAATGACACGCATATCCGCCTGGCCCAACGTGCCCCTGTACGGTTCGCAAGCCCGGCACAGGCATTCTGTTCATGCAGTACCACCGGCACTCTGAGCAGACCGGCGGCGATAACTACCGGCATGGATACATACCCCCCGACCCCCAGAACCACATCGGGGGAAAATTTCCGTATGATGGAGCACGCCTTCATTACCGCCCACTGCAACTGCCACAGGGCTTTTACCTTCTGTGTCGCCGAACGTGCAGCAAACCCGCTGCACTCCAAGGGGACAAATGCATACCCGTGCTCGGGGATCAGGCGCGCTTCCAGGCCGTGCATATTCCCGACAAAGAGCACTTCAGTGGCAGGATCCTGAGCAAGAGCACGCCGCGCCACCGCAAGGGCGGGGAAAATATGTCCTCCGGTGCCGCCACCGCTTATGAGTATCTTCACTGTAACCCCTTTTTTCCCACATGGCTGGAAATATTCAACAGCACTCCCATGCTGAACAGGGTACACAACAGGCTGCTGCCTCCGTAGGACAGGAATGGCAGCACCAGGCCTTTGTTGGGGACAATCCCCATCACTACCGCCATGTTGGCAAATGCCTGCATCCCGAGAAGAAGACTTATCCCGAATGCCGCCAGGCGTCCGAACCCGTCCGTGGCACGCATGGAGATGCGTAATCCCATGACCACGATACTCAGATACATGCAGATGAGGAGCGCAACTGTGATAAACCCAAGTTCTTCACCGATAACAGAAAAGATGAAATCAGTGTGCGCCTCGGGAAGATAGAAGCGCTTCTGCTCCCCCTCGCCCAGCCCCGCACCGGCCAGCCCGCCGAGGCCAAACCCCATCCAGCTCTGGATAATCTGAAAACCCGAACCCAGAGGATCATTCCATGGGTCAAGAAACGCCATTATCCGGCGCATGCGGTATTCCTTGGCCATCACCAGGGCTATCCCGGCTGGAACGATCGCAACCAGACTCAGAATCAGAAAGCGCCAGCGTGTCCCCGCTATCAGAAGCATCATAGCGGTTACCACCGCCATAATCGCCGCGCCCCCAAGATCCCGCTGGGCGAGCATCAGACCCAGCCACACCATGAGGACACACATGTAGGGGATATACCCGTATTTGAAATCCTTTATGCGATCCTCTTTTTTGGTCGTCGAATGCGCCAGATAAAAAATAAGCGCAATCTTGGCGGCTTCAGAGGGTTGAAACGAAAACCCCGGGAAACGTATCCAGCGTGCTGCCCCTCCGGCTTTGCTCCCGATGCCGGGGATAAACACCACCGCCAGGAGGATGGTGCTGATAATAAGAAGGGGAATCGCAAGTTTACGCCACACATTGTAGTTGATGTGCATTGTCACCAGCATCACCCCTATGCCCAGGGCCGCATAAACCGCCTGACGCTTCAGGTAGTGCAGACTGTCACCGTACTCGCGCAATGCCATCAGGGATGAAGATGAATACACCATCAGCACCCCGAAACAGGTCAGGGTCACGGTCAGGATCAGAATAGTGGCATTGAACTCACGTGCAGAACTCCGCTTATCCGCCTTACCGGGCGCCTCCTTTTTTCCCCTCTTACCTGCCATGCTGGCTACTCCAGAGCTCTGACCAGGGCAGAGAATGCCTCACCACGCTCAACAAAACTGCTGAACATGTCAAAACTCGAACACCCCGGAGACAGCAGGACACTTCCCGGAGCTTGGGTATGTTTATACGCACACTCCACAGCCTCGGACATGGAACCCACCCTGGTTATCCGGCAAAGATCCCCCCAGGCCTGCGCCATTTTATCTGCGGCGGCACCCATGAGAATCAGATGAGGCCGTTTTTCACTCAATATCGGGCGCAAAAGGGCGTAATCCCCCCCCTTGTCCTTACCGCCGGCAATCAGGGTCACAGGCAGATTCAGACCACTCAGACTCTTTTCCACACTGCCGATATTGGTGCCCTTGGAGTCGTTATACCAGCGTACGCCGTTCAGAGTACGTACCAGCTCCATGCGATGCGGCAATCCCTTGAATGTACACGCTGCCTCCCACATCTCTTCAGGAGCATACCCGCACACACTGCATGCCGCCAGGGCGGCCATCACGTTCTCAAGGTTATGCGTCCCCTCCACCTGTAGCGCGCGCGCATCAAAACGATAGCTCTCCCCCTTGAACGCCCAGTGGATAAAAGGCACATCCAGGCTCAGGCCGTTCTCAATCCGTGTGGAAGAGGAAAAACACATGCGCTGCGCCTCAAAGCCGTGTGCCAGCTCAAGTACCTGCGCATCATCCTGATTCAACACCATCAGATCGGCAGCATTCTGGCGCACGAAAATATTTCGCTTCGCCTGCATATAGGCATGCATATCCGGATAGCGATCCAGATGATCGGGGCTCAGGTTGAGCAGCACCGCTACCTGAGGATGAAAGGTGACCACACTCTCGAGCTGAAAAGAGGAGAGTTCCACTACCGCGATGCTGTAGTCACCGTCCACCGCTTCTATTAGCGGGGTGCCGATATTGCCTCCAACAAACACCCGCTCTCCACAGGTGCGCAGAATATGTCCGCACAGGCTCGTAACCGTGGATTTACCGTTGGTACCGGTTATTGCGAGTATCGGGATCTGCAGAAAACGGCTTGCCAGTTCGACTTCACCCCATACGGGCACCCCTGCCTCCACGCCATTGTATATCGCCGGAGTATGCAGCGGGATTCCGGGGCTGAGGATGATGAGATCGGCGTTCTCAAACAAGCTCGGCGTATGTCCACCGCAGTCGAGCCTGATAGCGGAGGCAATCCTGTCCAGCCCGGTAATGGCATCAGCTCTGCGCGTATCGCTTAAAATCACCTGTGCCCCGCGCCGGTGACAAAAATTTGCTGCCGCCACACCGCTGACTCCGGCACCGGCCACCACTATTTTCTTCCCGCGCAGATCAGTCATGCTACCTCAGTTTAAGGGTTGAAAGGGCCACTAGCGCCAGCACAATGCTCACAATCCAGAACCGCACAATGATCTTGGGTTCCGGCCACCCCTTGAGTTCAAAATGGTGATGCAGCGGAGCCATACGGAACACCCGGCGGCCACACAGGCGGAACGAGGCCACCTGAACAATGACGGAAAGAGCCTCCATCACAAACAGCCCGCCCACGATCACCAGCACCAGTTCCTGTTTCACAATTATCGCGATGATTCCCAGGGCTCCTCCGAGGGAAAGACTTCCCACATCACCCATGAATACCTGCGCCGGATAGGTGTTAAACCACAGAAATCCCAGCCCGGCGCCCACCATGGCACCGCACATGATGGTCAGTTCTCCTGAACCTGGTACCCCGCTGATCTGCAGGTACTCCGCAAGACGCGCGTTGCCGGCGAGATACGCCAGGAGCAGGTATGTTCCGGACGCCACAATAACCGGGCCTATGGCCAGCCCATCCAGACCATCGGTGAGATTGACGGCATTCCCGGAACCCACTACCACTACCAGAATAAGCATCAGGTAGAGCCACCCGAGCTCAGGAGTCACGGTTTTGAAAAACGGCACGGTGAGGACAGAGGAATAGTCCGTATACGCCAGCAGCAGCACCCCGGCAACCACAGCGATCATAATCTGACAGGCGAGTTTGCCTTTTGCCGACATCCCGTCACTGCTTTTATATTTTATCTTTTTGTAGTCATCCACAAACCCTATGGCACCGAACCCCACGGTCACAAACAGAGCTATCCACACATACGCATTGGTCAGATCAGCCCAGAGCAACGTGGGCAGGACAATACACATAACTATGAGGGTGCCACCCATGGTGGGGGTTCCCTCTTTTTTAAAGTGCGATTCCGGCCCCACCTTTCTGATGGTCTGGCCTATCTGAAGTTTGCTCAGACGGTCAATAACCCACGGCCCGAGCATGAACGCCAGCAGCAGAGCGGTGATAGTGGCGTAAATGGTACGAAAGGTGATAAAGCGGAATACGTAGAGGGCGGAAAACTCGGTATGCAGTGGAAAAAGGAGATGATAGAGCATGACAGACCCTTTATATGTGGCAATCCATGTGGAGAAAAAGGATGTATTTATGCCACCATTCTGAGTTTATGCAACAGAAAATCGACAACTTTTTCCATCCGCATCCCGCGCGAACCTTTTACCAGCACACAGTCATCAGAAGCTATGTGCTCCTGCAGCCAGGCACATATTTGCGCATGATTGCTGACCTGTACCAGCTGTGCCCTGTCCAGCCCTCCCGCCAGGGCTCCTTCGGCCATCTCCGTGCTCCACTGCCCGTACACCAGCAGGGTGTCGACAACCTGCGCGGCGCGTGCTCCGATCTCAGCGTGACAGTGGGGTGCGGCCGAGCCGAGTTCGAGCATATCTGCGAGTACCGCGATACGGCGACCTGTAGCCGGCCAGTGCTCCAGGGTATCGAGTGCCGCCGCCATCGACTGCGGATTGGCATTGTAACTGTCATCAAGCACGGTGATTCCGGCATGGAGCTCGCGCACCTCCAGGCGGCCGGCGGCCATTTTCACCTGCTCAAGCCCGCTGGCAATGCGTGCCGGTTTGACCCGCATCACCCGCGCAACCGCGGCTGCAGCCAGAGCGTTGTAGACCTGATGCCTGCCCGGAAGCGGAATACTGGTGTGTACCACCTCCGCCCCCAGATGCAATGTGAACTCCACTTCGCGTCCGAGTCTGATATTACTTGCCCATACATCCGCAGGGCACTCGATACCGTATGTGATGCGCCGCACCCTTCGGGGCAGCGGCAGGGCCATGAGCTCAGGATCATCCGCGTTGAGCACCGCGGTTCCACCTCTGACCAGGCCTTCAAATATCTCCCCCTTTGCACATGCAACGGCGCTGACATTGCCCAGACCTTCGAGATGACCAGCACCTGCATTGGTTATCACCGCCACGTTGGGACGCGCAATGTGGGTAAGACGCCTGATTTCTCCGGCCTGATTCATCCCCATTTCAAGCACCATCCAGCGATGTTCAGGTTCGAGGCCAGCAAGGGTAAGGGGCAGCCCGATCAGATTATTAAAGTTGCCGAGGGTCTTCAGCCCGGGACAGCACTGGCTCAGAATAGAAGCAAGCATCTCCTTGGTTGAGGTCTTTCCGCTCGTACCTGTTACCGCAGCCACCGGCCCCTTAAATCCGGCGCGAATCGACGCCGCCAGGGCTCCGAGCGCTTCCAGGGTATCTTCCACCTGAATAACGGGCACCGGGAGGCCGCCTACCACTTCCTCACTCAGACATGCAGAGGCTCCCGACTCGACCGCCTGACGCAGGTAGTTATGCCCGTCATAGTTGGGGCCGCGCAAGGGCACAAACAGATCACCGGACTGGAGAGTCCTGCTGTCGGTGGAGACCCCGGTTATAAGGGGTGCATAAGGGGCTCCGAGCAACCGCCCCTTTACAATTCGCTCTATGTCTTCACTATTCCACTGCATATGCAACCCCCGGAGAGGATAACGCCCCCTCAAATCCTCGGTGCAGAGCCGCCACCAGCGTTGTCAAACGCCGGCATGGCGTGCCTTGAGCGCGGCTCGGAGATGTTCGCGGTCATCGAAATGGTGCTTTACCGTTCCGACTATCTGATAGTCTTCGTGTCCCTTGCCGGCCACGAGAAGGATGTCGCCCCTCTGGAGAATCCCAACCACGAACTTGAGAGCCTCAGCCCGGTCCTCGATTACGCAGTATCCTTCCTGCCCCTGCGTTACCGCGGCATTGCTCAAATTCCGCGCCTTGCTGTTTCCCAGCCCGGCAAGCATATCCTGAATGATCGCATGGGGATCTTCAGTACGCGGGTTATCCGAAGTTAAAACTGTCAGGGCGGAAGCTCCCACTGCAGTTGCCGCCATCCGCGGGCGCTTGGTTTTATCCCGATCTCCACCGCATCCGACCACGGTGATAAGACGTTTTGGTTTGAGAGCGGTAACCGCTTCAAGAGCTTTTTCCAGGGCATCCGATGTATGGGCATAGTCCACCAGAACCAGGGCGCCGAGATTGTTTTCCACCCGCTCCAGCCTTCCCGGAACCGGGGGCACCTGAGCCAGACATACAGCAATATCGGGAAGACTCAACCCCATGGCCAGCCCGGCACCCACGCCACAGCACAGGTTTTCCAGATTGAACGGACCGATAAGAGGCGAATTTATCTCCACCTCACCGTCGGGAATGTTAAGCGCGGCACGAATTCCATCGAGACTGTAGGCAACGTGGACAACGCGGACATGCGCCTCACTTTCCGCTCCGGGGCGCGGATCCACCCGGAGTGCCCCTGGAACCTCTGCGGCAAGCCGCCTGCCGTAAGGATCCGCAATATTGATTACCGCTCGTCGGCACCCGTAGCCCTGCGCAGAGGAAAACATGCGCGCCTTGGCGGCATAGTAGCTTTCCATGTCCTGGTGATAGTCAAGGTGTTCAGGGGTAAGGTTGGTAAAAATGCCCACGTCGATGTCAAGACCAAGAACGCGTTTCTGCTCCAGAGCGTGGGATGAGACTTCCAGCGCCAGGGCATCCGCGCCGCAGGATCTGAATGCGGCCAGAAGCTTGTAGAGACTCAGGGAATCTGGAGTGGTATGACTTGATTCAATCGTCTTGCCATGCATGCGGTTGGAGATGGTCCCCACCACGGCTGGATTTTTACCCCTCATGCGCAGCAGCGCTTCCAGCATGTACGTCAGGGTGGTCTTGCCATTGGTACCGGTTACTGCAGTAATAAACATATCCTGCTGCGGCATGGAGTAAAAGGCGCGGGCCATGTATGCCATGGCACAGCGCACATCGGCGACCCGGATAACACATATATCCGCTTCGGTTTCGACGTTATTCTCCACCACAAGCGCGCGTGCCCCTGCGGCTATTGCCGCGGGGATATAAGAATGCCCATCGAAATGCCCACCTCGAAGCGCGAAAAACACACTCCCAGGAGCAACTGTGCGTGAATCGCCATCCAGGTGTTCGATTTCAGCTTCTACAGGACCGCTTACCGTGAATGCGACCTGATTGTGCTCCAACTCTTTGAGCAGGGCGTTAATCTGCATAGATATCTACTCCGGTGGCTGCAACAGCACACTTATACGGGTGTCCGGGTCAATTGTACCTCCAGGTGCAGGGGTCTGGTTAACCACACGCCCATAACCATCAATATGAACATTGAGGTTCATACGCTCCATCACCTGCAGAACCTGACGCGCACTCATACCTCTGAAATCCGGCATGGAATCGCCGGCAGCTCTGTCGATCTGAAGCAACTTCGGTCCCAGGGCGGAAAAGTGCTTCTCAGTGCGGGAAACCTTCGGCTCTTCAGATGACACAGACAGCGTATCGAGCCGCGCCGGGACATGCAGATAGCGTAAGCTCTGTTCCACAATCTCGGAAAAAACCGGCGCTGCGAGCAGCCCCCCATACGCATCTCCCTCCGGTTCATCCAGGGTCACCACCACTACCAGGCGCGGATCCCTGGCCGGAGCAAATCCGGCAAAGGACGAAACCAGTTTATCCGGAGAATAGCCCCCGGTTACGCGATCCACCTTCTGCGCCGTACCGGTTTTCCCGCCCACGACAAAACCCGGCACCCGGGCGCGGGAACCGGTACCATCGTCTGCGGTGACACTGACCATCATATCACGTAAGGCCTGTGCGGTTTCATCACCTATAACCCGACGCTCAACCCGGCGTGCAACCGTTCTGGTCTGCTCATGTTCGTGATCAACCACTTTGCTGATCAGGCGCGGTACCACCAACTCCCCTCCATTGACCACCGCACTCAGAGCACGCCCCAGCTGCAGAGGGGTGATGGTTATCCCCTGCCCGAATGAAATAGCCGCAAGATCGACAGGGAACCAGCGTGAGGCGGGATGCAGGATCCCTTCCGCCTCACCATCAAATCTTATTCCGGTCTTTGCTCCGAAACCAAATTTCTGGAGGTAGTGATGGAGCCGCTGCGCCCCGAGACGCTCCGCAATTTTAGCAACCCCGATATTGGAACTGTATTTAAACACATCGTGAGCAGTCAGCTCACCCATCGGCTTGTAGTCATGGATAATACTGCCACCCACCTTATAGTTTCCTTGTTCGCAGTCGATACGGGTATCCGGGGATATCTCACCTTCTTCAAGAGCTGCAGCCAGAGTAAATATCTTGAAGGTTGAACCAGGCTCGTAGGTATCGCAGATAACCCGGTTGCGTCGCATGGCAGCAGAGTAATCCCTGAATGCGTTCGGATCGTAATCCGGATAGGTTGCCATGGCGAGGATTTGCCCATTGTGGGGATCCATCACCAGTGCGGTACCAAAACGTGCGCCGCTGGCGCTAACCGCTTTGCTCAGTTCCCGCTCGGTAATGTGCTGTATCAGACTGTCAATGCTCAGGTAGATGTCACTGCCGAGCTTTCCCTTGACTACATAGCGGCTGCTGCCAAAGCTTCTTCCCGTGGCATCCCGGCGCGAAACAAGGTAGCGTTCTCCTCCGGCAAGGGTAGAATTGTAATAGCGTTCCAGCCCTTCCAAACCCTGGTTGTCCGTGCCGGAAAACCCGATAATCTGCCCTGCGAGTCTGCCGTTGGGGTACCAGCGCTTGTGCTCTTTTATGCTGTCGACACCAGGGATCTCCAGGGCTTCCACCCGCTCCGCATCTTCCCGGCTCACCCGCCGCTTAAGCCAGATAAAACGCTTGTCCGTACCCATTTTCTGCAGAAGGGATGTGTAATCGAGCTCCAGAACCCGGGCCAGCTCCCTGGCATAATCCCGATATATCTCACTGTCTGCCGGGTACTCAAGTTTCTCGCGCATTCCCACCGGATCGAGATAAAAAGACTGGGCTTCAAGTGAAACCGCAAGGGACTCTCCCCGACGGTCATAGATCGCACCGCGCTGCGGCGTGAGACGCACAATCTTCTGGTGCTGCTCCGAGGCGCGCTGCTGCCACACTTCTGCACACATGATCTGCAGATAGAACGCACGCCCTATCAAAACGGCGGCCACCACCACAAACAAGACAATGAATGCTCCTACCCGGCGCCGCACCGCACGTATTTCACGCTCCTTGGCAGCGTCATCCTTGCGGGATGGTGGAGTACGCTTAGATGGTGATGGTCTCTGTGGCTTCAACCTTATCCTGTGTCTGGAAACCGCCCTGTTCAGAAGAGCTGCGCTCCACTACACCCTTCTCCATTTTCTGCCCTTTGATCTGCATAAACAGGGATTCCTGCGGCACCGGGAGACTCGCGGCATACATGGCCACCCCCGTTACCACTATCACGGAAAACGCCGCTAAAATACTCAGGCGCCCTTTGCGCCGCCGCATCTGACGCTGAATCCAGAGATCGTTGAGTTCGTTCCACAAGTCTTTTTTTTCTGCGATGTCCCTGCTGTTCATAGCCTCCCTCCTCACTGTGCCGCCACGGTTATGACCTGATCGGCCTCCGGTTGCTGCAATCCCAGGCGCCCTGTCGCCACGCGCTCTATATAATCCGAACTGCTGTATCTTGCTACGGCAACCTGCAACTGCTTGTTTACATAACTCTGCTTGCGAATCTGACTTTCAAGCTGAGATATTGCATACTCGTGCCGGGTTATCTCGGTGCGCATCCACACATGAAACACTCCGATACACAGCAACAGCAGTATGGCGGTGATTACGGTGGTTACCCGCACCTGAACCTGCATTGCCCCCGGCGGGGACCAGACCATATCCAGCATTATCGTTCCTCCTTACTTTCACACTGCTCCAGCTTTTCGACCCCGCGCAATATCGCGCTGCGTGCTCTGGGGTTGGACGCCATCTCTTCTTCTCCGGCCCGCACTCCCCGGCGGGTGAGTATTTTTACCCGCGCCTGTTTGCCGCATGCACACACCGGCAGACGCGGTGGACATTCACATGTTTGTGCCTGAGCGCGGAAAAACTGCTTTACTATCCGATCCTCAAGGGAGTGAAAACTTATAACCGCCAGCACCCCTCCGGGGTTGAGTACGTTTACGGCCTGTTCGAGCCCGGCTTTGAGATGCCCGAGCTCATCGTTGACATGGATACGCAACGCCTGAAACACCCGGGTGGCGGGGTGAATGCGTTGCGGCTGCCTGCCTGTGGGAACCGCATCCTTTATCAGTTGCGCCAACTGCAGGGTCGAATGGATCGGCGTATCCCTGCGTACCTGCTCGATCCGGCGCGCAATCCGTTTGGCCCAGCGCTCTTCTCCATACTCCTTGAAGATGCGCACGAGTTCTGCGGGAGAGTATTCATTCACAACCTCCTGCGCTGTCATCCCTTCAGCCTGATTCATACGCATATCCAGGGGTGCATCATGCTGAAACGAAAAACCGCGCTCGGCGCAGTCGAGCTGATGTGAGGAAACCCCGAGATCGAGAACCACCGCATCACATCCGCCAATATCCTCCTGCCTGAGAACTGTTGCGATGGCGGAAAAATTCGCCTGCCGCAGGGTGACGCGCTCCCCGAATGGAGCCAACCGCTGTGCCGCTGCTTTCAGGGCGCGCGTGTCGCGATCCAGCCCGAGAAGCCGCCCATCCGGTGCGGTGGCTTGCAGAATGTGAAAACTGTGTCCGCCGCCTCCGAGGGTTCCATCCACCACAAAAGCGCCAGGACGCAGATTCAGCAGGGTTAGCACTTCACCGAGCAGAACGGGCTCATGTCTGAAATCAGCCACGTCATCCATCAGAATCCCAACTCGCCGAGCTTGTCCGTCATATTACGCAGACGCTCTTCTGAACGCTCCATCTGCTCTACGAAGCGCACATGGCTCCAGAGCTCAATTTTGTCTGAGAGGCCGACAATAACCACCTCTTTTTCCAGACGCGCAATTGAGCGCAACGATGCCGGGATTGCAATACGCCCCTGGGAATCAAAGCCACTTTGCGCTGCGGGGCTGATACGGCTGCGGTAGATAACATCCTTATCCGCCCCGTTGGGCATGGCTTCGACCTCTGCCTTTATCTTTTCCCAGCGTGACAAGGGGTAGGCTACAAGCGCTTCGCTGGTGCGCGTGACTACAAGTTCACTGTCGCCGAATTCTTCCTGCAACAGAGCGCGCATTTTCGCCGGAATGCTCAAGCGCCCCTTTGCATCTATATTGTTGAAGAACTCACCCGTAAGCCCCACTCTTCATACCCCTTATTACACCTTTTGACACCTTTTGACACCTGTAGATGCGACTATATCTCCGCCTGACAGGTGTGTCAAGATATGAGAGAGATTAAATCAGATATGCGTGGAATATTTTTCCACAAAGAAAATCGGGAAACTTTGAGGGGTTGGGATCGAAAATCTCAGGCACCCAGAGGCAGGAAAGAATACTCTTCCTGAAAAATGGGAGGGGAGGGAGAATAGCGAAACCGGGGATCACACAAATACAAATGCAGGGAGAAAGAGGAGACTCCTGCAAAAGTCGTCATCCTCATGAAAACGCAGATCCAGTTTTTGAGTCAGACCCGAGATCTTCTGGATCCCCGCCTGCGCGGGAATGAC
>JBNGCY010000004.1:0-30318 GCA_049975505.1 Desulfuromonadaceae bacterium | reverse complement strand
TCTGGATCCCCGCCTGCGCGGGAATGACGGGCACTGGGTTTTTCAGCTTTTTGCAAGAGGCTCAGAGGATAATCTTTTTTCAGACGGGATGGGCCGGAGAATTTTCGCGCATATCAGTTGGTGGCGGAAGGAAGCTGAAGTTCTATCAATTCAATGCGATGCATAACCACCTTATGGGCCGTGAGTGTCATGTTGTCGATCCGGCAACTTTGCCCCTCTTCAGGGATCTGACCAAGTTTTGAAAGCATGAGACCGGCAACAGTGGTGGCCTCCTCTTCGTTTATATCCAGATTGAAACGCCGATTGAACACGCGTAGAGAAATGCCACCATCGATAAGGTAGCGCCCTTCCCCCATGGCGGTGATACCAGGTTCCTCAATGTCATATTCATCCTGGATTTCCCCCACAATCTCCTCAAGAACATCTTCGAGGGTGACTATCCCCTCTACCCCGCCGTATTCATCCAGCACTACAGCCAGGTGAACGCGGCGGCGGCGGAAAGCCTGAAGCAGAGCCTGGACCTGCTTCGCCTCGGGGACAAAATAGGGTTCCCGCATCACTTTCAGCATATCGAACTCATGGGGTTTATCGATGTAACGCAGGATATCCTTGGAATGGATCAATCCCACGATATTATCGGCATCGCCATCGTATACCGGAAAACGTGAATGGGTGGATGCGGTAATCTGCGCCAGGATTTCGGGAAAACCTGCGCTGAACTCCACACCGTCCACTTCTGTGCGGGGGATCATCACATCGCGCACCCGGATCTGCGCCAGCTCAAACACTCCGTGCAGCATTTTGTGCTGCTCACCGGGGAGTGATCCTGCTTTTGCCCCCAGAGCAATCAAGGTCTGAATTTCATCTGCTGACAGATGTGGATGTTCAGTATCGGCTTTCAATAATTTTGTCAGCACCGCAGAAAACCTGGTCACAAACCAAATCAAGGGACCCAATAAAAACAAAACGACCTTGATAGGTCGCAGGACTAAAAAAGAAACCACTTCTGCGCGCCGCGCCGCAATAGTTTTTGGGCACACTTCTGAAACAATCAAAACCATGGGGGTTAAAATCGCTATGGTCAAGAGATCACCGCGCTCTCCATACAAGCGAACGAAGAAGGTGGTCGCCAAAACGGACAGAGCGATGTTAACAATATTGTTTCCGATCAGCAGGCCACCCAGAAGACGATCCGGGTGGCTGAGCATTTTCTCCAGATCAGCTGCACCGGAACGCTTTTTTTCCACCAGATAGCGCACACGACTGCGATCCAATGCCATTAATGCCGTTTCCGAACCGGAAAAAAAAGCCGAAAGCATAAACAACAGCCCCATAACGGCCACATCAAACCACATATTATCCGACATAACGCTTCTCTAGAGCTCCGGTGGGGTAGTTATCGCGACATGAAAACGCGGGTATTGTATCCCAGCACCGGGGAAAAAAGCAATTGGCACATCTGCGTTCTGCAGGTTATCATCAAGACTTTCAAGGGACATACTGAACTGCAACCATCGCAGCAACTGTCTGACTCAATTTGAAATAGCCTTGTAACCGTTCAGTAAGGCCTTGTGACACCCATTCCAGACACGACTGTTTGGGATCGGGGCCGTCCATGGCCGTTCGACTGTCGCCGTCCGTGGCGCAAGTCGTCCTTTCCATGGGTGCCACAAGCCTCTGCAAATAGTGGTGGTGGATAATTACATAGCCTTAAGACAAGCACTGATCGGTGCGGGAGCGTCCCCAAAACCGGGAATCACGGCTTTTTCCATCCAGCGCAAAAAGTTGTTACCCAATTTTTTATTAAACCCATAGTGGAACAGGCTTTATGGCAACGGAACACTACGACCCGGCACAGCGTCATCGCGAGTTAAGTGCGCAAATTCAGCACCACAATATCCTCTACTACGCCTACTCTGCCCCTGAAATCACCGATGCCGAATACGATGCCCTGTTTCAGGAACTCCTGGAACTTGAACGCCGGCATCCGGAGCTGGTGACCCCTTACTCCCCATCTCAGCGCGTGGGAGCCGAACCCCTGGAGAAGTTCACCACGGTGGAGCACATAGCCCCCATGTACTCCCTCGACAACGCCTTTAATGCCGCGCAACTGCATGATTTTGAACGCCGCGTGCGCACCGCTGAGCCCGAGGCCACCGAGTACCTATGCGAACTGAAGATGGACGGCGTTGCCGTAGCTCTGACCTACGAACAGGGCAAACTGGTACGCGGAGCGACCCGGGGCAATGGAATCCGGGGCGAGGATATCACCAGCAATATCCGGACTATCGCCTCTATTCCTCTGCAACTTCAGCATGACTTTCCCGAAGTGCTGGAGGTTCGCGGCGAGGTGTATATGGAGTTAGACACCTTTCGGGAATACAACGCCCAGCGTGAAGAAGAAGGGCTGCCTGCCTTTGCCAACCCGCGCAATGCCACGTCCGGAAGTCTGCGCCAGCTCGATCCGCGTGAAACCGCGAAACGCCCGCTCAATATCTTCTGCTACGGGGCCGAAATCGTGCGCGGTAAACTGCCTCCGACCCAGAAAGAATTGCTGCACCGCCTCAGACACTGGGGGCTGCGCATCAATGAAGATCATCTGTATCTCAAATCCGCTATGGATGATGTAATCGAACTGTGCGCTGAGCTCAACGCCGGACGCGATCATCTCCCCTACGAAATCGACGGCGTAGTGGTGAAAGTCAACAGCCTGGCGGCGCAGCACAACCTGGGCACCACCTCACGCGCACCCCGCTGGGCCATTGCGTACAAGTTTGCCGCTCGCCAGGCTGAAACCACCCTTGAAGATGTGCATCTGCAGGTGGGACGCACCGGCGCCATCACCCCGGTTGCGCGTCTGCATCCGGTAAAAGTGGGCGGAGTGACCATCTCCCGCGCCAGCCTGCACAACTGGGATGAAATTGAACGTCTGGATCTGCGCATTGGCGATCATGTTGTCGTGGAGCGCGCCGGAGACGTGATCCCCGATGTGGTCAGAGTTATCACCGCTAAGCGCACCGGAGAAGAGCGACAGATCCCCATGCCGGAGCAGTGCCCGGTGTGCGGAGCACCGGTGGTGAAACTTCCCGACGAGGTGGTTCCGCGCTGTCAGGGGCTGAATTGTCCGGCACAGCTGGTGGGGCGTTTAAAGCATTTTGTCTCGCGCCAGGCCATGGATATCGACGGCATCGGGGAGAAATTGATAGTCCAGCTTGTCGAAGCCAGACTGGTTGCAAACATCGCCGACCTCTACACCCTCGATGCCGGCAATCTGCTTAAACTCAAACGCATGGGCGAAAAGAAAGCGCACAACATCCTCTCTGCCATAGAGGTGAGCAAAAACCGTCCCCTGCATCAGCTTCTCACCGGGCTGGGAATCCGCCATGTAGGAGAACACGCGGCCAAAATTCTTGCGCGCGAATTCGGCACTCTGGAGGCTCTGCAGCAGGCCGATGCTGAAACCCTGAAGGAAATCCACGAGATCGGCCCGCAGATAGCCGCAAGTGTGGAGCACTTTTTCACCAGCTCTGCAAATCGCGAGGTGCTCGCGCGCCTGCACCAGCTCGGAGTACGCCCGTCTGCACGCACTCCCCGCACGCAGCAGGGTGCATTCAGCGGCATGAGTGTTGTAATTACCGGCACCCTGGAGGGGATGAGTCGCACTGAAGCGAAGCATCTGGTGGAAAGCCAGGGGGGCAAGGTGAGCGGCAGTGTGAGTAAAAATACCGCTTTTGTGGTCGTAGGTGAAAACCCCGGGAGCAAGAAGGACAAAGCAGAGCAACTGGGGATAGAGCTGCTGGATGAAGGGCAGTTCCGCGCCCGGATTAAAACAGAAGACTAAGTCGGAGTTGAATCGATATGGCAAAAATAAAAGCATACATCAAAGTTCAAGGTCTGGTACAGGGCGTGGGATACCGCGCCTTCACTCTGGATACCGCACGCTCCCTGGGACTTACCGGCTGGGTGCGCAATCTTCTGGATGGAAGTGTGGAGGCGGTACTCGAAGGAGAAGAGGATCTGGTGCAGAGTGCCATCAACGCCTGCCGCACCGGGCCACCGCGCGCCCGGGTGGAGCACATCGGCATCGACATCACCCCCTGCTGCGACGAGTTTTCCTCCTTCGATATCCGCTACTAGGCAATTACAAAATCACGTCCCCTGAAAGTTCTGGCGTACTTCGAGCACCAGAGCATACGCCTCACTCGCTGAAACCGGGTGTTGCCGGGCAACCTCCTTCGAGATCCGGCGTACCGAGGGGCTGGGTTCCTCATTGAGCAGACGTGCAATCGTGGTCCGGATATCTTCATCAACCTCGTTGGCAGGCTGGGGCGCAAACAGAAGGACAATCTCTCCTCTGACGCGGTGGGCGATGAAGTGCTCCAGCGCTGTGTGTGCAGTTCCGCGAAACAGCTCTTCATGCACCTTGGTCAGCTCGCGCGCAACCACCAGCTCGCGCCCGGCACCCAATACGGCACATATATCCTCCAGACACGCCACAAGACGATGAGGCGCTTCATAGACGATCAGGGTATGCTCCAGCGTCCCCCAGCGCTGCAGAAAAGTCTCACGCTGTTTCTTTTTAGCGGGCACAAAACCCGCGAAGGTAAACATCTCTGTCGGCAGCCCGGAAACGCTCAGAGCCGTGACTACCGCACTCGCCCCGGGCACGGGCACTACCTGAATCCCGGCGGTGATACACTGTTGCACCAGCACCACGCCGGGATCGGATATCCCCGGGGTTCCGGCATCACTGATAAAGGCGAGATTATCCCCCTGCTGCAGGCGCTGCACGAGGTATTCGCCCTTATGCGCTTCATTGTGGGCAAAACACGAAGTCAACGGGGTGGAAATGCCGAAATGGGCACACAGCTTGCGGCTGTGGCGCGTATCTTCAGCCGCAATCAGATCGACTTCGGAGAGGATGCGCACCGCGCGCCAGGTCATGTCTTCCAGATTGCCGATCGGGGTTGCCACCAGATATAAAACTCCGGCTCCCCCGTTTTGTTCGTTCTCCGGCTCACACATCCAGGGCATCCACCTCGGCAAGCCAGCTCTGCGCCACCGCATCGCTGGGCATCCGCCAGTCGCCACGCGGTGAGAGCGCGACACTCCCCACCTTGGGGCCGTCGGGAAGACAGGAGCGTTTGAACTGCTGGGCAAAAAAGCGCAGGTAAAAGTTGCGCAGCCAGCGCTGAATGGTGGCCGGGGAGTATTTTTCGCCAAATGCGCAGCGCGCCAGATAGAATACCTTGCGCGGAGCGAACTGATTGCGCACTACATGAAAGAGGAAAAAATCGTGCAACTCATAGGGGCCCACGTGCTCCTCGGTGACCTGGCGGATTTCACCTCCTTCATCCGGCGGCAGGAGTTCCGGCGAAATGGGGGTGGCGCAGATATCTTCGAGAATCTCCCGGATCGGCTCGGAAAACAGCTCTTCGGCACACCACTCCACCATGTAACGTACCAGGGTTTTAGGCACCCCGCAGTTGACACTGTACATCGACATATGATCGGCATTGTAGGTGCACCACCCCAGCGCAAGCTCGGAGAGATCCCCGGTTCCGATCACTATGCCCCCTTGCTGGTTGGCTATATCCATGAGTATCTGGGTGCGTTCCCGCGCCTGGGCATTTTCATAGGTTACATCGTGAACGGACTCATCGTGACCGATATCGGCGAAGTGCTGGCGCACTGCGGCATCGATACTGATGCTGCGCCGGGTTACTCCGAGTTGATCCAGCAGGTTTTCCGCGTTGGACCGGGTGCGCTGCGTAGTACCGAAACCAGGCATACACACCCCCACGATGCCGCGATGGTCGAGTTCAAGAAGATCAAAGGCCCGCACCATCACGAGCAGGGCCAGGGTTGAGTCCAGCCCCCCGGAGAGCCCCACCACCGCGCATCTGGAACCGATATGCCGCAGACGTTTCGCCAGCGCCGTGGTCTGGAGGGCAAAAATCTCTTCACAGCGCTCGGCACGGTTCGCACTGTCGGCCGGAACAAAGGGATGGGGCACCACTTCGCGCTCCAGAACGGGATTGTCCCACCCCCGAACCTCAATGGACAGACGGCGGAATGAGCGCAGGGTGTGCGCCGCTGCAAAGCTGTTGTTGCGCCGCCGCTCCAGATTCAGGCGCTGCACATCTATATCCGCACTGATCCAGCGCGTATCAAAGCTGAAGCGCTCGCTCTGGTTCAGCAGAATGCCGTTTTCGGCGATAAGACAGTGCCCGGCAAACACCAGGTCGGTACTTGACTCCCCCGCTCCGGCGGAAGCATACATATATCCGCTCAGGCAGCGTGCTGACTGCCCCTGTACAAGTTGGCGGCGGTACTCCATCTTCCCCAGAATTTCCGGGCTCGCCGAGAGGTTACAGATCAGGGTCGCCCCTGCCTGGGCCATGTCGCCACTGCCCGGATTGGCGATCCATACATCTTCACAGATCTCGACCCCGATACAGCACTCGCGCCACTGGGGATGGGTAAAGAGCAGATCTTCGCCAAAGGGGATCTTGCCGGCACCGATGTGTATCTGATCCGCAGTGCGGTCGCGGGCGCTGGAAAACCAGCGCTCTTCGTAAAATTCATAGGTGTTGGGGATAAAGGTCTTGGGCACTACGCCGATGACTTCACCCTGATTCAGGGCCACCGCGCAGTTGTACAGCTTCCCGTCCAATTCTAGGGGCGCTCCCACGAGTATCAGCATAGGATAGCGGGAACTCTGCCGGGCCAGGCGCACAATGGCAGACTCAACCTGTTCGAGCAGAAGCTGCTGAAAAAAAAGATCGGCACAGGTGTATCCGCTCAGACACAGCTCCGGAAAGACCAGCACCTGAACGCCATGTTCGTCCGCTTCCCGGATAACATCTTCAATGCGGGCAAGGTTGTATTCAATATCCGCTACACGCAGGGCCGGAGATGCTGCCGCCACCCGCAAAAATCCCAGATCATTATCAGTATTATGCTGCATTGCTCACCCTTTCCGGCTCATACGCCAAACGCATCCGCGATATGCTCTATATGGCACTGCCCCCCAGAATCAGGCTCCACCTGCACTGCGATTATATCAAACCGCGGTTGCAACGCGCCCAGCTTTGGGTTCTGTTGCAGGTAGATATGCGCGGTGCGGATAATCTGGCGCTGTTTGCGCGCATTCACCGCCTCCGCCCCCGTGCCGAAGGTAACGCTGCGCCGGGTTTTAACCTCGATAAAAGCCAGGATTCTGCCACGCCGGGCAATGATATCAACCTCTCCGCACTTGTTGGAATAATTGGTGGCAAGAATACGATACAGACGCTGACGCAGGTACCGCACGGCGCGCTCCTCCCCCCACTGACCCAACTTCAGACGTGCGTGGCTCACAGATGTTCCCTGACTCCGGCAAAAGTGCGCCGGTGGATGGGGCACGGGCCGTGCGTGGCAATCAGACGCCGATGTTCTGCGGTACCGTAGCCTTTATGCGCCTCAAATCCATAGCGCGGATAGCGGTGTGCATATGCGCGCATCATCCGATCCCGCGTGACTTTGGCGATAACAGATGCTGCGGCAATGGAAAGAGAACGTGAATCCCCCTGTTTGAGCGCCTCTTGCGCCACAGGCATTTCAATGGTGTTGATTCCATCGATGAGCAGGTAGTCCGGCGTCACGGACAGAGATTCAACCGCCATGCGCATCGCCTCCAGGGTGGCCTGCAGAATATTGATCTCTTCAATGCGGGGCACGGTGACAAACCCGGTTCCGATAGCCACAGCCTGTAAACGGATCGCGCGGAACAGACGCTCGCGCTGCTTTATACTGAGCTTCTTGGAGTCGGTAAGTCCGGGGAGATCGCAAGTCTGAGGCAGAATCACGGCCGCAGCCACGACCGGACCCGCAAGTGGACCGCGTCCGGCCTCATCGATTCCGGCGACAGCATGATATCCCTGTGTGTAGAGGCATCTCTCAAATTGGAAGGTCACTGTTCTGTACCACGGTGAAGGTTGGTGATGTCCATGCCAGGGGCACAAACTCCAATACCCGGACAATCTCAGGGACCATCCGGGTATGGGTAAAACTGAGGTAAAACGCTATCAGCTCTAGTTCTTGCGCAGCTCGCGGATACGCGCGGCCTTACCCTGCAGATTGCGCAGATAGTAGAGCTTGGCGCGGCGTACACGTCCGACGGTGAGCACTTCAATCTTGTCAATATTGGGAGAATGCAGAGGGAAAATACGTTCCACTCCGATACCCCCGGAAATCTTGCGCACGGTAAACGTGGAACCGATGCCACGATTTACGCGCTTGATGCACATCCCCTGAAACACCTGGATACGCTCTTTGTTACCTTCCTGAATCTTTACATGCACCCGCAGGGTATCACCGGCCTTGAACAAGGGGATATCCTGTTTAAGTTGCTCATTACCAATCTGCTCTACGATATTCATCACGTTCTCCTTGCTATTTCCAATGCGGATAACAGTATCCGTTACGTATGTCAATATAAACAAGTCCGCCCCGCAGTTGCGGCGCCGAGACTAACTATTCTTTCCCGCGTTGCTGTATATACTCCTGCCACAGATCCGGGCGGCGATGTTGTGTGCGTTTAAGCTGCTCATTGTGGCGCCATTCGGCGATACGGGCATGATTGCCCGAGAGCAGAACCTCGGGAACCTTCTGCCCCATGAATTCAGGCGGCCGGGTGTAGTGGGGAAATTCCAGCAGACCATCGCTGTGCGAATCGCTGCATGCACTGCCTTCGTTGCCCAATACCCCCGGAACAAGCCGCGCCACTGCATCCATAATCACCATCGCGGGCAGTTCACCCCCGGTGAGGACATAGTCTCCGATGGAATATTCCGCATCCACATAGGAGCGGATACGCTCATCGAAGCCTTCATAGCGCCCACACACAAACACCAGGGCCTGCTTCTGCGCCAGATGTTCGGCTTCTCCCTGGGTGAATCTGCGCCCCTGTGGCGTCAGGAGCACCACATGTGCCCCGGGGTAGCGCGTGCGCATATCCTGAATCCCGCGCCACACCGGCTCGGGCTTCATCACCATCCCGTCACCCCCGCCATACGGGGTATCATCGGTAACCTGATGGCGCCCGCTCGCGTAATCACGCAGCTGATGAGCCTCGATCTTCAGCAGCCCCTTGTCCACCGCCCGTCCGACTATACTTTCACTGAACGGGGAAGTAAACATACCGGGGAACAGGCTTAAAACGGCAAACTGCATCAGTTCAACTCAATCAAGCCCTGCGGCAGGGTCACATACATCACCCCGGCGACCGGATCGACACGTTCGACCATGGCCGCCACCGCCGGAATCATCACCTCACCGGAAGAGCCGCGCACCACATAGATATCATGCCCCGGAGTGGGAAGAATGTCTTCGAGAATTCCCACTTCTCCCATCTTATGGTCTACAACCTGTAGCCCTTTAAGCTGATGCCAGTAATAGTTTCCTCCAACGGCTTCCGGGAGCGCGTCCGGATTGAGCCATACTTCGGCTCCGATAAAGCCCTCAACGCTTTCTACGCTATTGTATCCGTGCAACGCCGCCAGAATCATATGTTTGTGCACAGCCGCACGCCGCACCTCCACCGTGGTTGACATTCCGTTTTCGAAACGCACCTCATAACAGGAAGCCGCACAGAGTGCAGGCACATGCGCATACTCGGGGCGAATTCTGACTTCACCCTTGAGCCCGTGGGTCGAGGTTATCTCCCCGGCGCGGAATGTCTTGCTGGTGCGGTCTGCTTCCATATTACAGGCGGCCATCTCCGGTTGCGGCGTAGTGTTCAATGGATCATGAAACACCATGAACCCGATACGTGCTGAACGTTATGCCGATTTTTCCCCTCTGAATGTGCTCCATACCCCTTCCTGACGCAGAATTTTGACAACTGCCTCGGAGGGTTGAGCACCTTTGTTGAGCCAACTCAGGGCACGCTGACCATCCAGGGTGATCTGGTCTTTTTCAGCGCGGGGATTGTACTGCCCCAGGTTCTCAATGTAACGACCGTCACGCGGACAGCGCTCGTCCGCCACAACAATCTGGTAATAGGGTTTCTTCTTAGCGCCACCACGGGCTAATCTGATTTTTACTGCCATTGCTTTTTCCTCTCGTCTATATATTTCTTCCACATCCTGGATGCGGAAGGGTTGAGTGCAAGGCTGATCCCCGCACAAACACTTATAATTTCTGGATCGCTGTTATCTCAGAAGGGCAATCTGGGGCCGCCGGGGCCACCACCACCCAACATATTCTTCATACCTTTGGGGCCCATCTTCTGCATCTTTTTCATCATCTTCTGTGCTTCGGTGAAACGCTTGAGGAGCTGGTTCACATCCTGAATCCGGGTGCCGCTGCCTTTGGCAATGCGCATACGGCGCGACCCGTTGATCAGCTTGTGATTCTTGCGCTCGCGCGGAGTCATGGAGGAAATAATCGCCTCGATTTTCTTCAGCTCCTTATCCGGCACCTGCATTCCGCTGGCTTTTTTCATCGCCTTGTTCATGCCGGGAATCATCTTCATGATCGAATCCATGGAGCCCATCTTTTTGACCATCTGCAGCTGATCCCGGAAGGTCTCCAGGGTGAAGCCGTCACTGCGCATCGCCTCTTCCATGCGCGCAGCCTCATCCTTGTCGATACTCGCTTCCGCCTTTTCGATCAGGGAGAGAACATCCCCCATATCGAGAATGCGCTGCGCCATGCGATCAGGGTGAAACACCTCCAGGGCATCGAGTTTCTCCCCCACACCCACAAATTTTATCGGCTTGCCCGTGACTGCACGCACGGAAAGTGCCGCCCCGCCACGCGCATCGCCGTCGAGTTTGGTAAGGATCACCCCGGAGATATTGAGGCGCGCGTCAAATTCTTTGACCACGTTGACCGCATCCTGTCCGGTCATGGCGTCGGCGACAAACAGCACCTCGCGCGGCTCCAGCTCCGCCTTGATCTGCTCCAGCTCCGCCATGAGGGTATCGTCAATGTGCAGACGTCCGGCGGTATCCAGAATAACTGTATCAAACCCGTGGTTGGCGGCATATTTGTGCGCCGCTTTACAGATATCCACCGGGTTGTGTCCCGGATCGGAATCATATACATCTATTTCGAGCTGGCGCCCCAGGGTCTTGAGCTGATCGATCGCCGCAGGACGATACACATCCGCGGGAACCATCAGGGGTTTGCGTTTCTCCCGACGCAGGCGCTTCGCCAATTTGCCGCAGGTAGTGGTTTTACCCGCACCCTGCAGACCGCAGAGCATCAGAGTGACCGGCGGACTCGCGGCGAGATCGAGATGGTTATCCTCGCCCTCTCCCATCAGGCGCCCGAGTTCCTCGCGCACAATCTTGATCACCTGCTGATCCGGGGTCAGACTTCTGAGCACATCCGCACCGGTGGCACGCTCCTGCACCGCGGCAATAAAATCTTTAACCACCTTGAAGTTCACGTCCGCCTCAAGGAGAACCAGACGCACTTCGCGCAGGGCTTCAATAACCTGGGCTTCGCTCAGACGCCCCTGACCGCGCAGTTTACTAAATACCGAATCGAGCTTGTCACTTAAACCGTCAAACATCCCTACCCCATTATTCAGGCAATTGTTCGAAAATAGCAAACGGAGACTATAGTTAGGCGTCCCGACGATGTCAAGAAAATTTCCGGACCTCCACGTATCCACCCCCCTCAGGCGCATACACACTGAAGGGCTGCAACCCGGATTTTACCAGCAATCGAGTTGCAGGGTCTTCATCAACATCGTTGATCCGCAATACCATTCCACAATCTGCAGTGATCGCCGCCGGAACCGGTATCAGCAGGATATCGTATTCATGCATCAGTTTCTGTTCCGCCACCATTACACGGTGAACCGAATTGAACACCAGCAGCCTATGATGTGCCTCTACCATTTTCATAATCTCGTATCCTTATACAACATACCTCTTCGTGCCGATTGACAGCAAAGACGCAAATGTCTAAAGTGCCCCTTGAAATTGAAATCACCAGCTTCTGATGAACATTCGCCTGTATTTTGCATTGAAACTCTCAAGGCTCCAATCAGTAGTGGGGGTGTATAGCTACTTGTATTTTTGCGTATCCGACCATGCCCATTTCACCCCGGCTATAACCCGCAGGACAGTGATCACAACCGTGTCTTATTCCTGGATTCATCTAATTGAGCTGCTCGCCTTTGCCCTGTTGAGCAACATGGCACTGGGATATCTGCGCCAGAATACGCGCAAGGGTTCGCTGGTGTGGTTTTTTTACATCCATGCCTCCATCCCCTTTATTGTCTGGCTGCGGGTTCTGTTCGGCTTCAGCTGGCAGATCATCCCTTTCACCCTGGCATGTGCGGTTCTCGGCCAGCTCAGCGGCGGCTGGATGCGGCGGAGATACAACCCATGAGCACGCGTTTCTCCTCTTTAGGGTTCGGAACCAGCACTCGCGCCATCATCAAGAACCTGTTCAGCGATATGGGAATCGCCCCCCGCATCGAACAGCACCAGGTCTGGTTTATCTGGGACAAGGTGGTCGGGGCACAGATCGCCGCGCATGCCCGTCCGGCGAGTATCCGTAACAATGTGCTCGAGGTACGGGTTGACCATGCGGTCTGGATGCAGCAACTCCAGCTTCTGAAACCGCAGATCCTGGCTAAAATCAATCGCGAACTTGACTGCACCCCTATAGAGAGCATGTATCTGCGTCGCAAACCTCCTGAAGCGCCGCTGCGCAAAAATCCGGAACCGGAACTTGTGCTGCCTGAACTCAGTGCTATGGAGATACACAAGGTGGAACGGATGGTGAAGGCGATCAAGGATGAAAAGGTTCGCGCCGCCATGTTTGAGCTCCTCCACAAGCAAAAACGCCTGGATAAGCTGCGCCGCATGCAGAAAAATCAGACATAGTAACTCCGAACTTCATCGCTGTAGCGGCGTTGCACACTCTCTGCCGCACCCCCCTTACTGCCACCCTTTCCTCCATCCGTCCCATCATCTGCATACACACACAGTGGAGCCTCCACATTCATTCCGGGACGTCCACCCTTCTGCGCCTCGATGAGAAACAGACGCGCCGGCTCCATAGCGCGGCTGTGCACCATGCGCAGGCGTTTCGGCTCAAGGCCGTTGGCGCGCATACTCAGCACTACATCTGTCAGACGTTCCGGCAGATGCACCATGCTCAGGGTTCCGGAGCGGTGCAATGCCATAGCGGCACAGCGAATAAAGTCATCCAGGGTACCATGTAATTCATGTCGTGATATGCTCCGCTCCGTCCCGGCCGATATACGCCCACTGCGGAGGGGGCGAAAAGGGGGATTGCACAGCACCCGCGTAAACATCCCGGACGCCTCAGGAGACCAGGTGCGCACATCGGCATGCTCAATCCGCACCCGTTCATCGAGTCCGTTTAAGCGCACACTGCGTTGCGCCCGCTCTGCCTGCTGTGCCTGAATCTCCACCCCGACCACCTCGACATCCGCGTATCTGCGTGCAAGAATCAGTGCCATCACCCCGCACCCGCACCCCAGATCCAGCACCTGTTCGCCGGAATGGAGTGTGGCAAAGTTTGCGAGCAGAACCGGATCAAGGGAAAAGCGATATCCTTTTCTGGCCTGAATCAGCTTCACGCCCCCGCAGCTGAGCTGATCCAGGGTTTCACCCTCGGCAATAATATCCTGTTCCATGTCGGTTTTATCCAGCGCATGCATAACTTTTTTTGTATTATCGCAGGCATAGCCACCCGTATCGCACCGTTATTCAGGGAGAATACCATGGCCAGATTTTTAAAGAAAAAAGAAGCCGCCCTGGGGCAGCCCCCGGGAAGCGCGGTATTTATCGGCGAACAGAAAGTTAAACGCACCCAGGTCAGATCCATTCTCTACACCCCGGAATCAGTGGAAGAAACCCGGCCCGAACCCGATGAGGTGCAAAAGCCGGAGCCCGCCTCTGATGCAATGCAATGGCTGGATGTTACCGGGCTGCACGACACCGAAAGTATCAAATTCATTGCAGCACAATTCGGCCTTCATCCCTTAAGCGTCGAAGATATTCTGCATACCGGACAACGCCCGAAAATGGAGGAATTTGACCACTACCTCTACTTTGTTCTGAAGATGATGCACTACGATCCCGAGGTAAAGGTTATCCGCAGTGAACAACTGAGCATCGTCATGGGTGATTCCTTTGTCCTCACTTTCCAGGAACAGCCCGGCGACACCTTTACCCCGGTGCGCGAACGCATCCGCAAAAAACGCGGGCGGATTTGCAAAAGTCGCAATGACTATCTCACCTATGCCCTGCTCGACACTGTGATCGACAACTACATTGCCGCCATTGAACGTCTGGGCGAAGAGATAGAAGAACTTGAAAGTGACATTATCGACGATCCGGATCAGAATGTGCTGGCAAAAATAAACCTCTTCAAGCGCGAAATCAACTATCTGCGCAAAACCGTAAGGCCGGCACGGGAGTTTATCCTGCAGTTCTCCCGCCTTGACAACGACCTCATCCAGGACAGCACCGTCCCTTTTCTCAAAGACCTCCTCGATCTCTCCACCCAGAGTGTGGAGATTATCGAAACCTACCGCGATATACTTTCAGATTATCTGGATGTCTACAATACCGGGATCAACAATCGCCTCAATGACATCATGCGGATTCTGACCATTTTCTCGGCGGTATTCATCCCCCTCACATTTATCGCCGGAATCTACGGCACCAATTTTGAATATCTGCCCGAACTGCACTACCGCTACAGCTACTTTATCTTCTGGGGGGTTCTGATCCTGATTGCAGTGCTCATGCTGCGCTTCTTCCGCAAACGCAACTGGCTCTGAATTCATGGAGTTTTCGATTAAATTTTCCTGAGCGGTTGAAAATTGTTCTTCAGTGGTTACACTATACAATCACAGACAATGGTCTGGAATCTCAAACCGAAAATTTACGCATACCTACGACTTTAAAACGAAAGGAGCTGTACATGAAAGGGAATCCGCAACTGATCGATGAACTCAACAATCGTCTTGCCGAAGAACTCGGTGCCATCAACCAGTATTTTGTCCACGCCGAAATGTGTGAAGACTGGGGGTATAACACCTTACAGGATGAAATCAAGCAGCGCTCCATTCAGGAGATGAAACACGCGGAAAAATTAATCGAGCGCATCCTGTTCCTGGAGGGCCAGCCGATTGTCTCCAACCTGAGCAAGATCACCATCGGCAAACAGGTTGAAGAGATGCACAAGTACGACAGTGGCGCTGAAATAGATGCCATCAAAAAATACAACGACACCATCAAACTCGCCACTGAAGTGGGTGACAACGGTACCAAGTCCCTGTTGGAGGAAATTCTCAAAGAGGAAGAGGAGCACCTCGACTGGATTGAAGAGCAGCAGGATCAGATAGAGCAGATGGGTCTGCAGCGCTATCTGTCCAAACAGATCAGATACAAGTAAGCAAAAGTAAAAACCCAGAACCACAAAGCCCGCCTTCGCCCGAAGGCGGGCTTTGTGGTTTGCGCACATTTCTGCAGACAAAGCCGTCTGGTTATAGCTATCCTATTGCTCATGGACATGCGTAAATACCGGGCAAACACACAGGTTGTGTATTGCAAGAATTTCGTTAGACTTGCATATGAGCAAATCACCAGTATTTTCTGCGCGGAGATGATGCCGGACACCATCCCCGCCGGCACAAGCATACTGCAAAACCACACTCAAGGAGGCGAAATTGGACAAAAACATTGATTTCGACCGTTATGAAGCGGCTCTCTTTGACCTTGACGGAATCTTAACCTCGACGGCAAAGCTGCATGCGATCTGCTGGAAGCAGATGTTCGATCAATATCTACAGCAAAAGGCGCGCGCCACCGGAGTAGCTTTCCATCCCTTCGACATAGACCGGGACTACCGCCTTTACGTGGATGGCAAGTTGCGCTACGAAGGTGTTAAAAGTTTTCTTCAATCTCGCAATATTGAAATCCCTTACGGCACCCCGGACAGCCCTCCCGACGAAGAGACGATATGCGGTCTGGGCAATCGTAAAAACCAGCTGCTCCACGAAATGCTCGCCGACGGAAACGTCGGGGTTTTTGAAGGATCAATCGCGCTGGTACGCTATCTGTTGAAAAAGAAAATTCATACGGCGGTTGTCTCCGCGAGCAAAAATTGCAAAGCCATTCTTGTTGCTGCCGGAATCGATGATCTGTTTGAGGTCAGGGTCGATGGCATAGTAGCGGAAACCTTCGACCTGCCGAGCAAACCTGATCCGGCGACCTTCCTCAAAGCTACTGAATTGCTGGGCGTTGACCCCGGCCGAGCCATCGTTGTAGAAGACGCAATTGCCGGTGTTCAGGCAGGGCGCAAAGGCAACTTTGGCCTGGTTATCGGGGTGGATCGACATGGTGAAGCCGAGGAATTAAAGAAAAATGGAGCCGATTTAGTTGTCAGCGACCTTGCTGAACTCCTGCCAGAGTAACAACTTTTTACGGGTAGTAAACTCGGGACTGTCCCATGCTTTGCTCGGGGCTGTCCCGGACGTTTACGGGTCATGAAACGATGGCGGTTTGCACCACAAAAGCCTGGGACATCCCCCATGCGGGGACAGTCCCGGTTTTATTGCTTGAGGCAGAAACACCCCGGGCTTAAGCTGGCGCCCGCATAGCAGTAACGCCCGAGAGCGGGTTCATGCGGCATGGATCAGTTCGCGATGCTGAACCGCTATATAATCACATGTGGGAACAGCTACAGGGAAAGGTCTTGAAGCGATGATTCGTCACGAAACCCTCAATCCTCCTCTGCATATTTACCCGGTCAACCCATGGAAGATTATCGAAACCAGCTTTTATCCCCGTTTCCTCGCCCAGACCGAAACGCTTTTCTCCCTCGGCAATGGCTATCTGGGACTGCGCGGCAATTTTGAAGAGGGGTATCCCTGTTTCCAGCAGGGGACTTTTATCAACGGCTTTCACGAAACCTGGCCGATTGTCTACAGTGAAGGTGCATACGGCTTTGCCAAAACCGGCCAGACCATGCTCAACGTCACCGACAGCAAAGGGATTTCCCTCTATATCGATGATGAACCCTTTTCTCTGCCGGCCGTGAGCCTGCAGCTCTATCAACGCACCCTGGACATGCAGGCCGGCACCCTTGACCGGCAGGTCCTGCTCGAAACCCCTTCCGGCAAACGGGTGCTGATCGAATCACAACGTCTGGTTTCATTCGAACATCGCCATCTGGCAGCCTTTTCCTATCAGGTCACCATCCTCAATGCCGCAGCACCGGTAGTCATTTCGTCGGAAATAAGCGGCGCGCAGAAAAACCAGAGCGGTCATGGAGATCCTCGCCAGGCAAAAGGTTTCGACAGAGACGTTCTGATGCCGCAAAGCCATGTATGCAATGAGCAAAGGCTCTACCTGGGGCATAAGACTCACAGCAGCGGTATGACCCTGGCCTGTGGCATAGACCATGAATTTAAAACCGAGTGCGCCTATGAATGGCACGCCGAGTGTTCGGAAAATGAAGGCAGGGTTGAGTACCGCGTCGATGCTGTACCCGGCCAGCCCATTCAGTTAATCAAATTTGCTGCCTATCACACCTCCCCCAGCGACCCGGTAAAAAAGCTCTTCACCCGCGCCGGCTGGACTCTGGATCGGGCAAAAAAGGATGGCTTCAAAACCCTGCTGGAAAGTCAGCGCCGTTACATGGACAATTTCTGGCAGCACAGTGATGTAAAAATCGACGCCAACTCCGAAGAGCAACAGACGGACACCGGCGAGTTCCAGCAAGCTCTGCGCTGGAACCTGTTCCAGATTCTTCAGGCCTCGGCACGCGCCGAGAGCACGAGCATCCCCGCCAAAGGGCTGACCGGGCAAACCTACGAGGGGCATTACTTCTGGGATACGGAGATCTACGTTTTACCCTTCATAACCTACACCAACCCCCGCATCGCACGTAATATTCTCCGCTTTCGTCACAGCATGCTCGACAGCGCGCGTCAGAGAGCCAAAGAGCTGAACCAGAAAGGGGCTCTGTTCCCCTGGCGCACAATCAACGGCGAAGAAGCCAGCGCGAACTATGTCGCCAGTACCGCCCAGTATCACATCAATGCCGATATCATGTACGCCCTGCGTAAATATGTAGAGGCTACCGATGATAAGGCTCTGTTGTTCAATGAAGGGGCGGAAATGCTGGTCGAAACCGCGCGTTTCTGGTTTGATCTCGGCTTTTTCTCCCAGCGCAACGATGGCCAGTTCTGCATCCATGGCGTCACCGGCCCCGATGAATACACCACCGTGGTCAACAACAACACCTTTACCAATCTGATGGCGCGCGAAAACCTGCGCTATGCCGCCAGAACCGTGCGTGAAATGGAGGAGCAGCATCCCGAGCATTTTGCGACCCTGGTGCATCGCACCAAACTCCAGATGAGTGAGGTGGCAGACTGGCAGGAAGCAGCAGAACGCATGTATATCCCCTATGACCAGAACCTCGACATCAATCCGCAGGATGACAACTTTCTCGAGCGCGAAGTCTGGGACATCAAGGCCACTCCGCGCGACCAATTTCCGCTGTTGCTCTACTATCATCCGCTGGTGATTTATCGCCATCAGGTGATTAAACAGGCCGATGTAGTGCTGGCCATGTTTCTTCTGGGGAAAGATTTCTCCAAACAGCAGAAAAAACACAACTTCGACTACTATGACCCTCTTACCACCGGCGATTCTTCACTATCCGCCTGCATTCAGGCCATCATTGCCGCTGAAATCGGCGATATGGGAAAAGCGGTCAAATATGCGCGCTATGCCGTTCTGATGGATCTGGCCGATATAGGCGGCAACGTGAAAGACGGATGCCACATTGCCTCAATGGGGGGCACATGGATGGTTGCGGTATACGGCTTTGCCGGAATGCGTGATGACGATGGCGTGTTGAGCTTCGACCCCCGTCTTCCCAGGCAGATAAGCTGCCTGCAATTTCCTCTCTGCACCCGCGGACAGTGCCTGGAAGTCACGGTGGAGCACAAAAAAGTGAGCTACCTGCTGCGCGAAGGCACAGAGCTCACCATTTTCCATCGCGGCAATGAAGTTCATTTGACGCAAGGGGAAATGGAAGTCTGCACGGATTAAAGCAGCGGCAGGTTTGTAAGAAAGTAAAGAACGGCGCTAGAACAAGGAAAGCAGCAGCAAAATCGGGACTGTCCCCGAACGGGGGCTGTCCCAGACTTTTGCGGAACTCCCCTGAACAGCCCTGAATGCAGATACTGCCCCCGGAACTCCAAAGAACCAACAGGGCCTTCTTTTACGTTAACGCACTACTTTATCCTTTACCGACCGGGGCCTGACAAGTGTTAGGGCGCAAAGCCTACGACCCCATTGAGCAGACTGGCAAAACCGGTTACTAGTGTGCCGATGAAGCATACGGCAGGGCCATATATACCTGTTGCACGACGCGATAGCACATTGTCTGTAACCCAATAACCCAATCAGGGACACGCTCGCCTTTACGCTTGTAATACTCAGGGTCAAAAAGGCTCAGGCCCGAGTCGTGGGCGATCACATGTTGCCCGATTTCTTTATCCGTAAAGCTAGGTCGTGCAAGCAAGAGAATGCCCCAGCAGATGACTAGTGCCCCGAAGCGTGCGAGCCAATTGAAGTCCCTGTAGTACAGGCTAAAGGCCAAGCCGGAAAGCAACGATAGCGCGGTTAGCCAGAGAAGAAATTTCGATGAGGCGAGTAGTTTCATTTTGCACCCTAACGCCCGGCTCACGCGCCGGTTTGGAGCGGCGAAGCGGCGGAAAATCGGTCGCTGTGCAGCCGATTGTTATGTCTGTAGCTCAAGCGGCGATTCTCTGAGGGCCATAGTAATGAATTGAATGTATGCAGCAATATCATCGGTTAAGCTAATGCCCTTTTTACTACGATCTGCTAATTCTTGTAGCAAGACTGCGTTCCTCTGCACCTCAAACTTTTCTAAGTCAAGATGATCATAGTCAGGAAAAACGCTACCAAAAATCACATGTTCTTCAATCATGCCGCGCCACTTTTCCGCATACTCATCTTGATTATTTCTATCGCACGCATAAGCGAACGCACCTGCGATTGCATCAGCAAGCTGAACCCCATGAACGACCCTTGAGTCGACTAAATTAAGCGGCTCTTTCAAATTAAATGTTATAGGTGAATCAATACCTGCAATATGGGTGAATTTCTTGTCATCCCGACTAATCATGACATTAAATATTTCTTGATCTTCACTGAGCGGCTTTGATTGATCACAGTAAGCAGTTAGTTGATCATATTCCTGTCCCCATTCGGCCAAGAGGCTGAATAAAGCAGTATTGGTCAAATCAAGAACCCACTTTCCTGCACCTTCGCCAGCATAGCCGTCTAACTCTCGCACAACTGACTCTTTATTGTGGATGGCAAAGTCGCAAATTTGTTCCAAAACCGGGGATATCCCCTCATCCTTCGAAGTTGAAATAGCGCCTTTACCCCTTCGAAATTTCCCGTTCTCATTAGTTTTTCAAAGTCTTCAAATATCTCTTCTGCCATTGCCCCCCTGACCGAGAGCTCGACATGAAGCATGTTGCTAATGAAGCGATGAAAGTTGATGTTATAAAATATTGAATTTACGCTAGCTATTGTCGGCTCAAAAATATACTCAAAGAATTTTCCCGCTAACGCGTATTTTTTATCGGACACAGAAACTTTGAACCGGCCTTTAAAGTTTTGAACTATTTCATCGACGGCTCTCTTTCCGCGAGCGCCCTTTAACAGTTTACCGCCCTTAATTTCTCCATTCTGGATTTGGTACTTACGAATGATGTGCTCAACAAATTTTTCAGCTTCATCATGATGACATTCCAATGAAGCATAGCAAAATATTTTCTGGTGCTTGTGTGAGAGATTATTTCCAGTAAAGCCTGACTCATCGAAATGTAATATCGCATGAGTATTGAAATAATTTGCATCCAAACCATTCATCCCTTTCGGTTTTCTTCGCACCCGTCATCGTGTTTTTTCGGCGACAGCCCGATACGTGACAATGTCCGGATACCGTCTTCGTATAGATCGATAGTTTATCAATCGCTCATTCCTCCGGTGACATAACAACTTATTATACAGTTCCAGATAACCATCCAGCTATCCTCACCTTCAACGCAAGCTCACTCACTTGCATGGCATAAAAGATTATTTTACTAAAAATATCCTCACAATTACAATAGATATAATAAATTTTAGCCCCAAAACGCCTCTGCAAAAAAAGCAAAAGGCCCGCTCTCCATTGGAGGCGGGCCTTTTGCTTTCTTACTTCTCAACTACCTGATCTGCTAAGCACCACCGTAGGAGTGAAGCCCTGCGAGGAGCAGGTTTACCCCTAAATAGCAGAATACCGTGGCCGCAAAACCTATGATGGAGAGGTATGCGGCGCGGCGTCCGGCCCAGCCGCGGGTGATGCGGGCATGCAGAAATGCGGCGTAGATAAACCACACAACCAGGCTCCAGGTCTCTTTCGGGTCCCAGCTCCAGTAGGTGCCCCAGGCGTAGTTGGCCCAGGCGGCGCCGGTGATGATCCCCAAAGTGAGGAGAGGAAAGCCGATCATGATCGCCTTATAGTTAAGGTCATCGAGAATCTTGGCACTGGGGAACAGGCTGATCATTCCACCGGCTTTAGTATCGGCACGTTCCTCCTGGCGAACCTTGATCAGATACATGAACGATATCCCGCATGCCACTGCAAAGGCGGCATAGCCGAGAAAGCAGGTGATAACGTGATAGGTGAGCCAGTTGCTCTGTAGTGCGGGCACCAACGGGGAGATGGTGGAATCGAGGGTAAGTTGTGCCCATGACATTGCAAGAAAGGCGAAAGGGAGTACAAACGCCCCTACGGCTTTATGTTTGTATTTCCACTCGATCACAACATAGATGAGCAGGATGGTCCAGGCAAAGAACACCACAGATTCATACAGGTTAGACATGGGCGCATAGCCTTCGCCCCCGGGGATCTGGTAGGTTTCATACCAGCGCAGCCCGATGCCGACGGTTTGCAGAATAAATCCAGTAAATGCGATCCAGCTTGCAAGGCGCGCAACGCCAGAGCTTCTGGTGGCTAAAAATCCGATAAATAATACCATTGCGCCAAAGTAGGCAATGGTGACAAGATTGAATAATGTCCCACTAGTCATGGTAGATGCCCCTTCTGTATTCTGACTGGCTTACGCCAGATGTTTATTGAATGCTTCCTTGAGTTTGTCGAAGTAGAGCTCAAACGCCGGCTGATTGCGATGGGTTGTCCCTACGAGGCGCACATGCACCTTGCCATCCTTTTCACGCAGGATAACCCATATACGCCGATGCGACACAAAAAACGCTATCAGACACCCGACAACGAGCAAGGTACATCCGATCCAAACCACCCACACACCCGGATCCTTGGTGGCCTGAAGTCCGGTATAGTAACGCTGGTCAAAATCCTCCAGGGTAAAGATGTAAGTGCCTTTACGCTGTTTATCAAACTCAGGGAAATTCTTGAATACGATAACCGAGGTAGCAGGTTCACCGGTTTTTTGTACGCTAAGCCGCGCCGCCGGGCCGAAATTACGGTATGACTGGGTAAAATCGGCCACGGTTACACTGGTACCGTCGGGCAACTTGGCCCTTTCACCCCGGCGCAGGGTGAAGGCCTGTGCTTTATCCTCACCTCGCAGTTTCACCTTGATGGACATGATTTCCGAACCCGCCGGACCGTAGTTGGACTGGTAGAAGGTGATGCCGTTATAGGTCAGCGGATCGTTAACCACGATGGGGCGCTTATCCACCACCACTTCACCGTTGTCTTCCACGGTGAGGATACTTTTATATTCCTTGGGCCGTTGGGAGTTTGCATAAAAACTGACGGAGAAATCCTCACACGCCACCTTGAATCCCAGGTCGACAGGCTCACCGCTGCGCAGATACACCTTATCCACTGAACCACCTTCGGGGATGTTCACATATGCTTTATAGCCGAAGAGGTTGCCGATTATGGCGCCGCCAAAAATAATCAATATGGAAAGATGGGTAACATACACCCCCAGACGCGCATATTTGTTTTTTTCCGCATAGAGATACACCCCTTCATCGGTTTCAGTGCAGCGTGGCGGAGCAAAGTTTTCCTTAACAAAATCCTCCATTTTGGCGCGCACTTCGCTCAGGTTGCCGCGCACGGTACGTTCAGTGGTGTTGGAAAAGGCTTCCAGCGCCGCGTTGCTCGGCACCAGGTTCGGGCGGGTAACCATCTTCCATACCCGCGGCAGGCGTTTGATGGAGCAGCATATAAGGTTAATGCAAAACAGTATCAGCAGGCCGATAAACCAGGTGGAATGATACATATCAAACATCTGCAACGTATTCAGAAGCTCATATGTATCCGGGCTGAAAATCCTGAGATAGTGTTCCTTACTCTGATTCTGCTGAATAACGGTGCCGATAATCGAAGTAATCGCCAAAGTTATCAGGATAAAGATCGACAATTTCAGGGAACAGAAAAAATCCCACAGAGTTGTCAATATGCTGGGTTGTTTTTCACTCAATGTTTCGGTTCTCCTTCGCTGGTGCGGGCGCTGCCTCCGTCGCGCCAGCTGGGTTTATGAATTATGCCAGGCCGTCTGCACTCAGACGCTGCTGGAGTTTTTCACTCTTTTTCGCTACCCCTTCAGCCATGGCAACACGTGCGGCATCCAGGCGTTCTGCGAGCTTCACATCAGTGGCGGCCAGAATCTGCAGGGCAAACAACCCTGCATTCTTTGCTCCGGCTTTGCCGATTGCCATACTTGCAACCGGAATTCCCCCCGGCATCTGTACCGTTGCGAGCAGGGCATCAAGCCCCTTCATGGAAGTGCTGTCAATGGGGACAGCGATCACCGGCAGGGTTGTTTTGGACGCGACCACTCCGGCCAGATGTGCCGCAGCTCCGGCCCCGACAATAAAGGCGCGAATCCCGCGTTCGCGCGCACTTGCGGCATATTCGAGGGTGCGCTGGGGTGAACGGTGCGCACTGGATACGAGCATTTCAAAGGGAATATCAAACTCTTTAAGTACCCGGGCCGCCTCGCGCATTACTTCGTAATCTGAATCACTTCCCATCAGAATCGCAATAATCGGTTTTCCCATACGTTCAGTTCCTTATATTTTTATGGTTGGGTGATAGCGTGGCAGAACTCAATGCTTGATGGCGGCGCAAAAACTCACCACCTGCGGCGCCATTATGAAACCAGGCGTAATTGTCTCGCTGCTTCGACGTATGCATGAGACGTTGCGTGCTACGTCTCTGCAGAGACAATCACGCGCCTTGCATTTGGCGCTTTTTGCTTAGCCATCTGATTTGATACTTTTTACAAAAGCATCAATGCTTTCTTTACAATAAACCAGGACGCGCGCGGAGCGGATCAGGTGCGCTTTAACGCTTTCTGCCCAATATCGCGGCGCATCTGCATACCGTTCCAGCTGATTTTTTCAACTCCGGCGTAGGCTTTATCTATGGCTGCGGCTATGGTATCCGCCCAGCCGGTAACTCCAAGCACACGCCCGCCGGCGGTTACAATTTTACCATTCTGCACTGCAGTGCCGGCGTGGAACACCTGTACGCCGTCAATGGCGTTGGCCGCTTCAATACCCGAGATCACATCCCCCTTCGGGTAGCTGCCCGGATATCCCGCTGCCGCCAGAACGACACACACGGCAGCGCGCTCGTACCACTCGAGGGTGGAAACATTGAGTTCACCGCGGGCACAGTCGCGCAATACCGGGACCACATCGGACTTCATGCGGCACAGTAGAGGCTGGGCTTCGGGGTCGCCAAAGCGCGCGTTGAATTCGAGCACCTTGAAGTCATCCCCGTTAATCATCAGCCCCACGAACAGAATACCCTGATACGGTGTACCCTCGGCAGCCATGCCGTCGATGGTGGGTTGAACCACCTCGGCCACAATGCGCTTGTACAGCGCATCGGTAACGACCGGTGCTGGAGAATAGGCTCCCATGCCGCCGGTATTCGGGCCTTGATCGCCGTCAAAAATCTGCTTGTGATCCTGAGATGAGGCCAGCGGGAGGATGTTTTTACCATCGGTAAAAGCGAAAAACGAGGCCTCTTCGCCGTAGAGAAATTCTTCAATCACCACGGCCTCACCCGCGTCTTTGAATCTGCCCTCAACCAGGATCTCGTCAACTGCGTGTATCGCTTCATCTACGGTCTGGGCCAGAATGACCCCTTTCCCCGCCGCAAGACCGTCAGCCTTGACTACAATGGGAGCACCCTGCTCTTTTATGTAGGCCACTGCCTTGTCGCGCTCGGTAAAGGAGGCATACGCTGCAGTGGGGATGGAGTATTTGCGCATCAGGTCTTTGGCAAAACCCTTGCTCCCTTCGAGCTGGGCCGCGGCTTTATCGGGGCCGAACAGATCGAGACCTCCGGCGCGGAATTTATCCGCGATCCCGAGGGTGAGGGGCAGCTCCGGTCCCACCACGGTGAGGTCTATGCTCTTCTCACGCGCGAAAGCGTACAAGGCGTCGATCTCATCCACCCCGATGGGCACCACTTCGGCGAGTTCTGCAATCCCCGGGTTCCCCGGAGCGCAGTAGATCTTGTTCACCAGAGGGGATTGAGCAATCTTCCAGACCAGGGCGTGTTCGCGTCCGCCGCCCCCAACTACGAGTATATCCATACAACTCTCCGTCAACTTCAAGATGCAATCAGCTTTTGTAACCATTCAGTAAGGGCTTGTGGTACCCATGGAAAGGGCGTCTGTCGCCACGGACGGCGACAGTCGAACGGCCATGGACGGCGCAAAGTGTCCCTTGGAATGGGTACCACAAGCCATCACCGATAGCTGTAGTGAATACCAGCTTTTTTCCAAGACGTGTATTGTCGTGTCCTCAATGGCGGAAATGGCGCATGCCGGTGAACACCATAGCAATCCCGTGCTCATCCGCAGCATCAATCACTTCCTGATCCCGAATGGAGCCGCCGGGCTGGATCACCGCGGTAACCCCCTCTTGCGCGGCATTGTCGAGACCGTCGCGGAAAGGGAAAAACGCATCTGAAGCCATGGCCGAACCCTTTACCTCCAGGCCGGCTTGCTCAGCCTTGATCGCGGCGATACGCGCTGAGTTCACCCGGCTCATCTGCCCGGCACCAACGCCGATGGTCATGTTGTCACGCGCATACACAATGGCGTTGGACTTCACAAACTTCGCCACCCTCCAGCTGAAGAGCAGATCCTCCATCTCCTTATCCGTGGGCTGACGCCTGGTAACCACCTTCATCTCCGTAGTCAGAGCGGCATCCACATCCTGCACCAGCAGGCCGCCGTTGACGCGCTTGAATTCAAGACGCGTCTGATTCTGCCCGGTCCAGGAACCGCACTCGAGCAGACGGACATTCTTCTTGGTTTTCACCACCTCAACGGCTGCAGCAGATACCTGCGGCGCAATGATAACCTCGACAAACTGGCGCTCTACAATAGCTTTGGCCGTTGCTTCATCCAGGGTGCGGTTGAAGGCGATAATGCCGCCAAAGGCCGATTCTTTGTCGGTGCTGAAGGCGCGCTCATACGCACTGAGGAGATTGTCGCCGATGGCAACCCCGCACGGATTGGCATGTTTGACAATCACACACGCCGGCGCTTCATCAAACTGCTTGACACACTCCAGAGCCGCATCCGTATCCGCGATATTGTTGTAGGAGAGCTCTTTACCCTGAAGCTGACGCGCCGTGGCGATACTGGCATTGGTATTGCCTTTTTCCACGTAAAAGGCCGCGTTCTGGTGCGGATTTTCGCCGTAGCGCATCACCTGTTTCTTATGAAACTGCAGAGTCAGGGCCGACGGAAATTCGGTCTTCTCTTCGCCGCTGCAGCACCCGAGCCAGTTGGAGATGGCTCCGTCATACGCTGCGGTATGCTGATACACCTTAACCGCAAGGCGGAAATTGGTCTCTTCGGATACCGCCCCGTTGTTGGCCAGCATCTCTTCGGCAACGACTGCGTAGTCATTCGTATCCACTACGACGGTGACAAAACGGTTGTTTTTGGCCGCGCTGCGCAGCATGGTGGGGCCGCCGATGTCGATATTTTCAATCGCATCACACAGGGTGCAATCCTCTTTGGCGACGGTGGCCTCAAAGGGATACAGATTCACCACCACCATATCAATGGGCTCAATGCCGTGCTCGGCCATCTTGTCGACATGCTGCGGATTGTCGCGCAGACCCAACAGCGCTCCATGCACCTTGGGATGCAGGGTTTTCACCCTGCCGTCCAGCATCTCGGGAAAGCCGGTATAGTCAGACACATCCTTAACCTCCAGCCCGCGGTCACGCAACAGGGTGGCGGTGCCGCCGGTGGAGAGAATCTCTACGCCGAAATCAGCGAGAACCCGGGCAAAATCCACTACACCCTCTTTGTCGGAAACGCTTATAAGAGCACGTTTGATAACAGCCATTTAGTATCCTTTCCAGAAAATTTAACGTAACTATTCACCACCGCCACCGGTGAGGGCTTGTGGTACCCATGGAAAGGGCGTCTGCCGCCACGGACGGCGACAGTCGAACGGCCATGGACGGCCCCTACCCCAAACAGTCGTGTCTCTTGGAATGGGTGCCACAAGCCCTTACTGAACTGTTACTATTTAACATTACCTGTTCCCCGGCAATCCATACCGGGTCACTTATATTTACGTGGTTCTCCCTTTACACTCAAGAAAATTCGACCGGAGTAAAGAGGGGTATACTATACTATTAAGCCCAGATTTTACCAGAGGGGATAGCACGTATCAGAAATTCAGCGCCGCCACAAAGGCACGCTCAAAAGCCGGCGTCCCCGAAAGGGGATAAAGTCTGATCTTCTCACGCAGGCTTTCAAGGGCTGGAGCAGCATCTTCGCTCTTAAGAAACCTGACGAGTCCGCGTATCACCCCATCCTCAATAAATGTTACCTTTTTTATCATATATTCAGGCAGCAGGGCAATACTGTAAAGTATCTCAGGCCGGATAGAGGCCCCCAGAGCACCGGTTATGCATACCCGCTGCAGAGCATTGGGCTCCAGACCCGCTCGCTGCATGAGACATTCTGCTCCAGCATAAATGGCGCCCTTGGCAAGCTGAAGCTGGCGGATATCATCCTGGGTGAGGCGCAAATCCACCTGGGCGTCGCGATACACCCGGATAAAGGCCTGTTGCTCATTTCCTGCTGCGGTGGGGGAAAAACCTATATAACGCGCCATATTTGTATCCACCGCATCCGGATCCGCAATGGTGCCGTCCACCCCCACCAGCCCGTGTTCCAACGCCAGCGCAAGAGCCTCGACCACGCCACTGCCGCACAGCCCCTGTGGCTGCACCACGGCAGCGGAGCTGTGCCTTGAAGAGATCACCTCAACACCGAAGCGCTCATGCTCCACATATACACGCCGAACCGCTCCGGCCCGGGCCGGCATCCCACAGCTGATATTCCCCCCCTCAAATGCGGGACCGGCGGCAACCGAAGTCGCAAGCCAGCGCTCTCCATCAAACAGAGCCATTTCGGCATTGGTTCCCACATCTACTACCAGAGTACCTGGAATGGGCTCTTCGAGCCCGTAGAGTACCGCAAGGAGGTCTCCCCCCACATATCCGCCCACCAGAGGGAAAAGATACAGGGGGACGTCGAGCTCATCCAGGCTCAAACAGGTGGCGGCGCAGGAAGCGGGTCGATACGGGGGACGTAAAAGTGCTGCGGCATTGCCGCCGACGGCGAGAACACTGATCCCGGCGTTGCCCGCTGCAACGGCAGATCGCACCGCGGCAGCGTTCACTTTCGCCTCTTTGAGCACCGCGGCAAGAACCTCAGATATGCCGCGCATCAGCGCATCCCTGAGATGCCCCTTCCCTTCCGCGCTGCATGCGTATTCAAGACGCCGGACTATATCCGCCCCATACTTGTGCTGGGGGTTGAATACCGCAGCATGCGCCCGGATCTCACCGTTGGAATCCACAAGTTTCCCCACCAGAGTGGTTGTACCCATATCGAGGGCAAACATGAGGGCGTTATCCTTAATGCAGTTATCCGCCATGAGGGTTTCCTTCCCGCGGCACTGCGTTCTCCGTGCTCTTGAAACCACAGGCTTCGCACTCCGCCCCCTGCCCTTGTACCTCAGGCACTCCAGCGCGAAGATACACGCGTGGCACCCGCTTGCTTACCTGGCAGAAAATCTCATAGGAGATGGTACCTATGCGTTCGGCCCAATCTTCGGCATATACACACGTATCTCCTTCACACCCAAGGAGGGTGACATCATCGTACAGCGCAACTCCGGGAACCCCGGTGACATCGAACATGGTCCAGTCCATACATATATTACCGATCACAGGCACCTTGCATTTATTCACCACCGCCGCAAAACCGTTGGAGAGCAGGCGGTTGTATCCATCCGCATATCCCACCGGCACTGCCGCAACCAGCGTGGGACGGGTGGCGGTAAAGTGCTGCCCGTATGAGACCCCGCGCCCCGGTGGAAGCCATTTCAGATGGGCAATCTGGGTGCGGAAATTCATCACCGGACGCAGGTCAAGGTGTGTTTGCGCCAGGGGCTGACCTCCGTAGAGGGCGATTCCAGGGCGCAGCAGATTGCACATCGATGAGGGCGGAGCAAAACTGGCGGCGCTGTTGTAGGTATGCAGATAATGCGGTTTAAACCCGGCGGCGCGGATCTGCTCCACCCCCTGCTCAAACACCTTCATCTGGATGGCGTTGTGGGGATGCTCCGGCTCGTCCGCGAGGGCCAAATGGCTCATCACCCCGACAATTTCAAGATGCGGGAAGTGTCTGAGGCGCGCGAGGAATCCGGGCAGATCCTCGGGCTGAAGCCCAAGACGCCCCATGCCGGTATCGAGCTTGATGTGACACGCGCACCTGCGCCCCTGCCGCCTGGCGGCGGTATTGAGGCGTTCGAGCTGCGCATATTCAAACACCGTGGTGTGCATGTTCTCGGCGAGGACAATATCCTCCTGCCCCGGCCACACCCCTCCGAGTACGAGGATAGGCTTGACTATCCCGGCGCGGCGCAACTCCAGCCCCTCTTCCGCAATCGCAACCCCGAACATCGAGGCCCCGGCGTCCTGAAGGGTCTGCGCCACAAAAACCGCCCCATGCCCGTAGGCATCGGCCTTGACAACTCCCATGATCTCCACTTCGGGGGCGCTGCGCCTGCGCAGCTGCATAAAGTTGTGGCGTAAAGCGGCGAGATCTATTTCTACCCGGGTGGGGCGATGCGCATAGTGCATGGTCGGATATGATACGTACTGAAGGTTAAATAAACG
>JBNGCY010000003.1:4349-51513 GCA_049975505.1 Desulfuromonadaceae bacterium | reverse complement strand
ACGAGTATACATATGGTGTACAGGATGAGTCTGCATAAACCAACAATACTGACGTTTCAAGAATTGATCGCGCCCTGAAAGGTATCTGTAGGGGGCAGGCCCCTGTGCCTGCCCATGCTATCTATTTATGCTTCGCGCATGTTTAAGATATTGTAACTACTCACCACTTTTGTACCATGAGGTGCTTTAGCCTACGAACAATCGCGGCTGGAAGCCGCTCCTACTGGACCAGGGAAAGGTAGGAGCGGCTTCCAGCCGCGATAACAGCCGGTACGCATAGCACCGATCACGCCTGGAAAATGCTCGGAAATGTCGACCTTTGGTCTGGCAGGTGAAGTTACAAGATGTTAAGATAAAAATCACGCGCAAAGTTCATAAATTCCTGCAGCAGAGGTGAAGGCTTACACATCCTGGTTACCATAGTGCGCTGGCGCACATTGTTGAAGCCATCGAGTTTGTACTCCACCAGTTCACCGCTACGCAAGTGTTTTGCCACCACCGCCTCCGACACATACGCAATGCCGTGCACTGCAAGGAGGTCCCTGCACATAAGAGCATAGTCATCACTCATCATCACGCGCTTAAACTTTCCGATGTTACCTCCGGCACTGATGAGGTTACGGCACAACAGATCGTAGCAGCTACACCCATCACGACGGGTAAAGAGCTTGAACGCGTACAACTGCTCAAGCTCGGTCTCTCCACCAGGAAGCCCCAATTCAGGAGAACCCACGAACACCATACGGTCAGGGGGAAGAGGTTCGGTGCGCAAGGCGCTGAAATCCTGATCGCACAGATGTTCCACTATGGCAACATCGAACTCCCCCGCGCGCAAACCATCCAGAGCCTCCTGCGGAGTATTGAACAGAAAGCGCAAATCCTCCACATCGGGATGCAGGTGCGAAAACTCTTCGAGCAGATCCGGCATATGCGCCACACCGGTGGCCATGGTACAACAGATGGCGAGGTTCTGGCGCTGTGCCAGCCGGGCGAGACCTGAAAGCATGGTATGTTCAAGCTCCACCATCTGGCGCGCCACTTCCAGCACATGCTGTCCTGCCACCGTGGGTTTCAAAACCGGGCCGGAACGATCCAGGAGCTGCACACCGCAGCAGGCCTCCATATTCTTGATCCGCTGCGAGACTGCCGACTGGGTCAGGTGGAGCTTTTCCGCCGCCTTCGAAAAACTCCCCTGCTCTGCCGCCATTATCAATGTACTGAGGTACTGTGTCTCCATACAAAAACGCCTCTATAGGTTTTTCCGAATATACCTATGCAATACCATAAGAGATACTTATGCACACATAAGAAAGATTCGTTTTACTCTAACATCTGCCACAAGTATTGTACACACTGTATCAAAGGGGAGAATGCTGCGCTGTGCATGTGCAAATGCACACTCAGTGCAAGCATCTGGTCTTCTTAGCTTGAGAAAGGAGGTGCGATATTATCAAGGTATCCCGCTTCTATTCTTAGGGTTGAGAACATTCATTCTTGTAGGAAGAACGAAAGGAGAAAACATGCGAAGGAAGTTCAACACCAAGGCCTCATGGCTGGTGAAGGCTCTTCCCCTGTTGCTGATCCTGGGCGCGTGCGCCACAGGAACCATCCGGGAGAAAGTGCTGACAATGCCGGTCATCGAGGGGGCTACCTATGTGGGCGCAGATACCTGCTATGGTTGCCACGACGGCATGGCCGGCGAGATGTTTGCCGCATCCACCGGTGAAGAGGGTTTTGCCGACACCATTCACGGGCGTCTGGCGAATTGGGAACTCATGGGTGCAGAGCAGGGTTGCGAAGCATGCCACGGTCCCGGCAGCAAGCACGTGGAAAACTACGGCGATACGGCGTACATCATACGTCCCGCCGAGTTGACTTCCGACCAGTCTTCTGCCATCTGTGTCAAGTGCCACAGTGACGGCGACCTGATGGACTACGTCCACAGTGAGCACGCCTTAAGCGATGTTGGCTGTGTCGACTGCCACAATGTGCATGACGGCGAAGGCAAGTTCAGCCTCAAGGCTGAAGATCCGGAGCTGTGCTACACCTGTCACCAGGAAGAGCAGGCCAAATCTCACTTCCCTTCAACCCATCCGATTGAAGAAGGCAAGATGAACTGCTCCAGCTGCCACAATGTTCACGGCGCTACCGGTGAAAGCCTCAATACGGATGAGCGCGTTAACGACCTGTGCCTCAACTGCCACACCCGCTACCAGGGTCCGTTCGTATTCGGTCATGCTCCGGTTGAAGATGACTGTACCATCTGCCACGATCCCCACGGCAGCGTAGCCAACAACCTGCTCGCGCAGAATGAGCCGTTCCTGTGTCTGCAGTGCCATGAAGGTCACTTCCATATTCTGCGCCGCGGCTTTGACGCCAGTACCGACACTCTCAGTGCTGATACTGCTAACGGTGGCCGATACTTAACAACTGGTGCCGATGGAAGCAACACCGGCGTAAGCAAAGATGCTGACCGGGGTGACGGTACTACCGTAACTAAAGCACCTGTTGTTGCCAATGGCCCGATAATCACTGACATGGCCAATCCCAATGGTCATGAAGGATTCCAGATGTCATTCGGCACCAAGTGTACCACCTGTCACCAGGTTGTTCACGGTAGCGATTACCCGTCTCAGCCGCTCAGCGGTGGCGGTTTGACCCGTTAATTTAGAAGGAGGCAATTGTTATGAAGCATAGCCAATTATGGCTGCTTGCACTGTTGTCCGTTCTGACGTTCATGACCGCTTCTACCGTCATGGCTTCAGAAGATGGTGGCCATGTCAGTGGTTCCTGGGAACTGGGCATGAGCGCCATCAACACCGATGACAATGCAGCACGTGTAAATGAGTACGGTTCAGTAAGAGCAGAGGACGGCATTGCCCTGGCTCCGAAGCTGGATCTGGAATTTAAAAATGGCGGTTTCCTGCTGGAAGCCAAAAGTGAGACCATGGGTCCTCGCGATCAGAAGCATGCTCTTGAACTTGATGCAGGGCGTGTATTTAGGCTTGATTCTGAGTACAGCGTATTGGAGCACCATTATGATCACGATATCATGAGTCATATCGGTGCAACTGTATTTGGTGACATTTTCGGCAATCAGCCCCGCGTCACCAGCCCCGCAACTATCGGAAATCCTGAAGCTTCATCCGTCTACGGACCTACCGTGGAGTACGGTGTTGATCAGCCGGTAACCGATGCCATTGATGCAGCACATGAGCAGTATCAGCAGGAGTTGGACAACAACTACATCGTTACCCGCCGTGAGTGGAAAAACGAAGCGGACCTGACCCTGCCCATGCTGCCCAATGTAACCTTCCATGCCGGAGTACGCATTGAGGAACGTGAAGGCCTGAAGCAGGCCATCACCACCAGCAAGTGTAACAACTGTCACGTTTCCGCAGACGCCAAGGAAATTGATGAGCGCACAGAGGAATATACTCTGGGAGCAACAGGTAAATTCGGCCTGCTCACCATCGAGTACGAATACCTCAACCGTTCATTTGAAGAAGATGGCGCAGCTCCGTTTGAAGACTACACCGGCAGCAACACCATCCACGGCAACATTGTTGACGACGATCACCTGCTCTACGGTGACGGTGCCAATGATCTGGAGTATGCCTCCACGCCGGATTCGGACAAAGACGCACACCTGCTCAAGGCGCGCCTGGATCTGCCCCGCAACACCTCTATCACCGCAGCTTACGTGAAGGCGGAAATTGAGGCGGACAAGGATGCCAGTGTCGCCACTCACAGCTATGAAATGGTCGGCTCTGACGACCTGGTCAGCGAATTTGAATCCTTTGCCCTCAAAGGCGCAACCCGCATTGGCAATCTGCGTCTGTCCGTACGCGGCAGCCAGTATGAAATTGACACTGACAGCTACACCACGTACTTCCCGGAGCTGGAAAACGACAATATCGTCGCCAAGGACACCGCTGACATCGGTGCCGGTGCGTACCTGTATGATCAGTATACCGGTAACAACCACGACCAGCTGTCAGCCTACCAGACCCACGAGGCCACTGCCGAAAGCCGCGAAGTGCAGGAATTCGGCTTTGACGCGGTTTACCGCCTCGCGCGCTACACCACCATTCGTTTAGGTTATGAGTACGAAGAGATTGACCGCGACGAAGAAGAGGAATTGGGCTCCACCGAGACCAACACCTTTAAGCTTGCCGGTAACACCCGTATCGCTGACAGCTTGAAGCTGCGCGCCAGCATCGAATATCAGGACATTGATGAACCGTTCAAGGGTGCCCTGATAGGCATTGGTCAGGATGGTGACAACTGGCAGCACATTGCGTTGGTAAACACCGCCGACTACATTGATACAACTGACGGCACCACCAGCAACGACGCGGCCTACTACTGGACTGCTGTGTACCCCAGCCGTACCCTGGAGTCCACTAATCAGCCGGACGAAGTGGTTGAAGGTAAAATCAGCGGCACCTGGACCGTTGCCAACAACATGTCCGTCACCGCTTACATCCGTGCACGCATGGAAGAAAACGATGAAGTTGACTATGAGCAGAACACCTATGTTCCCGGCGTAACCTTCTGGTATGCTCCGAACAGCAAGTTGAATCTGACCATGGCCTACAACTTCAACCTGCAGGAAACCGAGAACAAGATGTGTGTCGGCTGGTACCATGGCTGAGCGAACGCAGTCTCTTCGAGCCAGTTTGGTTCGGTATGCGATATCGCTGAATATGAAACCACTGTCCACACCTTCTCCCTGAGCGCCGACTTCCAGGCCACAGAGAAACTCATGCTCGACGCCAGCTTCACCTACAACCTCGCCCAGAGCGAGTGGGACTGGGACTTTGCTGACCGCAGTGCCTACAACATCGGTGCAGGCAATGCTTTCTACACCACCTGGGATCAGAACAACGATATCGACGAATACTCTGATCTGGATTACGAGCAGTTCCAGTTCACCGTTGGCGGTACCTACAACTTCACCGATGCCTTCTACACCACGGCATCATTCACCTACGACATCTTCGAAGCTGATGAAGAATATGTCTACGGTGATGAAGATGGAGACGCTCTCAGCGGCTATGTCGCCATCGGCTACAAGTTCTAAGAAAATTTCTTCTTAGTTCCGCACCATGGAAAAGCCCCGCAGATATTCTGCGGGGCTTTTTTGTTTTATAGAGCACCAGGAGTCTGTCGGGCTTTGCGGTGGGGGCATATGCCTGGCGAGCCGTTTGAGTTGGGGCTACATGCAGGCATTGCAGACTATGCCGCTTAGGGTTAGTATAGCTTTAAAGCATGATGGCGTCGCAAAAAAACCGAAAATCCAGTGCGCGTCATTCCCGCGAAGGCGGGAATCCAGAAGATCTTGGGTCTGACCCAAAAACTGGATCCCCGTTTTCACGAGGATGACGACTTTTGCAAGAGCCTCTATCTTATGATTTTTTGCGAAAGCATCAAGCATAAGTATTGCTTTGAATTCGTAACACCGGAGGACACCACCATGACCCAGCTTAAGAAGCTTCCCCTCGGGATACAGACGTTTGAGAAAATTCGTTCCGACGATTATCTGTATATCGATAAAACCGAACAGATAAAGCACCTGATCGACACTGGCGAATACTACTTCCTCTCCCGCCCCAGGCGCTTCGGCAAGAGTATGCTGGTTTCCACCCTGCAAGCTCTGTTTGAGGGGCGCAAGGAGCTTTTCGAGGGTCTGTACATCTACGATAAGTGGGACTGGGATACCACCTACCCGGTGATAAATATCAACTTTAGTGGAGTGGCTCGCAACCTGGAAGGCATGCACCGCATGGTGGGCGGTATAATGAAATACAATCAGGAGAATCTCGGGATTCAATGCGAGTACCCTGAATCAGGCGGGGTGTGCCTCGAAGAAATGATCCGCAAGGCATATCATAAGTACGGTCAGAAAGTGGTCATCCTGGTAGATGAGTACGACAAGCTCATCGTGGATAATCTTGATCAGCTGGAAGTCGCTAAGCAGGGTCGCGAAGTTCTTAAAGATCTATACAACACTATCAAGGGAAGTGATCGCTATATCAAGTTCGCTTTTCTCACCGGGGTAAGCAAGTTCAGCAAGGTCTCCGTGTTCAGTGGGCTCAACAATCTTAAGGACATCACCCTGGATGGACGCTACGCCACCATCTGTGGCTATACCCAAAATGATCTGGAAACCGTCTTTGCTGATCATCTGGCTGGTGTAGATATGGATAAGGTGCGCGAATGGTATAACGGGTATAATTTCCTCGGAGATAGGGTCTACAATCCATTTGATATCCTGCTCTTTATCGACTCCGGGCATGTATACAGAAACTACTGGTTCGCCACCGGAACCCCGACATTTCTGATAAAGCTCATCGAAAAGAACAATTACTACATTCCGCAGCTGGATAACCTGCGCGTATCCGAGATGCTTATCGACAGTTACGATATAGACAATATAAAACTTGAGCCTTTACTTCTGCAATCCGGCTATCTGACCGTAAAGGAACAGAAACAGCTTAGTTACGGCGTTGAGTATATCCTGGGATTCCCCAACAAGGAAGTGGCCATCTCTTTCAACGACCAGATTGCGCAAACCCTGACCAACACCAACGTCGCAGAGAATAAGGGACGGCTGCTCCAAACCCTCGAAGACGCTGAGCTGGACAAGCTACACCAGGTGCTCGTCGCCATGTTCGCCTCCATCCCGCATAACAACTACACCAAAAATACCATCAGCCACTTTGAGGGCTACTACGCCAGTGTGGTCTACGCCTTCTTTGCCAGCCTCGGCCTTGAGCTGCGCGTAGAAGACCCCACCAACACCGGGCGTATCGACATGACGGTGAAGATCGGAAAACATATCTACATCCTGGAATTCAAAGTAGACGACAGCGCAAATGCCCTGGAGCAGATAAAACAGAAGGAGTACCACCTGAAATACCAGGATCAGGGCAAGGATATCTACCTCATCGGCATCCACTTCGACTCCACTAAGCGCAATATCTCCTCCTTCGAGTGGGAGAAGGTGTAGAACGGTTCAAGGTTCAAGGATTCAGATCTCAGGGAGGAACCAACCTTGTACCTGAAACCTGAAACCTGAAACCATGTACCTTATTTCTGCGGTCTGCTCTCTGGATCGACCTATCCGCTCCCCCACTGGCGAGCACCTTGTTCTATATCCGCAAGCGTCTCACATAAAAACTTCGCCACCTCCTGTGGGTGGGATACCACCAGACCGTGCCCGGCGTTCGGGATCAGGGTGCAATTCTCAACCGGAGGTGGTCTCAGCACCCTGTCATCTGTGCCATGCAGAGCGTATGCCGGCGCCTCCACCGGTTTATCCGGGGTTGCGCTTGACGCAAGCATACCACCGTAACGCAGGATGGCTTCGGGCGTATCCAGGAGCATGGTGCGCCCGAGCTCGATATTTTCCTTATCCGCCGCACCAAAAACGGAGCGTAGAAACCAGTCACTGCTCAGGATGCGCTGCAGCCACTTGAAGGGTATCGCCGGGGCAATGCAATTCAGCATGCGTCCTGAATGTACCAAAGACGATGAATCGAATGCGCCACTTAATAAAATCAGGGCGCGCACCTGCTGCTGCGCCGCTATTGCGCTCGCCACCATACTTCCGAAAGAACATCCGCCCACAATATCTTCATCCCGAATATTCAGTTCCAATGCGCTGCGCCGGGCATATGCGTCCATTTCCTCTCCTGCTTCGGGGATCAGTAAACGCGGAGTTTCCAGCACGGAAGCCATTGCCGGACAGCGTTGCTCCAGAACCCGGCGCACAGGTATATACATACGCTCATCCGCTGCGAGACCGGGAAGGAGTATCATACGCGGCATGGAAGCTGAATATGAGATGTTATGTTTACTGGCTTCAGCATTGCTGCGCATATCCCGCCCCTTTTCCTGAAAAATATCTCTGGCGTTCGTAACGGTTACTGGCGCATAAACTCTGCCATGTTCCAACAGAGTATCCCTGAACCTGACATTTCAGGTTTTATCCTGAATTGAAACGTAGCATAATAGCGCGGTTTTGCATCTGCTCCTCCGGGTGGAATAATTTCTCTTCACCTTCAAATATCAGGTAGCGCACGAAATAACTTGACGGCGCAAAATATATCATTAAACTGAAAACCATTATCATAATCAACGAGAGGTATCGATATGCAATGTTCCCTCAGACACCTGCAACTCCACGATAAAGCCCGCATCACCGCCATCAGCGCTGATGGTGAACTTGGGCGGCGCATCCGCGACATGGGGCTGGTTTCCGGCACCGAGATTGAAATTGTGGGACGCGCCCCCCTCAAAGACCCCGTCGCGATACGTCTGCGCGGTTTCACTTTGACCCTGCGCAACAACGAAGCCGATCACATCACTGTAGAAAAGCTGGAGTCACCCCGATGAACAAACACTATCTGGCCTTTGCCGGCAACCCGAACGCCGGCAAAACAACCCTGTTTAACGCCATCACGGGCTCACATCAGCATGTGGGCAACTACCCCGGCATTACCGTGGATCGCAAAGAGGGCACCACCACTCTGGGGGATTCAAAGATCGACATTGTAGATCTCCCCGGGTGTTATTCCCTCACCGCGTATACCCAGGAGGAACTCGTAGCTCGCCAGGTCCTGGTGGAGGAGCGCCCCGGTCTGGTGGTTAATGTGGTGGATGCCACCAAACTGGAACGCCACCTGTACCTTACCATGCAGTTTCTTGAACTCGGGGTTCCGGTGATGCTCGCTCTCAATATGATGGACGATGTGCGCAGCAAGGGGATTCATATCAATACCGAGCAACTGCAAAAAGACCTCGGGTGCCCGGCCGTGGGTACGGTGGCACGTACGGGCGCGGGCAAGGACGAACTCCTGCGCACCGCGGTCGAATACGCCCAGGAGCGCAACGGCGAATGGCGCCCGCTGGAGATCTCTTACGGTCCCGATGTGGATCCGGTGCTCGATCGTCTGAGCGCCATGGTTGCCGAGGCGCAGATTCTGGTACAGAAGTACCCGGCACGCTGGGTGGCACTGAAGTATATCGAAGGGGATGAGAGCATCATGGAGCAGGGGCGCGCGGTTGCCCCCGAACTGTCGCAGCAGATGGAAGCGGAGGTGCAGACCCTGCGTGAGCACTGCCTGAAGACACTGAACACCTTTCCCGAAGCGATTGTCGCCGATTACCGCTACGGCTTTATCCATGCCCTGCTGAAGAAAAGCGTACATGCGACCCAGCCGCAGTCGGCGCGTCTCGATCTCACCGATAAGATCGATCAGGTTCTGACCCATAAGGTCGCAGGGCCGGTACTGATGCTCGCGCTACTCTACGCCATGTTCCATATCACCTTCACCTTGGGGGAATACCCCATGGAGTTGACACACAACTTCTTCGCTATGCTCGCGGATGGAGCGGCGGCTATCCTCCCGGACGGGTTGATCCAGTCGTTGATTGTCTCCGGGGTTATCGACGGAGTCGGGGGTGTGCTCGGGTTCGTCCCTCTGATCATGATCATGTTTATCATCATTGCATTTCTCGAGGATTCGGGCTACATGGCGCGCATGGCGTATATGCTCGATAAGGTGTTTCGCAGTTTCGGACTCCATGGCAGTTCGGTCATGCCCTTTATCATCTCCGGCGGAATTGCCGGGGGGTGTGCGGTTCCGGGAGTGATGGCAGCACGCACCCTGCGCAGCCCCAAGGAAAAACTCGCCACCATCATCACCGCGCCCTTTATGCCCTGCGGTGCCAAGATCCCGGTTTTTCTCCTTCTGATCGGGGCGTTTTTCTCCGAGCACCGCGCCGCGGTGATGTTCAGCATCACCCTGGGAGCCTGGGTTATGGCACTTCTGGTGGCGCGCCTGCTGCGCTCCACGGTGATCCGTGGCGAATCCACCCCATTCGTGATGGAACTGCCCCCCTATCGCCTTCCAACCCTGCAGGGAGTTCTGATCCACATGTGGGAACGCACCTGGGAATATATTAAAAAAGCAGGCACCGTAGTCCTCGCGATCTCCATCCTCATATGGGCGGCCATGACCTTCCCCGGCCTGGATCAGAAGACAGAGCAGCAGTTCAGCGCCAGACAGATAGCTCTGGAACAACAACTCAACAGCGCAAGCACCGGAATCGATCAGAGCCGGATACAGGAACAGCTGCTAATGCTGGAGCGTGAACACAGTATGGCGGCTCTGCAAAACTCCATTGCCGGACGTTTGGGGCAGATGCTCGAACCCATCTCGGAACTGGCAGGTTTCAACTGGCGCACCAATATCGCCTTAATCGGCGGGGTGGCGGCAAAAGAGGTTATCGTCTCCACCCTGGGGACCGCGTATTCACTGGGTGAAACAGATGTGGATGAAAGCGGCGACCTTATAAGCCGGATCCGGAATGACGATGACTGGACGCGCGCCACTGCCATCAGCGCCATCATTTTCGTTCTGTTATATGCGCCCTGTTTTGTCACCATTGTGGTGATGGCGCGCGAATCGAGTTGGGGGTGGGCGATGTTCGCCCTGGTATTCAATACCACCCTGGCGTTCGGACTCGCCAGCATAGCTTATCAAATTGCCACAGTCCTCGCCTAACCGCCCCCCCTGCAGAGGCTAAGGCAAAGCAAAATGCTCCGGTTTAGGGCTGGATTTTTTCCTAGACATGGAAAACAAACCATGTATATTGATTCCTGACTAATAAACGAGAGGTCTGAAAGCAGACCTCTGATAGAAACCCTAAACAAGGAGGAACAACAATGGCTCACGTAATTACTGATGATTGCACCAGCTGCGGTGCATGTGCGGATGCCTGCCCCGTAGATGCTATCTCTGAGGGCGATGACAGGTACGTAATCGATCCTGATGTTTGCACTGATTGCGGTGCTTGCGTTGACACCTGCCCCGTAGGTGCCATCGAGGAAGCCTAAATCAACCAGGCTTTCGAGTTAAAAGGCAGGAGCCGCATGAGCTTCTGCCTTTTTTATTTGCATTTCCTTTCTCTGATCTCTTTCCGAACATACTTTAAGCATATCCCCGCGATACACAGGCGTTTTACATTCACAGGATTGCATATTTTATAGTACAGTAAGGGATCGGAGTTCTGTAGCTTTTAAACCCTGAATTTCCCGGCAGATGACCCATGTCAGAATACCCGGCGCGTGAAATGAAACTTATCCGCACAGTGGTGCAGAGCCTCAACAATCTTGAAGATATGAACGCCCGCCACGAGTGCGACACCGAGCCTCCCTTCAGCGGCACCCTGCATCTGAGCGGATCCTGGGGTTCCACAGTGCGTCCGGTTTGTACTGCATGGCGCATCGACCGCAAGCAGGCGCGCCTGCTGATATTTCAGCTCAAGACACTGCAGGATCACAATCCTCTGCTTCTGGCCGACTACGTCTCTCAACCCCTGGCTCAGCACCTGACCCAGGAGCGAATTCAGTTTTTCGACACCGCCGGCAACGGATATATCCACGCTCCGCCGCTGTATTTAAAGCGCAGCGGCAATAAAAACACCAAAAACGCCCCTCTACCCAACCGTTGTGTGCAGAGTGCGGGCATGCGCGTCCTCTACCGTCTGCTACAGAAACCGGAACTGGTACAAAGCACCTATCGGGATATCGCCGCGCAGGCCGGAGTCGCCCTCGGCAGCGTCGGTCCGGTACTCAAGGAACTGGAACGCAAGAAAATTATTGCCTCCAACGCTGCGGGTCAGCGCGAAGTGCTCAACCATGGCGGACTGCATCAGTTGTGGGAAACCTCCTTTATCCACAAACTCCGCCCCCGCCTTCAGATTGAACGCTGCTCCATCACGCGCCCCTGGCAGCTGCACTCACTGCCGCTGCTGATTAAAAATACCCGCCTTGAAGATGATGTGATCATTGGTGGTGAACTGGCGGCGGGTTTTTTCTGTGACAAGGTGGAGGCACAAAGAGCCACCCTGCATGTGGAGCGCAAACTTGCCCTGAAGCTGATGCTGCAGCTGCGCCTGACCCCGGACCCGGAAGGCTGTGTGGATGTGGTGGCAAATTTCGCCCCGCATATCGCCTATCCCGAACGCTCCGCCGAAGGATTGCTGCTGGCGGAACCGTATCTGGTACATGCGGAACTCATGGGCGCGGAAGAACAACCCCTCTCCATCGCCCGACAACTGGCCCAGGGGTATTTCCCCTTTTAGCCTTCAGGATTTTCTCCATCTACGGGAGCGTCATGCTGCATCACATAAAGTTGTTACTCGCTACCAATCTGGGGCTCGGCTACAGCCGCAAAGCTCCGGGCACCGTCGGAACCCTGGCCGGAATCCCGGCCTTTTATCTTATTGCTCCCTGCCCTGCCTGGGGTGCAATTCTGATCTGGGGAACGGTTCTGCTCCTCTCTTTCTGGAGCTGCGCCTATGCCGGACGTCACTTCAGAGTGGTGGATGACGGCCGCATCGTGATCGATGAACTGATCGGCTATCTCACGGCGGTTATGTTTCTCCCTTTCAGCTGGAGCACGGCGATTATCGCCTTTGTCCTGTTCCGGTTTTTTGATATTTTTAAAATTTTCCCCGCCAGCTGGTTCGACACCCGCCTGAAAAACGCCTTCGGCGTAGTGCTCGATGATGTGGTGGCCGGGATATACGCGGGCCTGGTGTTGCGCCTGATTCTGTATTTTATCCCCTGATCGGGGGAAAACCAGTTCTCACGTTCGAGGAATATGTCCCATGGATATTGTGTGTATCAGCATCGGAAATGAACTTCTCAACGGTGAAATAGCCGACACCAACAAGCAGTGGCTCGGACGCGCCCTGGAGCAGGCCGGATATACCCTCGCGGAAGCTATAACCATAGGAGACGACAGTGCGCGGATACGCGCCACTCTGGAATACTGCCTCGATGCCGGCTATGCCATTATCGCCACCGGCGGGCTGGGACCTACCGGAGACGACATCACCGCGCGCGCGGCGGCTCAGGCGTTCAGACTGCGTCTGGTGCTCAATGACGAAGCGCTGGAGATGGTGCGCACATTTTTTCGGCGTAGCGGCAAGGCATGCCCGCCGGGCAACGAAAAACAGGCACTCCTGCCGCAGAAGGCGCACCCTCTGGAAAACACCTGCGGCACTGCGCCCGGTTTTTATCTGCGCCACAACGACTGTCCGGCGTTCTTTCTCCCCGGAGTGCCAGAGGAGATGCAGGCCATGTTTGCGCGCCAGGTTCTCCCCCTGCTCCAATCCAGTATTCCACCCGGCGCAGTTCCGACCAGCACCACCCTCTATACCTTCGGAATACCGGAAGCTGAGTTGGAACGTCGCCTTCAGAGCCTGAATTCTAAATATCCTGTTCAACTGCGATATCGCCTTGCAGGCCCTCAGGTTGTGGTTAAAATTGAAGCTGCGCCCGGAGAATCAGAAGCGTTACAGGCTGCGGTGGAGAGTATCCGCGCCGAACTCGGCCCTGCAGTCAGCGGCGAGGGAGATATCCCGCTACCACAAGCCACCGCGACCCTGCTGCGCGAAAGCGGACTGCGTCTCGCCCTGGCGGAATCCTGCACCGGTGGACTCATCGCCAAACTCCTTACTGACCAGGCGGGAAGTTCGGCTTTTCTGGAACGCAGCGCGGTAACATATGCCAACTCTGCAAAACATGATATGCTCGGGGTTCCGGTTCAGGTTCTGACCCAGCACGGCGCGGTGAGTCGTGCATGTGCTGCAGCCATGGTCGAGGGTGTGAAACAGCGTGCCCACGCGGATATCGCCCTGGCGGTTACCGGGATCGCCGGCCCCGACGGCGGAAGTGCGGAAAAACCCGTAGGCACGGTGTTTATCGCCCTTGCCGACAGCCGCGGTACGGAGGTGAAACACTTCATCTTTGACGGCAACCGCGCCAATGTACGCGAGCGTACCGCATACACCGCCCTGAATTGGATCAGGTGCCGGGTTATGCAACATCCGAAGGGCAGCGAACCCCGGAGTTGAGGGCAACACAGGTTGTACTTGAAATGCGCGGTTGTGCTGTGCTATCGGTTGAAATTTGATGGCGTTGCAAAAACTCACCAACTGCGGCGTTGCTGTAATTGTCTCGCTGCTTCGACGTACGTAGGTACGCCTCATTGCTCGACAATCACGCGCCTTGCATTTGGCGCTTTTTGCTTAGCCATCTACTTTGATACTTTTTGCGAAAACATCAAATTTAATCATTTTTACCGGAACATATAGATATCAGGACAAACGCAACGCAGTTTATGCTTAACCACATCCATTACAGGAGAGTTCCCCTATTATGCCAGCAGACAACAGAGATCAGGCCATCGACCTGGCAATGAGCCAGATTGAAAAACAGTTCGGCAAAGGCAGCATCATGCGCCTTGGTGGCGACAATGTGATGCGCGACATCGCCACGATCCCCACCGGCTCGCTGGGGCTGGATATTGCCCTGGGTATCGGGGGTATTCCGCGTGGGCGCGTAATCGAGCTGTACGGGCCTGAATCATCGGGCAAAACCACCCTCGCGCTCCACATTGTGGCTGAAGCGCAGAAAAAAGGGGGAATAGCAGCCTTTGTGGATGCGGAACACGCTCTGGATATTCACTATGCGCGTAAACTCGGGGTTCACGCCGATGATCTGCTGGTATCCCAGCCGGATACCGGAGAGCAGGCCCTGGAGATAGTGGAGGTGCTCGTGCGCAGCGGCGCCATTGATGTTCTGGTAGTGGATTCAGTCGCGGCTCTGGTACCACGTGCTGAGATTGAAGGAGAGATGGGCGATTCCCACATGGGGCTGCAGGCGCGTCTGATGTCGCAGGCACTGCGTAAACTCACCGCCACCATCAGCAAATCAAACTGCAGCGTGATTTTCATCAACCAGATCCGCATGAAGATCGGGGTGATGTTCGGCAATCCGGAGACCACTACCGGCGGTAACGCGCTCAAATTCTACTCCTCGGTGCGCATGGATATCCGCAAGATCGCCACCCTAAAGCAGGGGCAGGATATCATCGGCGGGCGCACCCGCGTCAAAGTGGTAAAAAACAAGACCGCGCCTCCGTTCAAAGAGGCGGAATTTGATATCATGTACGGTGAAGGAATTTCCAAGGTCGGTGAACTGATTGACCTGGGGGTGGCCAACGATATTGTGGAAAAAAGCGGTGCCTGGTTTTCCTGCAACGGCGAGCGCATCGGTCAGGGGCGTGAAAACGCCAAGATCTACCTCAAGGAACACCCGGAAATGGCGCATAACATCGAACAGCAGATTCTGGAGCTCTACGGCTTATCACAACTGCAGCCCGAGGCACAGGAATCCAAAACGGAGTAGCCTATGGAACTCAACGAAATCCTTGCCATGGCGGTAAAAGCCAAGGCTTCAGATGTGCATATCAAGGCGGGACTGCCTCCGGTGTATCGTATTGATGGAGCACTGCGCCCCCTGCCGAACGCGCCGCGTCTTACACCGGAAAACATCCGCAAGATGACCTATGCGATGCTTTCTGACCGCCAGCGTGAGGAATTCGAAAACAGACATGAACTGGATCTGGCCTACGGTGTACAGGGCCTCGGACGTTTCAGGGTCAATATGTTCACCCAGCGCGGCTCCATTTCGGCGGTACTGCGCACAATTCCGTTCAATGTCTCCACCCTGGAGGAGTTGAATCTGCCGCCGGTAATCAAGAGGATAACCCAGAACAAACACGGGCTGGTGCTGGTAACCGGGACCACGGGCTCGGGCAAGTCCACCACTCTGGCAAGCATGATCGATGCGATCAACTCCAATCGCACAGAGCACATCATCACGATTGAAGATCCCATTGAGTATCTCCATCGGGACAAAAAGAGCATCATCAACCAGCGCGAGCTCGGAGTGGACACCCAGAGCTTTGCCGATGCCCTGAAATCATCACTGCGCCAGGATCCGGATGTAATCCTCGTGGGGGAGATGCGTGACTACGAAACCATTGACACCGCCTTGACCGCAGCCGAAACCGGACACCTGGTGTTGTCCACCCTGCATACCGTGGACGCGCAGGAAACCATTAACCGCATTGTGGGGGTATTTCCCCCCTATCAGCAGCGTCAGGTGCGCCTCCAGCTTTCCGCGGTTCTCAAAGGGGTGGTTTCCCAGCGCCTTGTTCCCAGGGCGGACGGCAAAGGGCGTGTTCCGGCGGTGGAAGTGATGGTATCCACGGCACGGGTACGTGAGTTGATTGACGACAAAGAAAAGACCAAGCTCCTGCGCGATACCATCCAGCACGGATATGAAACCTACGGCATGCAGACTTTTGATCAATCCCTGATGAAACTGCTGAACAACGAACTGATCACATTTGACGAAGCTCTGCGCCAGAGCAGCAATCCGGATGATTTCAAACTCAAGTATTCAGGCATTTCATCCACCTCTGATCTCACCTGGGATCAGTTCAACAAAGATGAAAAGGCCGACGATGAAAGTGCATAAATGGACGCAAAAAGCGGTGCTTACGCACATGCCTTACGTCTGCTGACCGTGCGCCCCCGCAGCGTCGCGGATCTGCGCCGGCGTCTGAGCAAAAAGGACTACCCCGCGGCGGAGATAGACGCTGCTGTTGCACGTTGCCGCGAACTGAATTATATAGATGATCCCCGCACTGCGCGGGAACGCACCCGAACCCTGATGCGCAACGGCAAGGTTGGTGCCCGTGTGCGCCAGCAACTGTTTAAAGAGGGGTTTGAAGAACAGGACATTGAAGAAGCCATTGACGAATGTATGAGTGAACATGCGGAGGATACTATCCTCGCCGAGGTGTTCGAACGTCACATTGCTACGCGCGAAACGGATTTAACCGATCCGCGCCAGCGCCGCCGCATTGCAGGATATCTGCAGCGCCGCGGCTTCAGTTTACCCAAAATTTTTGCCCACATAGATGAAAGGTTGAAAGATCTCCATGCTGACCACGAATGACATCCGCGCGCGCTTTTTACGCTACTTTGAAGAACACGGCCACCAGGTTGTTGCCTCGTCCTCTCTTATACCGCATAACGACCCGACCCTGTTATTCACCAATGCGGGGATGAATCAGTTCAAGGACTGCTTTCTGGGCAACGAAAAACGCCCTTATGTGCGCGCCGCTTCAGTCCAGAAGTGTGTCCGCGCCGGGGGCAAGCACAACGACCTCGAAAACGTGGGACGCACCGCGCGCCACCACACGTTTTTTGAAATGCTGGGAAATTTCTCCTTCGGCGATTATTTCAAAAAAGAGGCCATCGCCCTGGCGTGGAAGTTCCTCACCGAAGAGCTGAAGCTTGACACCGAGCGCCTCTACGTCACCGTGTACGAAGATGACGACGAAGCCGCCGAAATATGGCACACCCAGGAAGGGGTGCCGCGTGAGCGCATCTACCGTTTCGGTGAAGCGGATAACTTCTGGTCCATGGGGGATACCGGCCCCTGCGGACCCTGCAGCGAAATCTTCTGGGACAACGGCCCCGGCGTCGGCTGCGGGAAACCCGAATGCGCGGTAGGGTGCGACTGCGACCGCTACATGGAGATCTGGAACAATGTCTTCATGCAGTTTGACCGCAGTGCTGACGGCACCCTCACCCCCCTGCCCAAACCCTCGGTAGACACCGGCATGGGGCTGGAACGCATCAGCGCCGTCCTTCAGGGAGTAACCTCCAATTACGAAACCGACGGCATCCGCCGCATCCTCGAATATATCGCCGAACTCGCAGGCCACGCCTACGGCGAAAATGAAGAGAGGGATATCTCCATGCGGGTCATAGCGGATCACAGCCGTGCCGCCGCGTTCCTGATTGCCGACGGAGTACTCCCTTCAAACGAAGGGCGCGGTTACGTGCTGCGCCGCATCATGCGCCGCGCCATGCGCCATGCCAAGATGCTCGGGTTCGAAGAACCGGTACTGTACAAAACCGCAGGCTTCGTCCTCGACAGCATGGCGCAGGCGTATCCTGAGGAGGCGAAGCGCAAGGCATTTGTCGCCAAAGTGATTACCAACGAAGAAGAGCGCTTCATCCAGACCCTGGGCAACGGCCTGAAAATTCTCAACGAAGAGGTGGCAAAGCTCAAACAGCAGGGTTCAAGTGAAATCTCGGGTGATGTGGTATTCAAACTCTACGACACCTTCGGCTTTCCTGTCGATCTGACCGCGGATATTGTGGAAAAGGACGGCTACACCGTGGATCAGGCCGGATTTGAACGCTGCATGGAAGAACAGCGGCGTCAGGCGCGCGAGCACTGGAAAGGCTCCGGCGAAGAGGGCATTGCCGCCATCTACAAACAGCTTGCCGAAGAGGGCCTGGTCACCGAGTTCAGCGGCTACGATAAAACCGAAGACTTCGGCAGTGTGGTCGCGATCCTCAAAGATGGAAAGCGGGTCGACCGGGCGGAAGGTGGCGACAAGGTGGAGGTCTTCACTTCCATCACTCCCTTTTACGGCGAATCCGGGGGCCAGAGCGGTGATACCGGGATAATGAAAAACGATGGGATGCGCGCCAGGGTGGTAAACGCGGTGCGTGTCCTGCCCGAACTGATCTCTCACATCAGCGAGATCGAGAGCGGCAATCTGCGTGTCGGTGACAATGTCGAGTTACACATCAACGCGGAAGCACGCCAGGCCGCATGCCTCAATCACAGTGCCACCCACATTCTGCAGGCGGTATTGGGGCGGATTCTGGGCGACCATGTGGAACAAGCGGGCTCTCTGGTAACCCCGGAACGCCTGCGCTTTGACTTTACCCATTTCTCCGCCCTGAGCAAGGAAGAGCTCAAACAGATTGAAGATGAAGTAAACCGCTGCATCCGTGCCAATCGCGGCGTGACCACCAAAGTTATGGAAACCGAGGAAGCGGTGGCCGCCGGAGCCAAAGCCCTGTTCGGAGAGAAATACGCCGACAAGGTGCGCGTGGTGCAGATGGGCGACATCAGTATGGAGCTGTGTGGCGGCACCCATGTTTCTGCGAGTGGGGATATCGGCCTGTTCAAGATCGTACAGGAATCAGGTATTGCCGCCGGTGTGCGCCGTATCGAAGCGGTAACCGGAGAAAAAGCCCTGGAGGAGGTGTATCGCCGCCAGAAGATGGTGGACGATATGGCGGCTCTGATTAAAACCGAGCCCAACCGTCTGCAGCAGCGCATCAAAAAGCTGGTGGAGCAGCAGAAGGAACTCGAGCGCGAAATCGAGACCCTGCAGGATCGCCTCGAAGCGGACCGCGCCGCTGAGATGGCAGATAATATCATCAAAGTGGGGGATATGGATGTCCTCATAGCACGCCTCGACGGCCTCGACGGTAAAAAGCTGCGTGAGCAGTGCGACAAATTGCGCGATAGACTCCAGTCCGGGGTTATTGTCCTTGCCGGAGCCAATGACCACAAGGTCGCCCTGCTGGTGGCGGTGAGCAAGGATCTTACGCCCCGCATCAAAGCCGGAGATATAATCAAACCCCTGGCTGAAATGGTGGGCGGGCGCGGGGGCGGGCGTCCGGATCTGGCCCAGGCCGGGGGAGCCGATGTAGGCGCTATCGATCCCATGCTCGAAAAAGCACCTCAGGTGATTGAACAGGCGCTGTAGGGGCGAACTTCATTCGCCCTTGCCTGTCTTTGCTATAGCATAGATAAGGGCGCATGCCATGCGCCCCTGCAAAACAGGTAAACACCCCCTAAAACTCACAACAGGATCTTAAATGTTTAAAGGTACAACCATATTGGCAGTACGCTCCGCAGACGGGGTTGCCATTGCCGGTGACGGGCAGGTAACTCTGGGACATACAGTTATGAAGCATAGCGCATGTAAGCTGCGACGCATGCACAATGGCACTATTATCGGCGGGTTTGCCGGCAGCACTGCAGACGCTTTCACCCTGTTTGAAAAATTCGAGGGCAAACTCCAGGAGTTTCAGGGCCAGCTTGCACGCTCTGCCGTGGCTCTGGCGAAGGAGTGGCGCAGCGATCGAGTGCTGCGCAAGCTCGAAGCCCTGCTTCTGGTGGCGGATAAGAACCAGACCCTGGTTATCTCTGGGGTGGGTGATGTGATTGAACCCGATGACGGTGTCGCCGCTATCGGTTCCGGCGGTGCCTATGCTCAGGCGGCAGCGCGCGCGCTGTTGCGCAACACAGACATGAAGCCGGCGGATATTGCGAGTGAGGCGATGAAAATCGCCGCAGAGACCTGTATTTACACCAACGAACATATAAGCATGGAAACCCTGTAATGGATAACCTTACCCCTCGAGAAATAGTATCGGAACTCGATCGTTACATTATCGGCCAGAATGGTGCCAAGCGTGCCGTTGCCGTGGCGCTGCGCAATCGCTGGAGGCGTCAGCAGGTGGCGGATGATCTGCGCGATGAGATATCCCCCAAAAACATCATCATGATCGGTCCCACCGGGGTGGGAAAAACCGAGATCGCCCGGCGTCTCGCCAAACTCGCCCACGCTCCGTTTATCAAGGTGGAAGCGAGCAAGTTCACCGAAGTTGGCTATGTCGGCCGCGATGTGGAAAGCATGGTGCGCGATCTGGTGGAACTCGCCATCATTATGGTGAAAGAGGAGGAGACCGAGAAAAAACGTCTCCAGGCTGAAGATCAGGCGGAGGAGAAGCTCCTCGATCTGCTCCTGCCGGGCAGCTCCGATATGGAGAGTGATGCCGGGGAATCACAGAGTTCCACACGCGACAAGATGAAACGCCTGCTGCGTATGGGGGAGTTGGAACAGCGCTATGTGGAACTCGAAACCGAAGAATCCACCATGCCCGCCATGGAGGTGATGACCCCACCGGGCGCGGAAGATATGGGAATCAACCTCAAGGATATGTTCGGCAACCTGTTCCCCAAAAAGACCAAACGCCGCCGTATCAAGGTGAAGGATGCGCGTGAAATCCTCATTGAGCAGGAGGCACAGAAGCTAGTGGATATGGAGGAGGTGCACAATCTCGCGCGCCAGCGCACCGAGCAGAACGGCATCATCTTCATTGATGAAATTGACAAGGTTGCAAGCCCAGGCGGGAACCAGGGGCCTGAAGTCTCGCGTGAGGGGGTACAGCGCGATATTCTTCCCATCGTGGAAGGAAGCACGGTAAACACCAAATTTGGGCCTGTAAAAACCGATCATATCCTCTTTATCGCCGCGGGGGCGTTTCATGTAGCCAAGCCTTCGGATCTCATCCCGGAGTTACAGGGGCGTTTTCCCATCAGAGTCGAACTCGATAGCCTCAGCGAAGACGATTTTGTCCAGATCCTCACGGAGCCGCGCAACGCCCTGATCAGCCAGTACCGTGCTTTGATGGAAACCGAAGGCCTGCACCTGAATTTCAGCTCGGAGGCCATCCGCGAAGTAGCGCGCATCGCCGCTCAGGTAAATGAACAGACCGAAAACATCGGGGCCCGGCGTCTGCACACAATTATCGAGAAACTCCTCGAAGAGGTGTCCTTCAACGCCCCTGAGCTCAGAGAGAAAAAGATCGAAGTGGATACATCCATGGTGCGTGAACGTCTGGAAAAAATTGTATCCAGCGAGGATCTGTCGCGCTTTATCCTCTAACCTCAGCAACCATCCCGCGTGTTAGCGCGCGGGAATATATACAGGAGTGTTGCCCCGTGCAGGAACTGATCAACAAAGCCAATATTCTTATGGAGGCGCTGCCCTACATGCAGCGTTTCTACGGTAAAACCGTGGTTATCAAATACGGCGGCAACGCCATGGTGGAGGAACACCTCAAGCGCGGGTTTGCCAACGACATCATTCTACTCAAGCTCATCGGCATCAACCCGGTGGTGGTGCACGGGGGCGGGCCTCAGATCGGCAGAGTGCTGGAACAGATGGGACGTAAAACCGATTTTGTCCAGGGAATGCGGGTCACCGACACCGAAACCATGAATGTGGTGGAGATGGTGCTCGGCGGTAAGGTCAACAAGGAGATCGTAGGCAATATCAACAACGCCGGCGGGCGCGCCGTGGGACTGTCCGGCAAAGACGGCAACCTGATTATGGCGCATAAACTTGAGATGACCATGGTCAATCCCGATACCCTGACCCCGGAAATCGTGGACGTGGGCATGGTGGGCGAAGTGGATTCGGTCAATCCGGAAGTGCTCACCGCCCTGGAGGACAGCAATTTCATCCCGGTTATCGCCCCCATCGGCGTGGGTCCCAACGGCGAAACCTATAATATCAATGCGGATCTGGTCGCAGGGCGTGTGGCCGGAGCCCTGAAAGCGGAAAAACTCATGCTCCTCACTGATGTGGAGGGTGTGCTGGACAAAGAGGGAAAACTTATCTCCACTATTGATATTGACGCGGTGGACGCTCTGATTGAAGATGGAACCATCAGCGGCGGCATGATCCCCAAGGTGAACTGCTGTGTGGATGCGGTAAATGAGGGGGTTGCCAAGGCGCATATAATTGACGGACGCATGGAGCACACATGTCTGCTGGAGATCTTCACCGATAAGGGGATTGGTACAGCAGTAGCGAGGTTCAACGCATGAATACACAGGAATGGATAGAGCGTGGCGATGCCTGCATTGCCACCACGTACGGACGTTTCCCCATTGTGGCTGCTAAAGGCAAGGGGTGCTGGCTCTGGGATGTGGACGGTAACAAATACCTCGATTTTCTCGCCGGGGTTGCAGTTAACAACCTGGGGCACTGCCATCCCAAAATCGTGGCCGCTCTGCAGAAACAGGCGGAGACCCTGATCCACTGCTCCAATTTCTACCATATTCCCAATCAGATTGAGCTGGCTGAAGTTCTGTGCCGGAACAGCTTCGGCGAGCGCGTATTTTTCTGCAACTCCGGCGCCGAAGCCAATGAAGCAGCGATGAAGCTGGTGCGCAAGCACAGCGCCGAGAAAAACGGCAACAACCGCTTCACGGTAATCACCGCCCTTGCCTCCTTCCACGGGCGCACCATCGGCACCATCAGCGCCACGGGACAGGATGCGGTGCGCAAAGGTTTTACCCCGGTAGTGCCGGGGTTTCGCTATGTTCCCTTCGGCGATATTGAAGCGATGCGCATGGCAATGACCCCGGAAGTATGTGCGGTCATGCTTGAGCCGGTTCAGGGCGAAGGAGGAATAAACGTGGCTCCTCCCGGATACCTGAAGGCGGTGCGCGAGTTGTGCGACGAGCACAATCTGCTGCTGGTATTTGATGAAGTCCAGGTAGGATGCGGACGCACAGGCAGACTTTTCGCCTATCAGCACGATGACGTGGCCCCCGACATTATGACTCTGGCCAAGGCCATGGCGGGCGGTGCTCCCATCGGCGCCATGGTGGCGACGGAAAAAGCCGCAGCCGCCTTTACCCCCGGCAGTCACGGCTCCACCTTCGGCGGCAATCCGCTGGTGACTGCAGCGGGGCTGGCGTGTATGGATACCCTGCTGCATGACGGAGTGCTGGAAAACTGCGTGGAAATGGGAGCATATCTGCGCCGGGGTCTGGAACAACTGAGTGAGAGATACTCTTTCTGCGGCGAAGTGCGCGGACGCGGCCTGATTCTGGGCCTCCAGCTCGATATCGAGGGTGCCCCCATGGTAAAAGAGGCTCTAAAGCGTGGTCTGTTGATCAACTGCACTGCGGGCAAGGTATTGCGTTTCGTTCCGCCGTTGATAGTGAACAAAGGGGAGATCGACCACGCCATCGAGATTCTGGATCAGGTTTTAGCTCGTTTCAGCGAAGGATGATACTTGTATGAAGAACATATCCACAGAGGCAATTATTGGTTCCTTTGTTATCCTGGTTCTGGTTATCGTTGCGTTTTTGTGGGTCATGTTCAAACCGGAAACCCAGAGCAAATACCATCCGCCGTATAAATACTATTCCGGCGATAAACCGGACTATAAACGTAGATAAATACACAAGGGCAATTATTCGAAGCACCCGTTACCGGTGGGTGTCACATGCCCTTACTGAAAAGTTTACCCACAATTTTTTACCCATATAAAAGGAGCCTCAGCTAGATGAATTCTGATTTTCTGCGTCTGCGGGACTGGAGCGCTGCAGACCTGGACGCTATCCTTACCCTGACACGCGAACTGAAAAATCAGCACAGGCGTGGCATCAGTCACCCTCTTCTCGCCGGGCAGAGTCTGGCTATGATTTTTGAAAAGAGTTCGACCCGGACCCGCATCTCCTTTGAGACCGGAATGTTTCAACTCGGAGGGCATGCCCTGTTCCTCTCCTCCGGTAACACCCAGATCGGTCGGGGCGAACCCATAAAAGATACCGCGCGCGTCCTGTCGCGCTATGTAGACGGCATCATGATCCGCACCTACAACCAGGCGGACATCGAAGAACTCGCCCACTACGCCACGGTGCCGGTTATCAATGCCCTGACCGACATGTATCATCCCTGTCAGGTGATGGCGGATATCTTCACGGTACTTGAGCACAAAGGTTCTTACCGCGATCAGACATATGCGTGGATCGGCGACGGGAACAACATGGCTCATTCGTGGATCAATGCAGCTGCGGTATTCGGATTTGAGTTGCGCGTTGCCACTCCGAAAGGCTATGAACCGGATGCAGAGGTAATGCAGTGGGCGCGCGATCAGGGAGCAAAAATCAACTACACCAGTGACCCCCTCGAAGCCGCTGCAGGAGCTGATATCCTCAACACCGATGTCTGGGCGAGTATGGGACAGGAAGAGGAGCAGGAAAAACGCTGCCGCGACTTTTCCGGATTTCAGATCAATACCCGGACTCTTGGAGTCGCAGCCGGTAATGCTCTGGTGCTTCACTGTCTGCCAGCGCACCGCGGCGAGGAAATCACCGATGAAGTGATAGAGGGGCCACACTCCGTGGTTTTCGATGAAGCGGAAAACCGCCTCCATGTCCAGAAGGCGATCATGGCAACCCTGATGCAGAACACCCGGGAGCAGACAGCGTGCAATTGATCTGTCCACACTGCGGCTACACGCGCGAACTCGAGCCCGAAGCTATCCCCCCTCAGGCAGTGCAGGTTACCTGCCCGCAGTGCAAGGGCTCGTTTCAGTTTGATCCCGCACAAAATATGCCTGAGAAGATGAAGGAGCAAACGCAGACCTTCACTGCTGCAGAACGAGATGAAGCGCCCCCTGCGGAAGATTCCGCCTCCGATATCCGAAGTGCAACAGCAGGCGAGCCTTGTGCCGCCGGATTCTGGATACGTGCAGTGGCGGCACTCTTCGATTCCCTGGTATCTTCGGCCTTACAGTTCGGGATGGCCTTCGCCCTCGGCACTATTACCGAAATCAGCGGCTCCGCCACTCTGCCCATGGTGCAGATGCTCATCATGCTCTTCAGCACCCTGGCAGGTATCTTCTACTATGTGTTCTTCACCGGGTACTCGGGCCAGACCCCGGGAAAAATGCTTCTCCGGATCAGGGTGGTACGCCTCGACAATACGCAGGTAAGCTACGGACAGGCGTTTATCCGCGAGACCATCGGCAAATTCATCTCCGGCATTGTCCTGGGGATCGGGTACCTGATGGCGGCCCTGCGCAGTGACAAACGTGCCCTCCATGACCTTATGGCGGATACCAAGGTAGTTAAAATCTAAAAACCTAACCTGCACCTGGCATATATGTGTATGCAGGCAATGCAGGCTTAAGTATTAAACAAGGAGATCTCAACTATGGCAAACAAAGGTGATGTAAAAAAGGCAGTTCTGGCATATTCCGGCGGACTCGACACCTCTATTATTCTGAAGTGGCTCATCGAAGAATACGGCTGCGAGGTAGTGGCATTCGCTGCTGATCTCGGTCAGGGGGAGGAACTCGACTTTATCCCGGAAAAGGCGAAAAAGACCGGAGCATGCAATTGCTACGTGGAAGACCTGCGTGAGGAGTTTGTACGCGACTTTGTCTTCCCCATGTTCCGCGCCAACGCCATCTATGAAGGGCGCTACTTCCTCGGCACCTCGATTGCCCGCCCCCTGATCGCCAAAAAACAGATGGAGATCGCCAAAGCCGAAGGCGCGGACGCGGTTTCGCACGGGGCTACAGGCAAAGGCAATGACCAGGTGCGTTTCGAGCTGAGCTACTATCACTTCGATCCGGCGGTAAAGGTTATCGCCCCCTGGCGCGAATGGGATCTCAACAGCAGATCAGCTCTGGAGGAGTATGCGCGCAAGCACGACATCCACGTACCCACGAGCAAAAAATTTCCCTGGAGCAGCGACCGCAACCTCCTGCATATCTCCTTCGAGGGTGATGTCCTCGAAAATCCCATGGCAGAAGCCCCGGAGGAGATGTATGTGATGAGTGTGCGCCCCGAGGACGCCCCGGACCAGGCGGAATATGTGGAAATTGAGTTTGAAAAGGGCGATCCGGTCGCCGTCAACGGCGAACGTCTTTCCCCGGCGGCACTGCTGACAAAACTCAACGAGCTCGGATACAAGCACGGCATTGGACGCGTGGATCTGATGGAAAATCGCTACGTCGGGATGAAGAGCCGCGGCGTATATGAAACCCCGGGCGGCACCATTATGGAGGAAGCCCACCGCGCGGTGGAATCGATCACCATGGATCGCGAAGTTATGCACCTGCGTGACTCCCTGATCCCCCGCTATGCGGAAATCATCTACAACGGCTACTGGTTCGCCCCGGAACGCGAAGCGATTCAGGCCCTGATTGATGACACCCAGAAAACCGTGAACGGAGTGGCCCGGATTAAACTCTATAAAGGGCACTGCCGGGTAGTGGGGCGTGACTCCAAGACCGACTCCCTCTTCAACCTCGATTATGCCACCTTCGAAGCCGACGAGGTGTACAATCAGGCGGATGCGGAAGGATTCATCAAGATCAACGCTCTGCGCCTGCGTATCCGCAGCTTGATGCGGAATAAGTAAAACGATCGGCATGTATTTCCCCTCCCCTTTTTATAGGGGAGGGTCAGGGTGGGGATAATACACGAAAAGGGCATCATCTTTTGGAATTGCCCCCATCCTAACCTTCCCCAAGGGGAAGGAGAGAATTGATGGCACAGCCTGATAGAGCAACGCATGAATCATATCTGAGCCACATTCAGATAATTAAGGCAAACCCGATGGATTCCGGCATCCTCAAGCACATTAAAACCTCAGTGGTTGCGTGTATTATTGATGAACAACAGCGCATCCTCCTGACCAAACGCAATATTCCCCCGTTTTTCGGACAGTGGGTGATGCCCGGAGGCAAGATCGACCATGGCGAGTCCATTGCGAGTGCCCTGATGCGTGAAGTACAGGAAGAGGTGGGGCTGAAGGTTAAAACCGGAACCCTGGTGGATATATACGAACATCTCGCAGTGGGTGAGCGCAACGATCACTATATCATCCTCTACTATCGCGCCCTGCCTCTGAGCATGGATATCAACATCAATCCCGCGGAACTGAGTGAGGCACGCTGGTTTGCCGGGGATGAACTCCCGCATCTGGATATTCCACCCGGGTCGCGTCAGGTGCTGGTGCAGCTGTATCCGGAACAGAAGTGGCCGCATCTGCAACCTCCCGGAGATAACGCGGATCTGGAACTGCCGGGGGATTCCCCGTTTAGCGAAACGTAGATACCCATGTTCAGAATCGTTGAAAAAAAAGTACTCCTCGAGTTTCCGCGCGGTCACCACCTCCACTGCCTTTTGAGCCAGATCCCCAATGAGATCCGCACCGAGGATGAGGCAGATCCGGCTGCGGTTTCCCGACGCAAATGGGAACGGATCCACTCGGTTCTTGACCTGGTGGCGCAGGGTTCGGGAAATCTGAGCAAACTCCACTTTCTCGTATTTCCTGAAGCGGTTCTTCCGGTAGAGTATTTTGACGCCATGCTCCAGCACATCGAGGAGCACTTCAATAACAACACGGTCACCATGGTCGGGATCGAACATATGCGCCTGACCGAGTTCTATGCCTTTGCCGGGCAGTTCAGTGCCGACAACGCCGAGTTGCTTGAATCGATCCGCACCGACCGTTTAAGCGGAGATATTGACTGCCTGCAGGTCAACAGCGCCGCTACCATTATCAAGGATGCCAACGGAGATACGCGCGTGTACCTCCAGGCCAAAAGCCACCCCTTCGCCCTGGAGGAGGCCCCGGACGCGAGCAACGATCTGTATCACGGCAAGATTTTCCCTCTGTGGCGCAGCGAACCCAATGCCTTCAATTTCATGGCACTGATCTGCTTCGACTATATCTACCGGACCCTGCTTCAGTCAAATATCGCCCGGATTATCGATCACGCCAATGAGTTGTTTTTTTCCGCACGCCAGCAACTCGACCTGCTTGTGGTGCTGGAATGCAATCCCAAGCCGGAGCACCGCACCTTCCGCGATGTGGTTCACGGTTTCTACGCCGAACTCCTTGAAGCTGCTCCCGGCGTGCGGGATACCATTACGGTATTCTGCAACACCACCAGACTGGTTAATGCTCCTCCGGGGGTGAGCGAGGATGACACCTTCGGATATTCATCGGTGATAATCAGCAACCACCACCGTATGCAAAGCTACAGGCTGGCGGAATTTTCCACCGACGACTTTGGCGGCCTGCCCGTATGCCGCCTGCGTTTCGGCCCGGAGAAGCGGCTGTACTATTTCAACCTGCCCGTGTTCTATGAGTTTGATCCCCGCACCACGCGGATGCCGCTCAAGGTTCACCGGGTCTACAAACACACCGAATCCGACGGCTGGGTGAACATTCCCAACGGATACGGCAATTCGGCCCAGGACGAGAATTGTTAAGCGCACCATCTATTCAAACAGCAACGTCGCAGACAAAAAGTCCTGCGACAGGGTCAAGGAGATATTTAGCATGAGTCAGAAACTCTGGGGGGGACGTTTTACCCAGCCTACGGATAAATTTGTGGAGGAGTTCACCGCCTCCATCGGCTTTGAGCAACGCCTGTATCCCTACGATATCCGCGGTTCAAAAGCGCACGCACAGATGCTCGCGCGCCAGGAGATTATCACCGCCGATGAAGCGGAGCAGATCTGTGCCGGGCTTGACAGCATTCTCAAGGATATCGAGCAGGGTGACATCGAGTTCTCGGTGGCGCTGGAAGATATCCACATGAACATCGAAGCGCGTCTGATTGAGCGCATCGGGCCTGTGGGGGGGAAACTCCATACCGGGCGTTCACGCAACGATCAGGTGGCTGTGGATATCCGCCTCTACCTGCGCGACGAACTCGATGCGATAATCGCATATCTTGAATCCCTTATGGATTCTCTCTTAACCCAGGCGCAGGGGAATCTCGACACCATCATGCCCGGCTACACCCATCTGCAGACGGCGCAGCCGGTGCTTTTCGCCCACCACATGCTCGCATATCACGAGATGTTCAAACGCGATGCAAGCCGGATGCGCGACTGTCGCTCGCGTATGAATGTCCTGCCCTTGGGCGCCGGAGCCCTGGCCGGCACCACCTTCCCTATCGACCGCGAATGGGTGGCCGAAGAGCTCGGCTTTGACGGCGTGACCCGCAACAGCCTCGATTCGGTGTCGGATCGGGACTTTGCCATCGAATTCTGCAGCGCCGCCGCCACCCTGATGATGCATCTCTCCCGCCTAAGCGAAGAACTCATCATCTGGTCCAGCGCCGATTTCGATTTTATCGAACTCAGTGATGCCTTCTGCACCGGCAGCTCCATCATGCCGCAGAAAAAAAACCCCGATGTCCCGGAACTGGTCCGCGGCAAGAGCGGGCGGGTGTACGGCAACCTCGTCAGCCTCCTGACTCTGATGAAATCCCTGCCCCTGGCGTACAACAAGGATATGCAGGAGGACAAGGAACCCCTGTTCGACAGCATTGACACCGTCAAAGGGAGTCTGAAGATTTTTGTCTCCATGATAGCGGAAATGAAGGTTAAAGCGGACAACATGCGCATAGCCGCCGCGCGCGGATTCTCCACCGCCACCGATATTGCCGACTACTGCGTGCGTAAAGGGCTGCCGTTCCGCCAGGCGCACGAGGTGGTGGGAAAAACCGTGCGCTACTGCATTGAACAGGGTAAGGATATTCCGGAATTGAGCGTGGAGGAGTTTCGCCGCTTTAGTGATCTCATCGAAGAGGATATCTACGATTTCGTCACCCTGGAGGCCTCGGTCAATGCACGCACCACCACTGGAGGTACAGCGCGCTGCGCAGTGGAGCGGGAAATAGCCCGCGCCCACGAGACCCGTGACAAGGCATGAGACGCCCTATGCATACACCCCAACATCTGTTCAACACACTGCTTTTTGCGCTTCTGCTCATCCTGGGTCTGAGTGCCTGCGGGAAAAAAGGCCCCGTGACCCCCCTGGGAGCAAAGTTGCCCGTGGCTCCGGGGAATGTCACCCTGAGTCAGCGCGGTTCCTCTCTGCTTCTCGGCTGGGATATCCCGACTCTGAACCAGGATGGCTCTGAACTCGACAACCTTAAGCGCTTTGAAGTGTACCGCATCGACTACGCCCCCGAATCAGGATGTCCGGAGTGCCGCAATCCGCAGCATCTGCTCCAGCAGATCGATGTGGATTTTTACCAGAGCAAAAACCGCTCCAGTACCCGCATCTACATGTGGGATCACTTTGTGGAACCCGACACCGGCTATCGTTACAAAATTGTGCCGATAACCCGCGATGAGCAGGCCGGGGACTCCAGCACTATTCATCGCCCCTGTTTCCCTGCCCCCGAGCCCCCGGCGGAACTGAAGGCACAGGCTGCGGATCGTCAGGTGGTGCTTCACTGGGAAGAACCGGCCGGAGAAGAAACCCGGACGAACCTGCTCGGTTACAATATCTATCGCTGTAAAGAGGGAGAGTATTTCGGCACGCGCCCGTTGAATCGCGCTCCGCTGAAAGCCGCCACCTATGAGGATCTGAATCTGAAAAACGCCACCACCTACAGATACACGGTGCGTACAGTGGTAAAAAAAGGGGAATTCATCCTCGAAAGCGATGCTGCTTCCAGTGTCAAGGTGACACCCGAGGCTCCGCTGTAACCTGCGTAGCTGCAGGGCTAAATGGCGTTTTGACAACCTTTTGCACCTGTGTTACTTATGCGGAAAAATGCGGATGGAAATTTACTGCACAAGCGCATGTGCACAAATATAAAAATACCCACACAGGAGAAAAGCATGTTTACAGGCTCAATGGTCGCCATCGTGACCCCCATGAACAGTGATGGAAGCGTAAACGAGGACAAGTTTCGCGAACTGGTGGAATTTCAGATTGAAAACGGAACCGACGTGATTGTCCCCTGCGGCACCACCGGTGAATCCGCAACTCTGGACTATGAAGAACACGACCGCGTGATCAAAGCGTGCATCGAGCAGGTCCGAGGACGGATTCCGGTAATCGCCGGCACCGGCTCCAACTCCACTGCCGAAGCCATCGAAATCAGCCGTCACGCCAAAGAGATGGGCGCGGATGGACTCCTCCTGGTAAGCCCGTACTACAACAAGCCATCGCAGGAGGGGCTGTATCAGCACTACAAAGCTCTGGCCGAAGCCATTGCCCTGCCCCAGATACTCTACAATGTTCCGGGGCGTACCGGGATGAACATGCTCGCGGAAACCACCATCCGGCTTGCTGAAATAGACAATATCGTCGCCATCAAGGAGGCCTCCGGCGATGTGACCCAGGCCGGCACCATAATCAGCCGCGCCGGCGACAAAATCGACGTTCTCTCCGGAGATGACTTTCTTACCCTCCCCCTCATGGCCGTAGGCGCGAAAGGGGTTATCTCCGTAAGCGCCAATATTGTCCCCCGCGAGGTGAAAAACATGGTGGTGGCAATACAGGAAGGGCGCTGGGACGACGCGCGCAAAATGCATCTGCACATGCTGGACTTCCACAAGTCGATGTTTATCGACTCCAATCCAGTCCCCGCCAAGACCGCGCTCGAGCTTATCGGCAAAGCGGAAAAGCACGTGCGTCTCCCCCTGGTGAACATGCAACCCGAAGTGCTTGAAAAGCTCAAAAACGTCATGCGTAACTACAACCTGATCTGATTCTGCCATTTCTTCCATAAAAAGGCACATGTTCACGCTGCCGTAGCCGGACTTTCCCGCTACGGCAGCATTATATTATCCCTGTCTTCTACAAATAAGAGGATATCATGCTCAATATTGCTGTTACCGGCGCTGCCGGACGTATGGGATTGCGCCTGATCAATGCAGTCACTGCCGCACCCAACCTGAACCTGTGTGGAGCCATAGAATATCCGGGGCATAACGCCTGCGGACAGGACGCGGGCATCCTCGCCGGATGTGGCGAGCTTAAGGTCAAAGTGGTGGACAATCTGCGCACCGGCCTCGAAGAAGCGGATATCCTCATCGACTTCACCTTTCCGGAAGTTACTCTGGAAAATGCCAGAGTCTGCGCCGCCATGGGAAAAAACATGGTTATAGGTTCCACCGGTTTCACCCCGGAGGAGCGTGAAGAGCTGGAACAGATCGGAAACAATATCGCCATAGTTCTGGCTCCGAATATGAGCGTGGGTGTAAACGCGTGTTTTAAACTTCTGAAAGAAGCAGCCGCTATCCTGGGGCAGGACTTTGATGTGGAAATTGTGGAAATGCACCACAATCAGAAGAAGGATTCTCCCTCGGGTACCGCAGTGCGCATGGGTGAGATTGTCGCGGATGAACTCGGGCGCGACTACAACAAAGTTGCCAACTTTCACCGCGAGGGTATGTGCGGCGCCCGCACCCACGATGAGATCGGCATGCAGACAGTACGCGGCGGGGATATCGTGGGTGAACACACCGTATATTTCATCGGGATGGGAGAACGGATCGAAATCAGTCACCGCGCCATGAGCCGGGATATGTTCGCCCGCGGTGCGGTGCGCGCCTGTGCATGGCTGCAAGGGAAAGAGCCCGGCATCTACGATATGCAGGATGTGCTCGGGCTGCGCTGAAAAACAAAGGTAACTATTCACCGCATAGGTGTGAAGAGCCATAATTCCCGGTTCCAGGGACGCATAAACTCGTCCTGAGGCTTGACTGGCTCTATCCTGAGCCAGACACCCTTCCACCGGGAACCATGGCTCTAGCACCTGAGGCTGTTTTAAGTTCCTGTGAATAGTTACAAACAAATTATCGCTTCACTCTTATATACATATTTCACCTGTTCATTCCAGCAAAGGAGATAAAATTCCATGGCCATAGCGAACGAGAATTACCTGAAACTCAAAGCCGGATACCTGTTCCCCGAAATTTCACGCCGCATTAACGAGTTTGTGGAAGCAAACCCCGGCAAAGGGGTGATCCGTCTGGGTATCGGCGATGTGACCCGCCCCCTGCCCCCGGCAGTGGTTAAGGCATTCCATGACGGAGTGGATGACCTGGCCGGCACCGAGAACTTCCACGGCTACGGTCCGGAGCAGGGGTATGCGTGGCTCATCGATACCATCATCGCAAAAGCGTATAATCCTCTCGGGGTTAAGCTTGAGCGCAGCGAAGTGTTTATTTCAGATGGCTCCAAATGCGACAGTGCCAATATCCTCGACATCTTCGACCTCGACAACACCGTAGCCATAGGTGATCCGGTCTATCCGGTATACAACGACACCAATGTCATGGTGGGACGCACCGGCGAAGCGAACGCTAAAGGCTACTACGAGGGGATCGTGTACATGCCTTGCACCGAGGCCAACAACTTCATGCCGGAATTCCCTGAAGAAAATGTGGATATCATCTACCTGTGCTATCCCAACAATCCCACCGGTACCGTGGCGACTAAGGCACAACTCAAAGCCTGGGTGGACTATGCCCTGGAAAAGGATGCGGTAATCCTGTTTGATGCTGCCTATGAGGCATTTATCACCGAAGCGGATATCCCCCACTCCATCTATGAGATCGAAGGCGCCAAGCGCTGCGCCATTGAGTTCCGCAGTTTCTCGAAAACCGCCGGGTTTACCGGGGTACGCTGCGGCCTCACCGTAGTGCCTCAGGAACTCAAGGTAAAGGGTAAGGACGGCGCTGAAATTGCCCTCAATCCCCTGTGGAACCGGCGTCAATCCACCAAGTTCAACGGAGTTTCCTACCCGGTACAACGTGCTGCAGCGGCAGTGTACTCCGATGAAGGCTGGGCGCAGGTGCAGGAAACCATCAACTACTATATGGAAAATGCCCGCATCATCCGCGAAGGCCTTGCCGAGGCCGGCATCACCTGCTACGGCGGCGTCAACGCCCCCTACATCTGGCTCAAAACCCCGCAGGGGATGAGCAGCTGGGAGTTCTTCGATAAGCTCCTGCAGGAGTGCTACGTGGTCGGCACCCCCGGCAGCGGTTTCGGCCCCAGCGGGGAAGGCTACTTCCGCCTCAGCGCCTTCGGTGAGCGCTCCACGGTGGAAAAAGCAGTTAGCCGAATCCGCGACACCTGGGGGAAATAGAATAGATCCGATCGTTTAAATGTAAATGCTACAACGGGCTGTCTGCTAAAATAGTGGACAGCCCGTTGTGCGTTTTGCCACTGATATCATTATTTGAGATAAACACACTTCGTCGGGTATAATACAGTAACGAAAAAAGATTTAAGCACCTAACACCCAAAAAATGCAGATAATTATGAAATTGCACATCTTGGATCATTACCGTTGCTGGGATGGACGCGGAATTACTATCTTTGTACTTCTTTGCCTTGCCCTGAGTGGCTGTGGCAGTGAGGATCCACATACTTCACACAGGGATAAAAACACCCCGGCATCCCAATCTGCGGCAGAGACGATAAAGAGTGAGCCGGCACCTGAGCCTGCGCCCCCACAGCATACCATCCCTGCAGCAATACAGAACCAGGTCAGCTTACTTCCTGATGCATCACAGCCAGCACTTAATCTTGAGATATCCTCCTCCCACCTTGAATCTCTGCAGACGGGAAATACGGATATTCTCCATCAGCCAGCAATACAAAAACGGCATCCGGAAAAAACCACGGGGAAAAATCTCGAAATAGGTGCGGGGATTATTACCGATCCCGAAGCTCAGGATCTGAGCGACAGCCTGGACGGAGCTGAAGTAAAGCTTGACCTGAAGTGGGACTAGCCGGATAATGGAGTTTTACTTGTCGTCCTGCCGGAATGGTGATGGCGACGAAAGGCATACGGAACCAAAAACAGGAGAAACAGACCTATGATGATCCTGCTTTCCATTCCACTGGGTATTTTGTGTTTTATAATCGCGTACCACTGTTACACAGCCAACCACGCGGTAAAAGCCCTGTGGTGCGCCGCACTGGGGGTATTCTTTATTGTAGGTGGCGCGGTGATGGGTTACGGCACCCTGGTTATGATGCAGCATATCGAGCCCAAGGATTTTGACCGCTCTGCTCCCGCACCCACCTATACCATCAACGATAAACAGGCGGATTCTTCCGCAAGCATCTGAGTCCCCGAACCCTTAGATATGCATACATTTACTGAGGCCGGGTGTGTGTTCGCGCACCCTGAAAACGGTGATGCGCAATCACATAAATACGCGCTTCACCGTGGTACCGCCTCAGGGGTTCGGGTATATTCACACTCAATCAAGGCCTGTTGTGGCAGGCAGGTTTTGACCTTCATTCTTTCTTCCTACCCGAAACACAGCAACGCCGGATCGGATGCCTCCCCGTTCCGGCGTTGCTGCGTTCAGGCACCCACCGAGCTCTTTGGCTCCGGGAAATATTGCTGGGCATACCTGCACATATTTACTATTATTCTCGCTATTCGTACATTTTCGCACCTCTGAATTTCCTCTGCAGGAGATCTATGTACACAGAGTACTTCGGACTCAGAGACAGACCTTTCTCCATCGCCCCGGATCCGGAATATCTGTATATGAGTACGCACCACCGCGAGGCGCTGGCGCATCTGATTTACGGGTTTCGGACTGATGGTGGCTTTGTCCTCTTAACCGGTGAGGTGGGAACGGGCAAAACCACGGTATGCCGCTGCCTGCTCGAACAGGTTCCTGACGATGCGGAAATCGCCTTCGTACTGAACCCGAAGGTGAGCGCCGCAGAGCTGCTTGAAACCATCTGTGATGAACTCGGGATCGACTACCCGGAACGCACTACAAGCATTAAGGTGTTTGTGGACGCTATCAACCGCTTCCTCCTTGAAACCCACGCCGAAGGGCGCAAAACCGTACTTATCATTGACGAGGCTCAGAATCTGAGTGTTGACGTCCTGGAGCAGATTCGTCTCCTGACCAACCTGGAGACGAATAAGAAGAAGCTGTTGCAGGTTATCATGATCGGTCAACCCGAGTTGCGTGACCTGCTCAAGCGCCAGGAACTGCGTCAACTGGAGCAGCGTGTTACGGCGCGCTACCATCTGGATCCGCTCAACTCCACCGAAACAGTGGCATACATCAATCACCGCCTTCAGGTAGCGGGGATGGAACGCCCTCTCTTCACCCGCGGAGCACTGCGAAGCATCTATCGTCTGAGCGGCGGGGTGCCACGTCTGATAAACCTGCTGTGTGATAGAGCTCTGCTCGGCGCTTACGCCACCAACAATAACAATGTAACCCCTAAACTGGTACGTACCACCGCCAGAGAAATCTTTGGCTCCGAAGGGCAGCAGGGATTGATGAAGAAACTCACCCCCCGCGCCTTAACCCTGGGAGCGGGAGCTATCTTCATCGTTGCAGGGGTTGTCGCTTTTACTGCATTCCTCCCTCCGCAACCCGGATCTGATACTCCACTGAACCCTGATAAAACATCTCAACAGACAGTGCCGTCCGTGCCAGCCTCCGGTGATCCTGGAACCAATTCGCGGCAGGAATCGACCTCCACGTTCATCTTGGATCGGAGTTTGTGGGATAACGCTACCCGGGATGCCGCCGCGTATCAGCTCTTTACCCTGTGGGGCATCCCCTCTGCACCCACAGAGAAAACCCTGGAAACAAAAGCGGCTGAACACGGACTCAATATACTCGAGCGCCGCGGAAGTCTCGCCACCTTACGCAAGCTCAATCGCCCGGCAATTCTGATTTTGGAGGATGATGAGGAACGCAGACGTTATGCTACTCTGATCGGTCTTGATTCCACCCACGCCGTGTTGAGTTTTGCCGGGCACATTCTCCGCATAGAAGCGACAGAACTGGCCAGGCACTGGCGCGGGGATTTTATTCTTCTGTGGCAGGCACCCGCCGGATATACAACTCCGGTATATCCGGAACACAAAGGAGAGATCGTCTCATGGCTGGATCGGAAACTGGCTTTAATCAATGAACGCCCTGCAGTGGATGAAGGTTCTCTGAGTCTGAGTGGAGCGCTGTTGGACGAATTACGTCAGTTTCAGGCCTCAAAAGGCTTAACCCCGGATGGAATTCTCGGCCCGGTCACCCTGATTCATCTGCGCAATGCCACCACCGGTTCCGGCCCGCGTCTGCATTCGATAGATGCTGATGCAGCGCCCCGGAGCACGGAACAATCTTCAACCCATCGATCCCCGGATATCCCAAGCCATGTCGTATATTCTTGAGGCCCTGAAAAAATCGGAAAAAAAGCGCAAAGGGAAACAAGGCACCCTCGCTCATATGGCCACACATGAAAGTAGCGAACATAAGCCGGAACCTCCTCGTCGACCGGTATGGCCTCTTCTTCTGGGGCTTGCCCTGGTGATAAATGCCGGAGTCATGCTGCTTATCTTCTACCCGGGGGAAACTCCCCCGCCGGCACCTTCTTCTGAGTCATCCTCGCCGGTACAGACCTTTGCAGAGCAGACACCTGGCGAAAGCGTGCAGCAAAACATGACAGATACGTCCTTTTCTGCCACTACTGCTCGTGAAGAAACTCTGCACAGCGCCAGTGCTTCTGCAAAAACCCGGAAGGCGGAGATTGACGCTTCCGCTCCTGCACCCGCCAGCGCAATTTCACAATCGGCGCCGCCACAGGGACAACCGCATGAATCTGCTTCTGCCACTGCTGTGCAGGCTCCGGGAAGCGGTGAAAAAAAATCCGTAGCAGCGTCCATTGACCAGAGTGAATCATCTGCCTCTTCAAACAATAAAACACAAACCGTTGAAGCTGCTGTTCCTGAGAGTCCGGCAGAGCCGGAAGACATGATCTTGAACCAGGGAAAGGGTACTCAAAGCAACCATCCCCTTACGCGGTACAGCGATCTTCCTTCAGCTCTGCGAAGCCAGCTGCCGGCACTGCATATGTCGGTACATGCATACTCCGGTGACCCCTCAGGTGGACTTGTGCGCGTAAACAATAAAATGCTGCGCCCGGGAAACTATCTGGAAGAAGGGTTACGTCTCAAAGAGATAACCAGAGAGGGAGCGATATTCAATTACGCCGGACAGGAGTTTTTACTTCCGAGACGCTGACCCCGCCCCCAGGCGCGCAATATGTATATTGACCGCCAACGCCTGAACTGCTAAAGTCTGGCGTCATGAATATCCATGTATACAACAGCGTTGAGCGATGGTGGCGAAGCTTCTTCCGGAATGGACGAGGCGCGCGCTGTATTGCTGCAAACGTAATTTAACCTTGAGCTACGCAAATCAGCTTCAGGATCATCAGGCCGCGACCTTGTTCGCGGCCTTTTTTGTATTCAGAAGCAACACCTCCATATCAACCACAACATACGAGGAACTCAACATGCGCATACTCTCCGGAATTCAGCCCTCAGGAGCCCTGCACCTGGGAAACTACTTCGGCATGATGAAGAAAATGATCGAATATCAGGAACAGGGTGAGCTGTTCTGCTTTATTGCCAACTACCACGCCATGACCAGCCTTAATGATGGCAAAGCCCTGGCCAAAGGAACCCTGGAGGCAGCAGCCAATTTTCTCGCCCTCGGCCTTGATCCCGAAAAAAGCACCTTCTGGGTTCAGTCCGATGTCCCCGAAGTGCAGGAGTTGACCTGGTTTCTCTCCAACTTCACCCCCATGGGCCTGTTGGAGCGCTGTCACAGCTACAAGGATAAGATCGCCAAGGGGATTCCGGCGAATCACGGCCTGTTTGCATATCCGGTTTTAATGGCGGCGGACATCCTGATGTTCAACAGCAACAAGGTGCCAGTGGGCAAGGATCAGAAGCAGCATGTTGAGGTCACCCGCGATATCGCCATGAAGGTCAACAACCACTACGGTGAAATCTTCACCCTGCCGGAGCCGGATATTGATGACGATGTGGCCACGATCCCCGGCCTCGATGGCCAGAAGATGAGCAAGAGCTACGGCAACACAATCGACCTGTTCCAGACCGAAAAACAACTGCGCAAACAGATCATGCGCATTGTCACCGACCCGACCCCGGTGGAAGACCCCAAAGACCCGGACAAATGCAATGTATTTCAGATCTACCGCCTGTTTCTGAACCGCGAGGAACAGGCTGCCCTGCGCAAGCGCTACACAGCCGGGGGCTTAAGTTATGGCGAGGTAAAGCAGGAATTGTTTGAGACCGTGCGCGACTACTTCATCCCCTTTACGGAACGGCGCAATGCCATCCTCGAAGACAGGGAAGAACTGCACAAAACCCTGGAGATGGGGGCGCAGAAGGCGCGTTACGCCGCTTCAAAGGTGATGCGCAAAATACGCAAAAAAGGGGGGTTAGTGTATTAAATACAGGTTGAAGTAGGGGCGAAAGATTTTTCGCCCCTACTTTCGTTTTTTCAAAAACCAAAGCGCTCGCACATCTGTGCCACACGTTTGCCCAGATGGCGCGCGGTCTCGAGATCTCCGGAACGCGGGGCCTCATCCGGGGTGGCATCCGCCGGAGAAATCGCCATGGCTCCACCGAAACCGGCAGTCCAGTTCATGTCCTCCGGACCGTTGCTTTTGGTATTGGCAGGCAGCAGCCCCGTGCCCACCCATATCTGGCCGTGCTGCTGTGACAGAGTCCACATATACTGGATAGTAGAGTATTTATCCCCGTTTACACTCGCAGAATTGGTAAATCCGGCCGCAAGTTTATCCTGCCACTTCTGCGCAGCCCACGGCTTGGATGAAGCATCGGCAAATTTTTTGAACTGCCACGCCGGTCCCCCCATATACGTGGGGCTGCCGTAGATTACCGCATCCGCGTATTCGATATCGAGCATGGCCTTATCCGACAATTCCCCGGCATCGTTGATACGGTGCAGTTCCACCCTGGTGCCATTGACACTCAGACAGCCTTCATACACAGCTTCAGCCTGGCGGGCCGTATGGCCGTAACCACTGAAATACACAACCACGATGTCTGCCATATTTTACTCCCTTTCTGCAGAGCTGATCTCTACACCAACCGGTTAAAGATTCAGATAAAAAGTGTACCAGAAAACTCAGTTATTCAAACATACCCGGCGCGCCTCATGCGCCAACCAGCGAAAAATCCGCATCTGACTGGGTACATACAGAAGATATTCCGGATGCCACTGCACCCCGATTATAATGCGGCACTCTCTGCATTCCACCGCCTGGGTGATTTGATCCAGATCGCGGCCCACCAGGCGCAATCCTTCCCCCGGGATATTGATCGCCTGATGGTGGAGGCTGTTGACACGCAGACGGGTTTTCCGGCATATGTGCGCAAGGAGCGAATCAGGCTCGAGAAATACCTGTTTGGTGGGGAGCAAACCGGGACGGTTGTATGTGAGTTTGCGCAATTCGCGGATATCCTGATGCAGTTTGCCGTGGCGTACCACATTGACAAGCTGCGCCCCACGGCATATCCCGAGCATGGGGATATTGTGCTGCAGAGCCCATTCAATCCACTTTATCTCAAGAATGTCACGCGCAGGATCGGCCTTGACCCTGGCATGAATATCCCCGTCATAGTGTTCAGGGCTTATATCATTGCCGCCGCCGATTATCAGAGCGTGCAGAGGTCTGCCACTCCAGCGCTTGCGCACATTGATGCGCTCCACTTCAATCCCGCACAGGCGCAAAGCCAGGGATGCGCACCACCAACTCGGAGCCCAGTGCCGCGCATTGCCGGTAATCCCTATGCGGGCCCGCTCCTTCATGCTTTTTCGCGCGCGCTCCCCGTGGCATCCCGGCGCACAAAAAAGATAAACGCCATCCCGGGTCGTTTGCTTCCCTCGTGCATGGCAAATTGCATGCGTTCAAACTCCCACCCGGCGCCTACCCATACATTTATGATGTCTTCAATAGCATCATCGGTTACAATTGACGTTTCTACCACCTTGTATTCAAGCATGCCTCTCCTTCCATTTTTTATGTATGAGGTGCAGTAATATGCCCATAAGCGGTAATCCAAAGAAAATGGCGCACGACATTGCCGAGGGTTTTGTTACCCTCAGCCCACCGATGTTGCGTCACTACAATCAAAACGATATGCACGTCATCCTGAGCCATCTTGAGATGGAAATCCGCACCCTGCGGCAGGAAAAAATTCCTCTCGAGGATGTGATGGCCATCAAGGCACGCAACCACAAAATCAGCCGCGTGAATCAGACCATGGTAATGTTGCGCGGCTACTGCAAACGGCGCGGGATCAGGATATAGCAACGTCTATCAGAATTCCGCATGTCCCGGAGTGCGCGGGAACGGAATCACATCGCGGATATTGTCCATCCCGGTGAGGTACATCAGGAAACGCTCGAACCCCATGCCGAAGCCGGAGTGGGGGCAACTTCCCCAGCGTCTGCTGTCGAGATACCACTCCATCCCCTGCGGATCCACACCGCATTCATGCATGCGCTCCAGCAGGGTGGCATAGCGCTCTTCGCGCTGACTCCCGCCGACAATCTCTCCCACCCGTGGCAGGAGCAGATCCATGGCGGCAACGGTCCTGCCGTCGTCATTGGCGCGCATGTAAAAGGCCTTGATCTCCTTGGGGTAATCCACGACAAACAGCGGACCCCCAACCACCTCTTCACACAGATAGCGTTCGTGCTCCGATTGCAGATCAAGACCCCACTCTACCGGATACTCAAAGGATTTCTGCGCCTGTTTCAGAGTCTCCACCGCCTCCGTATAGCTCATGGTGCAGAACCCGGCTTCTGCCACGCGCTGGAGCTTATCCAGCAGACCCGGCTCAATCCGCGCATCAAAGAATTCCAGATCGGTGCGACAGTGTTCGAGGGCATATTCAATTAAAAAACAGATGAAATCCCGCGCCACATCACAGTCCGCCGCCAGATCCGCAAAGGCCATCTCCGGCTCAATCATCCAGAACTCCGCCGCGTGTCTGCTGGTATGGGAGTTCTCCGCCCTGAAGGTGGGACCGAAGGTGTAGATATCTCCAAATGCAAGGGCATACAGTTCCCCCTGCAATTGGCCACTCACCGTGAGGCTGGTCTGCCGGGCAAAAAAATCCGCGCTCCAGTCTATTCCTCCGTCATCGTTGCACGGCGGAGATTGCGGCTCCAGGGTAGTGACCCGGAACATCTCCCCCGCACCTTCGCAATCACTTGCAGTAATAATGGGGGTGTGGACGTGGAGAAAACCGCGCTCGGCAAAAAATTTGTGCACCGCAAAACTTAGAGCACTGCGCACCCGGAACACTGCCCCGAAGGTATTCGTGCGCGGACGCAGATGGGCAATGCTGCGCAGAAATTCAAAGCTGTGGCGCTTTTTCTGCAGAGGATATTCCGGCGTGCTCGCACCGAGTATCTCCAATTGCTCCACATGCAGCTCGACTTTCTGGCCTTTGGCCGGCGACTCCTGCAAAGTGCCGTCAACCCGGATACACGCACCCGTACCCAGACCTTCGGGCAGCTGTGCGACCAGTTCCTCTCCGAGCACCAGCTGCAGGGAATGCATACAGGAACCATCATTGAGCTCGACAAATCCCACCTGCTTACTTCGGCGCAAGGTGCGCACCCATCCCTGTACTCCAATATGCTCTCCCGGGGTTGCGCTCTCCAGGAGTTTATTAATTCGCATGGCAATCCTCTTTATTTTCCGGTTATACATGATCGCGTCGCAAAAACTCACCAACTGCTGCGTTATTGTAATTGTCTTGCCGCTTCGACGTACGTAAGTACGCCTCATTGCTCGACAATCACACGCCTTGCATTTGGCGCTTTTTGCTTAGCCATCCAAGTAAATACTTTCTGCGAAAGCATCATACTCATACAAAGAAACGGTTTTATATTTTCACATCATGATGGTAAACTTTGTCGAATAGAAAACCAAGTGACTACATGAAAAGAATCACTTGTTTAAGGTGACAGGAGAAAATATGGCTGATATAACACAGTTACAGAAGATGGAGCCGTTCAATGACCTCGCGGCGGAAGACTTTGAGCGCATCGGCTCTGCCTCCAGCGTAAAGAAATTTCCACGCAACTACCATATCTTCAACCAGAACGACCCGTTTACCGGCTATCTCTATGTCATCTATTCAGGCTCGGTGGAGATCACCCTTCTAACCCACAGCGGTGAGGAGATCGTAGTAGATTATCGCCGGGAAGGCCAGTATTTTGGCTGCACCCCTCTGTTTACCGGCGAGAAATACACCGGCGGTGCGCGCACGGTTACCGAGCTGGAGTGCTTTCTGGTTCCGAGTGAAGCCATCCGCGAGGTGGCAAAACGCGTACCCGAGCTGCGCCAGTTTTTTAATAACGCCATTGTGGACCAGGTGCGCCATCTGTACGCGGATATTATCACAAATCACAGCAAGCAGGCACTAAGCAAGCTTGAGTCCTATCCGTTTCAGAAACGCCTCTCCGAAATAATGTCCTCCCCGGCCATCACATGTAAGCCGGAAGCGTCTGCACGCGATATGGCATCCATCATGACCCAGAACCGCGTGCGCGCTCTTATGGTTACCGATAAAAATGAACAAATGGTGGGCATTGTCACCTGCCGCGACCTTCTGGGCAGGGTTCTGAGCGTAGAAGGGAGCAACCCGGACAGCATTAGCGCTGCTGATCTGATGACATCCCAACTTAAAACCATGCCCCCTTCCACCTATATGTACGAGGCCATGGCGTATATGGTCGGGCACCGTCTGCGCCACATGCCGATTATCGAGAACGGGGTTCTGCTGGGGATGGTAACCATGAGTGACCTCATCCAGCACCGCAGCCAGAAGGCGATGCTCCTGCTCGGGAGCATCGAAGAAGCTCAGACCCTCGACGAGCTCAAACACGTTCACGATCTGCTCCTGCGTGTGGCGGATGGGCTTATGTCCGAGAGCCGCTCGGCGACCCAGATCATGGAAACCCTCTCCCACATCCACCATGGATTACTCCGGCGCACCTACGAGCTGTGCTTTCAGCAGATGCTCAATGATGGCTACGCCAAGCCGCAGATAAAACACTGCTTTCTGATTATGGGCAGTGGCGGACGACGCGAAATGCTTTTGGGCCCGGATCAGGATAACGGCTTCATCTACGAGGATTTCCCCGATTCACAGCAGGAGGAGGTGGACGCATTCTTCATCCCCTTTGCGGAAAAACTCACCCATGCTATGGACTACGTGGGCTATCCTCTGTGTGAAGGGGATGTTATGGTCAGCAATCCGGTATGGCGCGGGCGCCTGAACGACTGGCGCAAACGTGTGGCGGACTGGGCGGAAAACCCGGAGCCGCATAAGGTGCGCTATTCTTCAATCTTCTTTGACTTCACCCCCCTGGTGGGCGAGGAGGAGCTGGCACACTCCCTCCAGAGCATTGTCTTTCAGGCCGTGCGTAAATCCCCTTCATTTCTGTATCAGGTGATGCAGCTGAACCTTACCCACAAAGTCCCCACCGGTCTGTGGGGGCGCTTCATCACCGAAAAAAGCGGCCCCAATGCCGGAACCCTGTCACTCAAAAAAGGGGGCCTGGTATACATCGTCGACTGTATCCGCATGTTCTCCCTCGAACGCGAAATCCGCGCCCTCACGACCCTGGAGCGCCTCAACGCTCTGACCGAGGACAATGTATTCTCCGTGGAAACGGCGGAACATATCCGTGTCGCGTTTGAGGCCCTTTCGTTTCTGCGCCTGCGCAACGAGATTAATCTGCTTAAAGAGGGCAAGGAACCGAGCAGCAACATTGATCCGGATGAGCTGAGTAAGAGTGAACAGGATCTGTTGCGCAGTGCATTTCAGGCCGTGAGCAAGCTGCAGAGCGCGACCCGCAGCCACTTCGGTAAAGGTCTGGGATAGGAGACCACTCTTGGCCATCAGGCGATTATTGGAATACACACAGCGCAAAAGCATTCTCTATCAGCAGGATATTGCGCAGACGGATGTTTTTTTCTTCTACGGCAGCCTGATGGAGCGCTATACCAATTTCAACCGCTTTATCAAGCGCAAGGTAAGCAGCCTGCAGGCGGGGTACTGCCGTGGCTACCTGTACTACCTTCCCATGGGTTTTCCGGCCCTGATCTATCCTGACGACCCATGCACCTCCCTGGTGGCAGGGGAACTTATGACATTTCAAAATCCGACGCGTGCCATGCGCCTGCTGGATCGCCTCGAACAGTACAATCCTCTGGCGCCGCATAAAAGCACGTATATCCGCAAGAAACTTCCGGTAATTGTCGAGCCCGAAGATGACGAAGGTGACCTGAGGCAGATCGATGCCTGGGTCTACACCTATCCGGAGGATCATCTGAGCGATGATCATCAGCGCCAGGTTCGTATAGAATGCGGGCAGTGGGCGTCATTCCGCTCCAATGGGACCCCCGAAGATGAGCTCACCCAGATGGCGGCGCGCCTGCGCTACTGCGACCATTCCCAGAGCATTCTGGTGGATCCGGCCATGTGCACGGAACCTGCGCTGCGCTCAGCCTCCCACCTCTATGGTTGTGAGCGCTTCTGCGACAGGAACAAAGCGTGTCAGGAGAACCGCAGGGCTATGCAGGAGGCTCAAGGCGTCGATTTTCCCGCACAAGGATGTCCGTCAAATCTTCCATGTAACGATTGAGCTCAGCGCAAGAGTAACCCTGTTCACGTTCAAGTCCAGCCCGCACGCGGCGCACAAAAGCCTCGATTTGGGCATATGTCAACGCCTGCGGACGCCGACCCCAGAGAGCGAGATCGTTAATAGGGTCCGGGGCATCATCCCCCACCAGGCTGGCAGCGTTAAATCCCTTCAACGCCAGAAATACAGTAGTCCACAGCGCGGCCCCGAAGTTGTGCTGCAGCCGCATAAACGCATATTCATGAACCAGATGGCGCTTGTTGTCGAATAAGGAAAGATGCTGACGCTGGCGTACCATCTTCATCAATTCATGGCGGCACAGGCGCTGTTCGCGCATCTGCCCATCGGCATCGACCTGCATATCCCCGCCCAGAAGCAACAGGCACTGATAGTCGCTCAACGCCGGCACATCCGCTTCAGTGTTGGGAAATGTTTCAACATTGAGATGGAGGCTGTGCGGTTCTATCTCGGGGACAAACCGGATCACACTGTGAATATACTGAGCCAGAAAACCCGGATCACAGGTCAGCGGCATGGAAAAGCGGCGTGGATAATCCATGCGTACCAGGGCGTACTCGAAGAACCCCCCGATCCAGGGTACGGGCAGAAAGCGCCGCAGGCGTACATGGTGATCCAGATAGCCCCCGAGACGCCAGGTCACATCGCCGAGGAAAAAGTGGTGGAAGTAAATGAAATTGTGGAAGGTTTTTTCACGCGCATGGCGCAGAAACATATGCTCAAAGCTGGCGCGGTATCCCAGATTGCTGAACTCCAGTTCTGCACCCAGTGGCACCCTGCCCCCGACGCATCCCTGCCTTAACGCCTGGCGCCTCCGGGTCGCGGGACCATGGCTGTGCATAATCCGCCGCGTCAGGATATAACTCTGCAGACAGTAAATATACAGGCTGCGGGTTCCATCCGCCTCCACCTGCGCTATACAGGCTTCAATGCTGTGGTTTATCTCTGTTGCGTGGGTGTGAAACCACTCCAGCGCATCCAGGACATATACCGCGTCAGGATAGCATCCGGGCTCCGGGGGTGGCAGATACTGATGGTGGTATTTGCGTAACAGCTGAAGCGCGAAGCCCAGCACATAGTGGCGATATATGAGACGTAAATACTGCGGTACCACGCTGTGTTTATGCCACACATGCCGTGGAATGTGCATGCGCCTGTACTGGCGCGCGGCTGCAACCTGAATATTATGCCGGAAGGGAGATGCGTAATAGGCATGATAATCGTGGCGCTGAAAAAAACGCAGCCGGTTGCGATAGGTCACGCCGATAAATTCTCGCAGAACAATTATGCGCTCTACCGCGGAAAGCCCGGCATACATAGAGGCGTAAGGCGTATTTCTGAAGTGTTCCGGAAAGAAAAAGGCCATCCGCCACCTCCATCGCGCAACGGGCGCTTAAACAGTTCTACAACGATCCAGGGTCAGATCCCTTCCATCTGCATGGCTATCTCTTTGAGCAGTTCGCG
>JBNGCY010000003.1:2915-4249 GCA_049975505.1 Desulfuromonadaceae bacterium | reverse complement strand
CTGCGCCTGCCGCTGCCGGTGGTGAGGATATTGTCCAGGCGCCCGGTAAGATCAAAGTTGGCGTTCTCATCATATATCGCGCCATCGCCGGTGGTATAGTAACTGCGATCCCGGAATTTTTTCCAGAATGTCTGCTCATAACCCACAGGATGTTTATACAGATCCTGTAACATGGAAGGAAGAGGCGCTGCGAGCACCAGGCGGCCGGGCTCTCCCGGGGCGCTGATCTGCTCCCCGTTATGATCCACAATCCGCGCATCCACTCCGGGGAGAGGACGCATCATGGTATCATCTTCAAAATCAAGCACTCCGGGCACACCGGCAATCAAACACCCGCCGGTCTCGGTCTGGCCCCAGATCTGAGTGATGGGCAGATTGCGCTTATTGGTGAGCTCATACTGGGTCCAGTTGTAGATCTCTTCACTTATCTTTTCCCCCCCGCAGCCTATAAGACGCAGGGAGTTACTCGTACGGTTCAGATAGCGCTTGGTGCTTTTGGCGCGCATCACACTGCGCAGCAGAGACGGGTTGGTGTACATCACCGTGACATGATAGCGATCCAGATAGTCGAAGAAGCATCCGGTATTTTCGTACGAGATCACCCCTTCGTATAAAAATACCGTGGCCCCGAGCATGAGCGGGCCGTACACCGTATAGGTATGCCCGTTTATCCACGCCAGATCCGAAGTATTCCAGAAGATATCCGTATCCACCAGGTCAAAAAGGAGCTCGGTGGTGAACTGGGCCCACATCAGATAACCGGCCAGACCATGCTGAACCCCGCGCGGTTCCTTGGACTTGCTCGAGGTGTAGAGGATAAACAGGGGTTCATCGGCGTTGCGCACCGGATCAAATGTGGCACCAGTGGCGAATTCCGAATCGTTGACCAGATCATTGTACCAGATATCGCGCTTCGGGCGCATATGCACCTTCTGCCCGGTGTGGCGCACCACAATACAGTTGTTTATCTTGTAGTCAATACGATCCAGCGCCTCACTCACTACATCCTTAAGTCCGCGCGAGCGATAGCTGACCGCATCGCAGGTGAAGATATATTTTGCCTGACAGTGCTGCAGACGCTGTGCCAGTGCCTCGGTTGAATATGACATGTGGTAGTTGACATGGATCGCGCCGATGCTCGCACATGCCAGCATCGCCACCACCGTCTCGGGCAGGTCCGGCATGTAAATAAGGACACGATCGCCCTTTTTAACCCCCAGATGGAGCATGGCGTGTACCAGGGACAGAACCTCATGCCCCAAGGCCTGATAGGTGTAGGTGCGCTCTTCATCATCCACCCCGCGCCAGATAAGTGCCGCCTTGTTGCGCCGCAG
>JBNGCY010000003.1:0-2815 GCA_049975505.1 Desulfuromonadaceae bacterium | reverse complement strand
CGCTGATGGATATCAACTATATAGATGTTCATAAGGTCATCGAGCTGGGTGCTGGTGTTGTTCTCCATCACCAGTTTATGCAGCAGCATGGTATCAAGCCACGGCGTTCCCTCCAGGGAAGCATCATAGCATTCCTTAACATGGCGTTTAAGCATGCGCAGATCAAAATTGATGTGATGCCCGACAATAATACTGTCACCGATAAAGTCGAGCAGCTCCGGCAGCACCTCACAGATTGAGGGCTTGTCCACGAGCATATCATCTGTGATACCATGCCATTGTATCGACTCAACCGGGATGGGTTCCGCCGGCTTGACATAGGATTCATAGATCTTGGTTATGCCACCCTTTTTAACCTTTACCGCTGCCGCGTTAATAATAACATCTTGTTCTACATCCAGTCCTGTGGTTTCAAGGTCGACAATACAGAAACTGGCTTTATCTACCTGCTTCTTGAGAACGTCGCGCGAAGAGATAACCTCACAGCAGCTATGCACGAAACCGGACAGAGGATCGACGTTAACCCCTTGTTTATTCTGGGAAACACTCTTAAATATTTTTTTCCACATATATGCAACCACCTTTTCATGTCTCAGGCGGACAGCTGAGAAGAATCTTTCAAGTTTACTCTGGAGATTCTATACCCGACAGTCTATACTCGGGAAAAATTTTTTCAACAGGAGTCGTTATCCATGAATTTAAAACCCATTTTTGTTTTGATAATCATAGTATCACTTATATTGCAGTTGCGTAACTGTGAATACGGTGCCGAACACCAGGTCAAGTTCGATGACTTTGATCCCAAGTATAAGAACGCGCACCTGACTGCGGTAAGTGCACAGCAACTGCTGGGGGATAAGGAATATGCCGAGGCGCTGCGTTATTACGAGATGGCGCGCGATGAGATGGAACACCCGAATGTGCGTGCCGACAAGGGCGAGGATATCTACATCAACTACGGTTTTGTCCTGAACGACATCGGCGTTATCCATCTGGGCTGGGCTCTTTACGGCAAGGAGATGAACACCGATATCAGCCACATTGATCTGAATGAAGTGGATGAAGAAGAACTGCGCAAGGCCCGCGAAGCACTGAACAAGGCGATTGATTTCTACAAACGCTGGTACGAGCACAATGAAGATGAGTACGAGCGCTTTGCCAAGGCCATTTCAGAAAGCTACGTCAATCTGGGAACCGCTTTAAAATACAGCGGCGAACAGGAAAAAGCCCTGGAAGCCTTCCGCCTTTCGCTGCTGCGTAATCCCGACAATAGAAACGCCAAACGCGCCTTTGAAATGCTCGACATCAGCCCGACCCCCTACATAGAAGCCGGAAAGGAAGAGGAGAAAAAACACAAGAAGCTGCCTATCTGATAGGCAATATCTGCAGAATTATTAATGGTCGCCTTTATTTTTCGAGTCCGTTAGTTTTTTTACGGCTTTGTCAAAATCAGACTCGATTCGCTGGGTCTTGTTGAACTTGTCATATTCGGCAAATGCCTTTTCTTCGGCCTTTTTGCGCGAGACGGAACCATAGCCTTCCAGGATTTTGTATTCGTTGAACTCCAGGAATCGATTCACACTTTCGGCGAATTCCTCCATAGTAAATGTGGTACGGTTTTCAATGATTCTTTCGATGTAATCGAAAAATCCGGCAACGGTTCGTTCCAGCTTTTTGATCTCATCTTCCTGCAGATAATTCTTACCAATGATGGCATCGGATTTAAGAACCCGACCGTCCGGCGCATTTTTGTACGTTATCATGCCCATCAGGGGTTTTTCAGCATCGGCTTTTTGATAGATAATTTCAGCCGCTGTATGCCCGGTGATGGCAAAGTGAAATTTATCTTGGACATGAGCATAGAAATTCCGGGTAGTTTCCGATTTGGGATCATAGTCAACGCTGCATTCAGCAAAAATATCGGTAATCTGCTGATAAATACGACGTTCGGAAGCACGGATCGAGCGAACACGCTCCAACAGCTCACGGAAGTAATCCTTGCCGAATAAGCGCCCATTTTTAAGACGCTCATCATCCATGGCAAAGCCTTTGGTGATGTATTCCTTGAGGACTCGAGTCGCCCAGATACGGAATTGGGTCGCCTTGGAAGAGTTTACGCGATAGCCAACAGAGATAATGGCATCCAGATTGTAAAATTTAACCGGACGGGTCTGGGTTTTCCCCTCGATGGCACCATGTTGAGTGGTATGTTCCAAAATGGAACTAACCACTTTTTCCTCCAGCTCGCCAGCCTCGAATATGTTTCTCAGATGTTTGGTAATTGCCGGGCGCTGCACCCCAAAAAGCTCGGCAATCCGATCCTGCGTCAGCCAGATAGTCTCATCGTGTAGAATGCACTCGACTTTCACCTGACCATCCGGGGCAGTGTACAGCAGGAATTCGGTCAACTCATCCCGTGGCGTCAAACGTCGATAATCTCGACTTTCAGTGTTCCCGACAGAATTACCCGATTCGCATCTGTCTTTGTCCATTTATGATTATCCTTTCCATGGGAAACTTCATTAAACTTGAAACCTGAAATTTAAGATGTCTATCACCCAAGTGCAAAATACGCTTCCAGCATCGGCACATTGAGGTGAAACACCTTCCGTTGCCGGATCAATTCGGCCACCGACTCCGCATCCACCCAGCAGTGTTCCGAAGCCTCCGGGGTATCCACCGGCACTCCGCGGGTGCGTACCACCACCGCCATACACATGCAGTGACACTCTAAATCGAGGACACAGGTAAGAGGTTGAAATGATTCCATCTGCGCCGCATACGCATGCCCCGAACCTGCATGCATGGGATGAAG
>JBNGCY010000002.1:13110-57175 GCA_049975505.1 Desulfuromonadaceae bacterium | reverse complement strand
TTTGGTTCCCGCAAATTTATCTTTGCGTCTGCTATTCAGTTTTCAAAGACCAACTCTTTTTTTCTAACTACGTTCTGTCTTGCTTTTCTGCGCCGCCCGTTGGCAGCGGAGATGAACTCTAACGAATCACTCGCTTGCTGTCAAGCGCTTTTGTTCGCTTTTTTTGCTCTTTAGATTCGCTACTCTTTTTGCCCTCAAATCCTGTCTACTCGGCACGCCTTATCCTATATCCCCCGGCGTGTTTTCGAAACGGAAGCGTGTTTATATATGCATCGGCCACAGGAGTCAACCTTTATTGCAAAAAATTCGCAGGCCAGTTCCTGTGTAGCCATGACAGGAGACGGAACTATCTGATTTCTACAATATAGTAGTTCTTCTTGCCCTTCTGAACAAGGATATAGGTTTCGTTTATGAGATCCCCGGATGAGATAACGTGTTCCGGGTCTGCTATTTTCTCTTTATTGATACTCAGAGCGTTACCTTTCACACTGCGACGTAATTCACCCTTGGACGGGAATATATCGGTTTCTGCGGCGAGCAGCTCCACCACCGGGATGCCGGCGTCGATGATACCGCGCTCTACTGTATAGGTAGGCACACCTTCAAACACGGCCAAAAAAGTGTCTTTGTCCAGACGCGCCAGAGCATCTGCGGTAGCCTTGCCAAACAATATCTGTGAGGCCTCCACGGCCTTGTCGTACTCTTCCTTCCCGTGGACCATAGTGGTAACTTCCTGTGCCAGGCGTTTCTGCAGCGGGCGCTGATGGGGTGCGGCTTGTTGCTCCTGCACCAGTGCCGCAATTTCATCCCGGCCCAGAAGGGTGAATATCTTGATGTACCTTTCTGCATCGGCGTCGGAGACGTTAAGCCAGAACTGATAGAACTTGTACGGCGTGGTCAGGCGCGGGTCAAGCCAGACATTGCCCTCTTCGGTTTTTCCGAACTTCCCCCCGTCCGCTTTGGTGATGAGGGGACAGGTAAGGGCAAAGGCCTCACCACCCTCCTTGCGGCGGATCAGTTCTGTGCCGGTGGTTATATTGCCCCACTGATCTGAGCCCCCCATCTGCAGTTTGCAGTTTTTCTCGCGATACAAGTGGAGAAAGTCAGCCCCCTGAACAAGCTGATAGGTGAATTCAGTAAAGGAAAGGCCGGCTTTGGATTCCTCTCCAAGGCGTTTTTTCACACTGTCTTTGGCCATCATATAGTTGACCGTGATGTGTTTGCCGATATCACGAATAAAATCAAGAAAACTGAATTCCTTCATCCAGTCGTAGTTGTTGACCAGCTCTGCTGCATTGGGGGCAGTGGATTTAAAGTCCAGAAATTTTTCCAGTTGCATTTTTATACAGTTTTCATTGTGGCGCAGAGTGGGCTCATCCAGCAGATTGCGCTCCGTGGATTTCATGGAGGGATCACCGATCATGCCTGTGGCTCCGCCCACAAGAGCAATGGGCTTATGCCCGGCAAGCTGGAGATGTTTGAGCATCATGACACTGACCAGATGGCCTATATGCAGCGAATCGGCGGTGGGGTCTATGCCCACGTAAGCGGCGGTCATCTCTTTTTGAAGTTGCTCTTCAGTACCGGGAGTGATGTCATGCACCATGCCGCGCCAGGTCAATTCTTCCACAAAATTCATGCTTTTGTCCTGTCTCTCTTCACTGTTCTGTCTGCAGAATATTTACTCGAAGCATCTAAATTTATGAACACACATATTACTTGTCCGGCCCGCGCTGAATGCGCTCGATCCCTTCACACAAACCGGTGTTTTCGTTGATGTCCAGAAGTACCCCGCACAGAATCGGATCTTTTTTGGCAACCTCAAAGCGCGCGGGAAGCTGGGTCACAAACTTTTCCACCGCCACATCCTTACGTACACCGATAACCGAATCACGACTTCCGGTCATCCCCGCATCGCTCTGATAGCCGGTTCCTCCAGGGAGGATCTGTTCATCCGCCGTGGGCACATGGGTGTGAGTACCGATCACTGCGGCCACCCGGCCATCCACATAGTGGGCAAAGGCCATTTTTTCACTTGTGGCCTCGGCGTGGAAATCGATGAAAATCAGATCGGTCTCAGGACGCAGCTTTTCAATGAGTTCATCGGCGATTCTGAAGGGACAGTCGATATCGTTCATGAACACCCGTCCCTGCAGATTGATCACCCCTACGCGAATCCCGGCACTGGTTTCGTAGGCTCCCGCACCACGTCCGGGCGCCCCCGGGGGGTAGTTGCCGGGACGCAGGACATCGGCGAAGCGGTTCAGGGAGGAGTAGAACTCCTTCTTATCCCAGATGTGATTGCCGGAGGTGATGACATGCACTCCAAGTTTGCGAAAAGAGCGCACCACATCATCTGTCAATCCGAACCCTCCGGCGGCATTTTCTCCGTTTACCACTACGAAATCCACAGCGCAGGTATCAATCAAGCGCCCCAGATGGGTAGAGAGCATATTGCGCCCCGCCCGCCCAACGACATCTCCAACAAACAGCAGCTTCACACGCCCCTCCGAATGTGAGAGGAGATTTCTCTATTTTGCATAGTCAACCGCCCGGGTCTCCCGGATGACATTGACCTTGATCTGGCCGGGATACGTCATCTCGTCTTCAATTTTATGTGCAATGTCGCGGGCTATCACATGAGCGTGTTCATCGGTTACCTTTGAGCTTGAAACCATCACGCGGATCTCACGTCCGGCTTGAATGGCATAGCAACTCTCTACCCCCTCAAAGGAAGTACCAATACGCTCAAGATCCTCGAGACGCTTGACGTACATCTCCAGCATTTCACGCCGGGCTCCGGGACGTGCTCCGGAGAGAGCATCCGCGGCCTGTACCAGCACCGCCAGCACTGTAGACGGCTTCTCCTCTTCGTGATGGGCGGCAATAGCATGCACAATTTCTTCTGCTTCACCGTATTTACGCGCCAGATCCGCGCCGATTTTGGCATGCGATCCTTCCACCTCATGATCCACGGCCTTGCCGAGATCATGCAGAAGCCCGGCGCGCTTCGCCTGCTTCACATTGATGCCGATTTCCGCCGCCATGACGCCACACAGAAATGCAACTTCAAGAGAGTGCTTAAGGATATTCTGGCCGTAAGAAGTGCGATATTTCAACTGCCCGAGGAGTTTGACAATCTCGGGGTGAATCCCGTGAACTCCGACATCAAAGGTTGCCTGTTCTCCGGCTTCGCGGATTGACTGACGCACATCCTCTTCCGCTTTGTTCACCACCTCTTCGATACGTGCCGGGTGCACACGACCGTCAGCCACCAGTTTCTCCAGAGCAATGCGCGCAATTTCGCGCCGCACCGGGTTGAATCCGGAAATAATCACGGCCTCGGGGGTATCGTCAATAATAAGATCGATTCCGGCGGCGGCCTCAATGGCGCGGATATTTCGCCCTTCACGTCCGATAATGCGGCCCTTCATCTCATCTGAAGGCAGAGCCACCACACTTACAGTCTTTTCCGCCACATAGTCACCGGCATAGCGCTGAATAGCCAGAGAAAGAATCTCTTTAGCTTTTTTATCCGCCTGCTCCCGCGCTTCATCTTCGATCTGCTTTATCTTCTTCGCCGCATCATGGCGTGCCTGGCTCTCCATCCCCTGAATGAGCTGCTTCTTAGCCTCTTCCGAAGACAGGCCGGAAGTCTTTTCCAATGCTTCCCTGCGCTGCTCAACCAGCTCGGCGGCTTCGCTTTCCAGTTTGCGAACCCTGCCCTCCTGAGAGGCAAGATCACGTTCGCGTTTCTGCAGATCCCGATCGCGCTCTTCGAGAGCCAGATCCTTGCGATCGAGGTTTTCTTCTCGCTGATTGAGACGTTTTTCCTGTGCCTGCAATTCGCGCCTTAAGTCACGAGCCTCTTTTTCCCATGCTGACTTGGCTTCAAATACCGTATCTTTGGCCTGCAACTCCGCCTCTTTGCGCAGAGTTGTCGCCTCTTTTTTTGCATCACTTACAATCTGCTGTGCAAGTTGCTCCGCACTGCCGGTGCGCGATTCATCCATACGCTGGCGAATAAGGGAGCCGGCAAAACCGCCTCCCGCCAACGCCAGCACCAAGAGAAAAAATACCAGTCCTCCGTCCATAGTTTATAACCTCCAGCGCCGGTGCGCTAATGCGTTGAAGAATTCAACCCGTGCAAATCGGAACACCTGTCATCTGTTTGCGGCACATTCAATAATCTGTGCATCGGTGATCACATAGTCCAGACCTACGTCATGGTGTTCACACGGAAGTCTTTCTTCGAGTTGAAAAGCATATGCAAGACCGACCAGGGCACACCCTGCTTTGCACTGCGGCAAAAACCGGTCATAAAAACCTTTTCCATATCCCAGGCGTCCGCCGCTCGGATCAAACGCCACCCCCGGAACAACCACCACATCCAGACATCCGGGCCGGATCACGCATTCGCCGTAGCTGTCAGTGGATATTCGCGGCTCCAGGATGTCAAATGCGCCAGGTATCCATACACATTCAGTTGAAGAGCGGACAAAATTCATTTGCTGCTTAACCACACTTGGATAGCCAACAACAGTGCCGTTTTCAAGTGCCCACTCACGCAGCAAACAGGTTTGCACTTCATTGCCCACAGGAGAATACAGTCCTACAGTACGCGCATGCCTGAATTGCGGCAGTTCAAGCACTCTGGCCTGCGCCTTCTGACTCAATTCACGCACCTGTTCGAAAGCCATGCTCTTTCGGCGCTTGAGATGCTTCCGCCTCAGGTTTGTTTTTGTACTGCGCATTTCATTTTTTCACCATCAACTCCGCCTGGAGCAGGGCAATGGCACACTCTGATGTTTGCAGGATGACCGCTTCAATGACAGGCACACTGCCGACCTAAGTTCTGGTCAGAATTCATGAAAATAATGAATGTAACAGGAAGGGGGATGAAGGAGCATCCACAGGAGGGTGGTGTTAAAGAGATTACAACCGGGTTGGTATCAATCTTTAATCAGGCCGATAAATCAGGCGAATAGGCGGATACGGTATCTATCTTTCAGAGCTGAGCCCGAACTGCTTCAGAATGCCTCAGTTCGGCTGTTTCTTTTACCTCTATCTGAATTCCGCCACATTTCTTTTCTGCAACACCTGCGATCAACCCGACCAACCTCTGTATAAAAAACGCTTCAGGAAGACCAGCTCTATCCGAAAATTGCAGCTGATCAACACTGACTTTTGCGCATTCAGGCAAACACCGGGAACGCTCTTTTAACTGGCATTCCACTGTTCTGCATTCAACACCCCGATCTGTTACGATCGAAGAGAAATCATAGCCCGGGTCTGGAACACCGGAGAATTCCTGTTCATTTCAGGGCTTCTTCAAGCTTCTGGTTAAGAGCCTTTATGCGTTCCGCTGCGTCATCTCCCTGCTCTGCCTTTTCCTGCAGATCAAGATAGAGCCCGGCGACATTCATAAAAGCCAGGATCGTAGCATGCAGACTGTCCACCGTTGCACCGGAAGCGATTACACCGCCAATTTTCTCATCCACAAACGCAGCTACTCGCTGCACATCAGCCTCACTGCGACTGCTGCGGATTACATATTCATGACCGCGTATATTTACCTCTGCCCGTTGCTTCAATCAGACTCCTGATCAAGGAATGCCAGCTTGTCTATGAGACGATCGAGCTCCTGGGCAACAAAATCACGTTGCTGTTCCAGGTCTTCGTTCTGTGCAACAAGCTTGCGGTTCTCTTCTTGCAGTTGCTTTTGCCGCTCTACCAGCTTCTCTATTTTTTCTTCTAAACGAACCAGGTTATCCAGATTCATAGGCTATCTCTCTTCAACTCGACAGGTTAAGTAATGCCCGGATAAATGTCAAGAAACTTAATGGTTCTCGAACAGTGCGTCCACAAACATCTCCGGATCAAACGGACGCAAATCTTCAACTCCTTCCCCCACGCCTATATAGCGTACCGGCACCTGCAGCTCAGCGGCAATAGCAACGGCCATTCCTCCGCGTGCGGTGCCATCCAGTTTGGTCAGAATGATGCCATCAATTGCGACGGCCTCCTGGAACAGGCGTGCCTGTACCAGGGCGTTCTGGCCGGTGGTAGCGTCCAGAACCAGCAAGGTTTCATGGGGAGCACCGTCAATTTCACGTCCGAGTACGCGGCGTATTTTTTTCATCTCCTCCATGAGATTCACCTTAGTATGCAAACGCCCGGCAGTGTCAATAATCAAAATATCAACTTCACGCGCAACTGCAGCTTTGGCAGCATCATAGGCAACCGCGGCCGGATCCGCCCCTTCGGAGTGACGAACCACGGCAACGTCGGCACGTTCTCCCCAGGCAGCCAGTTGATCAGCTGCTGCCGCGCGGAAGGTATCTGCCGCTCCCAAAAGCACTTTTTTCCCCTGCTGCCGGTACTGATGCGCCAGCTTGCCGATTGTGGTGGTTTTCCCCACACCGTTAACGCCCACCACCATGGTGGTGTAGGGAGAGGATTCTCCTGTCCCGGGGGTATATTCCTGCGCCGTCAGCACCGCGAGCACCTCTTCCCGCAGGGCCATACGCACCTGCTCAGGCTGTTGCATCTCCCCGCGGGTCAGACGCTGTTCCAGGGCATCTATGAGTCTTTGTGTGGTTTTAACTCCGAAATCGGCACTGACCAGCACCTCTTCTATCTCCTCAAGGGTCTCGGCACCGATTTTTTCCCCGGAGCCCAGGATGACATCGAGCTTTCCAACCAGAGATTTATGTGTTTTTGCCAGCCCGTTACGCAGTCGTTCATATACCGAAAGTTCCTGCCGGGCCAGAGATTGAGGTACTGCGCTTTCAGGTGCAACATCCGCAGGCTTCTCCTTCTCATCTGGAACAGGTGTTTCGATCTTTCCTGGTTCCGGGGCCTTATGTGTACGCACCGCCACATCTATGCGATTCCTGCGCCGGAGGAACAGCAGACGCCAGACACAGAGCAGAAACAACACTCCCAGTATCGTATAAGCAATGGCATACGCGGTAACGAGACTTTTGTCCTGCGGAACGCCCCAGCCTTCAAGCACTGCGGCAAAAGCAGCAAACTGACGCGCAACCCACAGGATGAAATCCTGCCACCAGACAGCCAGCTGCTGAACCGAATCCTGAACAAGAACTCCCAGAGAATCTAATATCTTACTGAAATCCATAATATGTTCTTTCGTTCATTTGTAACTGCTCAGTAAGGCCTTGGCACCCATTCCAAGGGACACGACTGTTTGCAATTAGGGCCGTCCATGGCCGTTCGACTGTCGCCATCCGTGGTGACAGACGCCCTTTCCATGGGCACCACAAGGCCCTACCTGTAGTGGTAGTGAATAGTTATGTTTATTCTAGCCGGGCGAATCCGGCTTTTATTATGCTTCAATTTCACTGTTGAGCTCACGGATACATCGGGTTATACAGGAACGCGCCTGGCCTATATACAGACCGCGCTTTCCTGCAAGGGCCAGATAATACTCCGTTGTCACCGGAAATACAAACCAGTCTTCTTTTTTACATCGGACATTCAACTCCTGCATCTGCCCCGTACAGATATCTGTACCTGCAGAAGCCATGAGGGCGTAGATTACCCCCTGATGCGCGCCAAACAGAGCCGCCGCGTCAACATCTGCGGTTTCCGGCCATGCCTGCGCTATTAGTTCGCCCTCGGCATCGGCGAGCACCGCCCCCCGGAACCCCAGGTCCTGTTCAAGCAGCGAAGCGAGTATTTCTCCAAACCCCATAACTTCCCCGTCTTTTTCACCTACCAGATCGTTTTAGCCGGAATCATTCCCGGCGGCATACGCGCTCATATCTACAGACACCAGACGAGACACTCCCGGCTCTTCCATGGTAACTCCATAAAGGGTGTCCGCGATCTCCATAGTTCTGGTGTTGTGGGTAACTATAACAAACTGCGAAGTGGCGGCCATTTCCCTGAGCATGGCATTGAAACGACCGATATTGGCATGATCCAGCGGGGCATCAACCTCATCCAGAATACAGAAGGGCGAAGGTTTGATCTGAAAAATCGCAAAGATCAGCGCAACTGCGGTCAGTGCTTTTTCTCCACCGGAGAGCAGATTGATGTTCTGGAGTTTTTTCCCAGGAGGTCGTGCCTCAATATCTACACCGGTAGTGAGCATATCTTCAGGCTCAGTAAGGATAAGTCTGGCATTTCCTCCCGCAAACAGGCGGGGGAATACGCGCATAAACTGCTCGTTGACCTCTGAAAATGTATGTTTGAAACGGCTGCGCGACTTCCGGTTGATCCGGGCTATCGCCTGGCGTAAATCGGCTATGGAGCGGAGCAGATCATCCTGCTGTTCCAACAGAAAGTTATGGCGTTCGTTAAGTGCATCATACTCCTCAACCGCCAGAAGATTGACCTCACCAAACTTCTCGATCCGCCGCTGCAGCCGCTGCAGGCGCGTTTGGGCATCTGCAGGCAGGGAATTTTCATCCATACAGTATTCAGCGGGATTAATTGCATAGGTCTGTTCGAGCCATTGCTCCTGGCGCTCGATATCTTCTGTATTGTGTTTGAGCTCCAGATATATGCCGTCATATTCCTGGCGCGCCCGGAATAAAACCGAGCTTCGCTTGCGCTCCTGTTCCTCAAGTCTGCGCACATCCTCACTGTATCTGTCGAATACCTGTTGCGCCCGGCTTACCGCCTTTTTGCTCGTGCGTAATTTCTTCAGCAGAATATCTGTTCTGGCATTGAGTTCCTGTTCCTGCTGTTTAAGCGTCGCAACTTCGGCGTCAAGTCCGGCCTGGCGCTGCCGTACCAGGTGCAGACGCTCTTCCTGGCGCCTGATATCGCGTTGGATATGTTCTGTTTCACGCCTCAGGGATCTGAACTGCTCCAGCGCGGCAGTATGAGAACTGTTGCATTCCGCGCTTCGCTGCTGGCATGTCTGAAGATCGGCACGGGCCTGTTCCCAATCCTGCTCCATCCGGGCGATCTTTTCCCGCGTAGCGTCAATTTTTTCCTTAAAAGAAACATCGTCTTTTTGCAGTTGATCCAGCTCCCGCCCCAAATCTTCAAGCCGATGTGAACTCTGTTTCTGCTGTTCTATACGTTTTGCATGTCCATTTTCGAGTTCAGAGAATTTCCGCTTTGATATTTTTACACCCTGACGGGCTTCGCGCTCATGCAGAGCCTGGCGTTCATATTCCATATGTTTCTCAGTGCGAACAGTGTCCGCCAGGGTATATTGTTCATGTGCCTGCGCTAGGGCCTCTTCGTTACTCTGCAGACGCTGATGCAATTCAGCTGCTTTCTGCTCCAACTCAGCGATACGCCGTCTATTCCGCAGCAGGGCTGCGGCACTGCCATCTCCGCGCCCCAGGGAAATCTGCCCCTGCCAGGAAAGCACTTCACCCGCAGGAGTAACCAGGGTCACTCCTGGCGGCAATTTTCGGGAAAGATATGGCTCCAGGGCATCAACCAGATATATCCCGTCGAGCATCCCGCAAAAGTCTCCGCGCAAATCAAGCAGTTGCGCCAGGGAGGTACCTTCATCCCAGGTATCGACCTGGGTGGCATGCGGGATCTGGCAGGTATAGAAACCGGGGCGGGTGCGTAACTGCGCCAGCACTGTTGCAGCATCTGCTTCAGCAGTGAGGCAGAGCGCTTCGAGATATTGCCCCAGAACCGCGCTTACCGCTGTTTCATGCTCAGACTCAACCTTGAGCATATCGGCGCCAATCCCCTCGAAATCAGGATGAAGGGTGGCATCCTGCAACACTTTCTGCACGCTATCTTCCACATCGGAACGGCTTTCAACCAGCTCTCGAAGTGATTCCAGGCGTGATTCACATCCCTGGAATTCATAGCGGAGCTTTTCGTTGCTCTGACGTGCAGCATCGAGCTTTTTTTCTTTGTGGTGCAGATCTTCGCGGGCTGTATGCAGTTCATGCCGCGCTTTTTCGAGCCGGGTGCTACAGTCGGCCAGATGCTTTTCCGCTGCGCTGCACTCCTCACGTGCAAGTTGCAGGGCTGCCGTGCTCCGCAAACTCTCTTCAGAAAGATGTTCCTGGCGTTCCTGCAACACCGCCTGTTCGCGCTGTATATCCTGGAGTTTCGCGCGCAGTTTTTCGCGCTGCACCTCCGCTGTGCGCTGAGCGGCACGTTCTGCTTCCACAGCGCGGCGGGTTGTTTCTTCAGCGGCAAGCATATTCTGGAGTTCCGCACGCACCTGTGCGGCAGCGTGCTCCGTCTGTTCCGCCTGACGTTTTTTTTCAGCACACTCCTTCTCCAGCTCCTGCAGACGCTGACGATCCTCTTTCAGCTGTTTTTCAAGCTGTTGTATCTCCTGGCCGGCTTCGCGGACATGCCGTGTATGGTTTTCCTCCTGCTGGCGCGCAAGGGCTGAATTATTTTCGCACTCCTGCAGATCATCGCGCCACGCATACATCTGCTTCTTCTCCTGAGCAAGTTCCGCATCGGCGTTATCGCGGGCAATTCTGCAGCGTTCCAGCTCAAGCCCGCATTGGTGCAGATCGGTTTCGCACTCCTGCACCCGGTTTCTGCTCTGTTCGTGCGCCTGCTTAAGTGAGGCCTTGCCCTTTTGCAGTTCGCGCAGGCGATTTACCCCCAGACCGATGTCGAGTTCACGCGCCTGTTTGCGCAGAGAACGAAACTCACGGGCCGCGCGCGCCTGGCGCTCAAGCCCTTTAAGGCGCTCCCCCAGCTCGGCAATGATATCATCGACACGCTGCAGGTTCTGTTGCGCCGCCTCTATCTTGCGGAGTGCGGTTTTGCGCCGCGCCTTGTATTTGCTGATTCCAGCGGCTTCTTCAAGCAAAATCCGGCGCTCTTCAGGACGCGCCTGCAGGACACTTGCAACTTTTCCCTGTTCTATAATGGAATAGGCACGCGCGCCAACCCCGGTATCGAGGAAGAGCTCGGTTATATCTTTAAGTCGGCATGGGGTTTTATTGAGCAGATACTCACTCTCGCCACTGCGATATAAACGCCGCGTCACCATGATTTCAGCGTAATCTTTGATCAGTGGATGGGTGACCGGCGGATGTTCAAGGGTTCCACTGTTATCAAAGATCAGACTCACCTCCGCCATCCCGTGAGCACGACGCGAATCACTGCCGGCGAAGATCACATCCCCCATCGCCTGCCCACGCAGGTTTGTGGCGCTCTGCTCCCCCATCACCCAGCGCACCGCATCCACTACATTGCTCTTACCGCATCCGTTGGGTCCCAGAATTGCACTGATACCGGCATCAAACGAAAACTGAGTCCGTTCTACAAATGATTTAAATCCTGTAATTTCAAGGCGGCGTATTTTCATTCACAGGCCAATTCTGCTATATCTTTTAACATCTGCATGGTGCGCAGGAATAATGCGCGCATACTAGCAAGGGGCGCACCCCTTGTAAATCGGGTAAAGATCTTCTGCAAAGATGTTAATATCCTGAAGAATATGGGGTTGTTTACCGTTTGTTTCCGCTGAGGTGTCAGATGCTACGCCGAACCATTAAAATTCTGTTTATCCTTTTTGCCCTGGCTCTCTTAGGCGCTGGCTTCGGCGTCTACCTTCTGCACCATAACCGCAATCAGATTGTGGGTTATCTTAGTGACCAATTGCGCGATCACAGCAACATAAATCTAAAAATTGAAGATACCAGTATCGGCTTCCGTAAGGGCATCACCTTTGATCTGTTAAACATCCATGCACGCTCCGATTCCGATTCATTCTCGCTCAAAGCTCCACGCCTGCATATCAGACTTGAATTTCTGCCTCTGCTCAAAGGAGATATTGTTTCTACCAGAGCAGAACTGCGCAAGCCCGAGATAATCTGGCACCCTGCAGCAGGTCACAGGTCAGAAAGTGACACAGAACCCCGTCCGGATTCTTCGCCACAACCATGGTGGGAAATCAGCACAGACACCCTGACTTTTATTCTCTCAACCTGGCGGCATATTGTATGCACTGATGCCCGCATCGAAATTCATACACACGAAGAACATCCACTGACCTTCCGGGATGTCGCTCTGAGTTTGAGCCAGGCCGGGATCTCAACCCCGTTGCAGGCCGATTTCACCGGAACAATGCAACCTTCAGCTCCGGCAGAAGCTGTGCAGGTAAGCATACAAACCCGCCTGCGGGCTGCAGCCTCTCGAAAAACACTGCCTCTTGCTGAAATCGACACCGAAACCAGGATTAAGATAACCCCGATCAATGTGGCGCATGCAAAGAGATATCTGCCCGCCCCCTGGAATCAAATACGCCCTGAAGGCATAGTCGAACTACAGGCTGTCCTGCAGGGAAGTCTCGCGCAAGGGCTGGAGATATCAGGGGTATTGCAAGAACCCGCAAATGTGGATAAAGACAGGTCAGGGGGCGCACCTCTCAGGATAAATTTCAACGGCACCGGCGTGGAACTGGGCGATGCAGAGTTTGGCGCGACCCTGACATATCGACCCGAAAGCGGCATCGATATCTCTGGGCTGAAGATAAAAAGCGCGTTTGCAGACCTCAAGGGCGGTGCACACTTCAGCGAAACAGCAAGCCGCGCCGACATCCATCTGGATCACGCATTCTTCACATTTGCACAATTGCACCCCCTGATCAGCCCCCTTCCTGCGGCATGGGATGAGCTCCTGCACAATGGAGAAATAGCCTGTACCGGACTGCACTATTCCGGTTCTCTCGATCCGCCGCGGCTCTCTGACATCAAATCCGGAAGCTGGGAAATCACACTGCCGGAAATGATTCGCTCTGAAGACAGAACAACCAAAGTTGCGGTTCCGAGCATTACTCTGAAACATACCGACAATTCGTTCCGGATTCAGAGCACCCCCCTGCACTGGGATACCGACAACCTTAAAGCAACTGCGGAGCTGAACATCAAAGGGGAGTGGGACATTCAGGACCAAACACTTTCCGCCCGCTGCGATCTGGACAAAAGCGCTCTGTGTTACACGGGGGTTGAGATAAAAGCACTCAATGCCCCCGCGCACCTGAACTTCAGCGTCACCCCCCACTCAGATGGGTGGAAGGTTTTCAACGCCTCATTGCAAAGCGACGAGGTAGATGCTCACGGAGATGCGCAGATCACAGATCTCTCCAACTTCAACGTCAATCTGCGTTTAAGCAACTTTGATCTGGATTTGTTACACACACGTATTCCTATCCTCGAGCGCATGGATCTGGAAGGCAGGGTCGATATGGACTATCACCTGAAGAGACAGAAAGGTGAATGGAACGGCAAAGGAACTCTGAACATCAAGGACTGCGGCATCACCCCGACACCTATGCTGGGGCGTATCCACCACGTCAATGGAGTTGCCGAAATTGACGGCCTTGGCCTCAATGCCCCGCATCTGACCCTGCAACTGGGTCAGGATTCCTCCCCCATGCAGGCTTCTGCCTCAATTGCAGATCTGCGCAGACCGGTAGCCGATATCCATGCCCGGGGTGACAAAGTTGTAGCCAACGACCTGATATTCAATTCCCGGACAGCACTGCTGTACAATCTAAAAGGGCACATCTGCATACACGCCAAGGGGATGGATTTCATTGATGCCGGGGTTGATCTGGCGCAGGGCACCCGCGCCAGGGTCAGCGGAACCCTTGGGTTCTCCACCCCGGAGATGGATCTCGACATCCATGCAACCTATGCCGATATTGACGAAGTGATCGCCCTCTGGGCCAGAGATGACAACGAAAACGGTGAACGCAACAAACAATCCAGCGGCGGAATACGCACCACCGCCCCTAAGACCCTGCCTGGCAATGAAACCCTGGGCATAGATGCACATGTTGACAAAGGAGTATTCTCCGGCTTTGCATTCCAGGACGCCTCCGGCAGAATACATATCCAGAGAGGTCAGCTGCGCATTGATCCGCTCAGATTTCGGGCGGATAAAGGCAAAGGCACAGGAATCGTCGTGGTAAATCTGGAAAAACACCCGCATCTGAAAATCAATGGCAACCTGAACAATATCAATGCGGATAAGGTCTACACCCAGATCTTCACCGATCTGGGGCTGATAACCGGTGCGCTGGATAGCACCTTTTATCTGCATGGCCCTATCGGGTCAGAATTTATTTCACATGCAGATGGCGCATTCAGCCTTGATGTGCGGGACGGAGTGCTGCGCAAGTTCAAGTTCCTCTCCAAAGCTTTTTCGCTCCTGAATGTGGCTCAGTTGTTTAAGATGCAACTGCCGGACATGGCGAGCGAAGGGATGCCCTTCAAGCACCTGCACGCGGATCTGACCATGGAGGATGGTGTGTTGAGTTCCAACAACCTTCTTATCCGCAGCGAAGCGATGAACCTTGCCCTTGCGGGGGAATTCTCCCTTCCGCACATGCAGATTGACGCCGCTATGGCACTCAATCCCCTCGGTACGGTAGACAGTATATTTTCGAAAATTCCTGTGGTCGGATGGCTTCTTACCGGGGAAAAAAAGACCATCATCACTATTGAATTCGATATCTCCGGCCCGGTGCGTGAACCCATTGTAAACATAAAACCACTCTCAAGTGTATCCAATCAGATGTTTGGCATTTTTAAACGTACTCTTTCCCTGCCCGGCACCACCCTTACCGATCCGGGAAAGGTGTTTTTCCATCAGGAGAGAAAAGAAGAAAACAAAAATGATGGCACCACAAAATAACTACTCTGCCTGCGGACAGGTTGCCACATAAACCGTGGCAATTCCAAAGGTGAGATCGCGGTAGCGCACATTGTTAAAGCCTGCGTGTTCGAGCATGGCTTTGAATTCCTCGCGCGGAGGGAATGCCGCCACTGAATCGGGCAGATAGCGATATGCCGACCGGGTTGAGAGCAGTCCGGCCACAAAAGGAAGAATACGATTGAAGTAAAAGTCATAGACTGCTCCGAATATGCGGCTGTTCGGCTGGGAAAACTCCAGCACCACGGCTCGCCCTCCAGGCTTGAGAACCCTGCACATCTCGCGCAGTCCGGCTTCACGTTCCACGACATTGCGGATCCCGAAAGCGATGGTGATGCCATCAAAAGTATTGTCGGGATGAGGTATAGCTTCACACGGGGCATTGACCAGATGAATCCTGCGCGCATAGGGCGATGCTGCAATCTTGCGCTGAGCGTGAACCAGCATCCCGCGGGTCAGGTCTTCACCCACTATCTGCACGGAGTCAGGGGTGCGTGAGGCGATTTCTAAAGCCACATCCCCGGTTCCGGTTGCAATATCCAGCACTTTCCCCTGCGGGGGGATATCCAGTTGCCCCACGGCATAGCGGCGCCAGCGCCGGTCAATTCCAAAGGATAAAATCCGATTAAGCAGATCGTAACGGGGGGCTATATCATCAAACATGGCGCGAATACCGCGCCCTTTTTCCGACAGATTAAACATGTTTATTTCTCCACTGATCTCAGCATCTGGATGCTGTCCGATTTTGTGATATCCGTGTGCCAGAAGCTTTACCTAGCATACATGCTGAGTGATATGCCACAAATATCTCCCCCCTTTTGCGACATATGTGGCGCATCCGGATTTCTGGTTCTGCTTTATCAGGTTTTTCTCTGAAAAACTGGTATCGCCTCCGGTTTCATGGTAATAAACCCAATACTTCGCAGAAGTTCATACATAAACATCAGGCGCGCTCATTTACTGCCTGAATTCTAACCCTGTAACCAATATCTGCAAAGGAGAGTTCATGACGAAAAAACATGCATGGCACGCTTCCGTTACCCTGCCGGTTTTTCTCCCCGCCGTTGCGGTCATCTTTCTGCTGGTGCTCGGTACCATCAGCAATCCCGATCTTGCCGGAAAAACCTTCGAAACGGCTCTGAACTTCATCACCCACCATTTCGGCTGGTTTTACATGCTCTCGGTTGCGGTATTTCTGGTATTTATCGTACTCGTGGCTCTGTCGAGCTGGGGTAAAATCAAGCTCGGACCCGACCATGCCGAGCCCCAGTACAGTTTTCCCTCCTGGTTTGCCATGCTGTTTTCCGCCGGCTATGGTATCGCCCTGCTGTTTTTCGGCGTCGCCGAACCCGTGCTCCACTATGCGGAGCCACCCGCCGGAGCGGCTGCCACGGTAGGCTCGGCCAAACAGGCGATGCAGATCGCCTTCTTCCACTGGGGCCTGCATATCTGGGCCATTTACGGTCTGGTCGGACTGGTGCTGGCATATTTTGCCTTCCGCCACGGACTCCCCCTCTCCATGCGTTCCACCCTGTACCCTCTGGTAGGTGATAAAATCTATGGCCCCATCGGACACATCGTGGATATCTTTGCCATTCTCGGAACCCTGTTCGGCGTGGCGACCACCCTGGGGCTTTCGGTGGCCCAGATCAATGCAGGGATCAACTACCTGTGGCCACAGATACCGGTTTCCACCGGGGTGCAGGTGATCGCCATTGCTCTGATCACCGCTGCGGCCCTGGCTTCGGTTCTTGCTGGAATGGATAAGGGGATCAAGCGCCTCTCTATACTGAACATGCTCCTGGCGATAACCGTTATGAGCTTTGTGTTCATCGTCGGCCCGACACTCTTTATTCTCGAGACCTTTCTGCAGAATACCGGCAGCTATCTCAACAACATCATTGAGCGCACCTTCAACCTCCAGGCCTATGTGCACAATGACTGGATCGGCAACTGGACTCTGTTCATCTTCGGCTGGACTATCGCGTGGTCGCCATTTGTAGGCCTGTTTATCGCCAAAATCAGCCGCGGGCGCACCATCCGCCAGTTTGTATTCGGGGTGATGCTGGTACCTACTATTTTCACCTTTATGTGGTTTTCCGTGTTCGGGGACACTGCCCTCCATCTGATCATGGAGAAGGGGTACCATGAACTCATCACCCAGGTACAGAGCAACCAGGCCATTGCTCTGTTTAAACTCTATGAACGTCTACCCTGGACTGCGCTCACTTCATTTGTCACGGTTTTTCTGATCATCACCTTTTTTGTCACCTCCTCGGATTCAGGCTCACTGGTTATCGACTCTCTCTCCGCTGGAGGCAAAGGGGAGGAATCTCCGGTGTGGCACCGCTCTTTCTGGGCTATCACTGAAGGGGTGGTGGCCGCGGTACTACTGGTGGCCGGTGGTTTGAAAGCCCTGCAGGCAATGGCGATCACCACTGCCCTTCCGTTTGCCATCATCATGCTCACTGCCGTGGCCGGGATGTGGCGCGCTCTGGTTATTGAAGGGCACACCGAAGTCAGCCTGCAGAGCCATATGCGCCGCGAGCACCACGGAGCCGAACGTCACAAGGGGGGATGGAAAGCCCGTCTGGCCGAAATGGTGCGCTTCCCCAATTACGCTGATGTCATGGATTTCATCCGTGGTGAAGTAATCAAGAGCATGAATCGGGTGCGCGATGAACTCCAGGCCCAGGGTTGGGATGCAAGCGTCAGCTTTGAAGAAAAGAACGGGCGCGCATATCTGGAAGTAACACGCACTGATCAGGTGGACTTTATCTACGACATCCGCGTGTGTGAATACCTGATGCCTGAATTCGCCTATCCTGAAATGCCCATGGATAAAACTAAAGCGCGCCACTACTACCGCGCCGAGGTGTTTTTACGCCGCGGCGGGCAGTCATACGATATCTACGGCTTTGAAAGCAACCAGATCATCGATGATATCCTGGGACAGTTTGAAAAGCACCTCCACTTCCTCCACGTTACTCCGGGGATCTTACCGTGGAATATGGATGAGCACGACGAAATGCTTCAGAATCAGGAGGAAGCTAAAATCTGATTCACGTAAGCCTGATGTGGTCACACCTCTGCACCGGCGTTTATGTCGGTGCAGTTTTTTTGCAGCGGGTAAAAATCAGCGCATCCCGGGCGACAAACTCCAGATGCGCATTCCACTGGCGCGCAAGCCATTCCATGGTCTGTCTGGAATAAAAGCGCACATGGGTGGGATCATTTTTGTACCTCCAGGTGTGGAATGCTTCCTTTTCTGGGCGCAGAGAGGTCATCACACCGAAACTGCCGCCTGGCTCTACAAGATTCCATAACTGTTCCAGACTTTGGCGCGGGGAGTAGATATGCTCCAGAACCTCAGTACAGGTTACAAATGAATACCTCCGCTGCAGAGCACTGACGTCAGGGGCATAAAAAGGATCATACACCGCCATCCTGAAGCCGTGTTCAACAAACATCTGTGCCAGTGCCGGTCCGGGACCACAGCCGAAATCCAGCCCCTCTGCGCCGGGTTGCAGGCGTTCGAGCATCGGATCAAACAAGCGCGACAGAAACCTGCGATATCCCGGATGCTCAGGGGAGTTTTCATGCTCATCATAGATCCGCTTCTCGGTTTCAGGCTCGAGCAGATATTCTGAGGGGACAAAGACCAGATCACATTCCCAGCAACGTCGGTATTCGCGTACATTCTTTCGCGCCACCCTGCGCCCGCGCCGGCGCCTGGTTGCAGGATCACGCGCAAAAAAAACAGGCTCCGGTGTAGCACATAACGGGCAGTCTTCATCTGACGGTCTGATATCCTGTTTACTCTCAATTACTGCCATAGTCTATCCGAACGCCGGAAAATACAAAGCCCATCCGCAACAGGCAACCCTGTTGCGGATGGGCTTTTATCCAGGAGTTAAGCCTGCCTACGCTCTCACTTGCTCTTTTCGTTCTCTTCCATTAACGCCGCATGGGCTGCGGAAAGGCGTGCAATAGGCACCCGGAACGGAGAGCAGGAAACATAGTCGAGCCCGATCTTGTGGCAGAAGATAACGCTGGAGGGCTCCCCTCCGTGTTCGCCACAGATTCCCAGCTTGATATCCGGACGGGTCTGGCGCCCTTTGGCACAGCCCATCTCCACCAGTTGGCCGACCCCGTTCTGATCCAGCGCCACAAACGGGTCTTCCGGGAAAATCTCGCGCTCAACATAGTAGGGGAGGAATTTACCCGCGTCATCGCGCGACAGACCGAAGGTGGTCTGAGTCAGATCGTTGGTGCCAAAGGAGAAGAACTGGGCCTGACGTGCAATCTGATCTGCAGTAAGAGCGGCGCGCGGCAACTCGATCATAGTACCAATGAGATATTCCACTTTGGCACCGTACTCTTCGATCACCGCATCTGCGACGCGCTCGGTATCCAGACGCAAAATCTCGAGTTCCTTTTCCTCGGCAATCAGGGGAATCATGATTTCCGGCACGATGGTATAGCCTTCATTGACTACGAGCTCGCACGCTGCCTCCATGATGGCACGCACCTGCATCTCGTACACTTCGGGATAGGTGATCCCCAGGCGGCAGCCGCGATGCCCGAGCATCGGGTTGAACTCATGCAGAGAATCAACCTTGGCCTTGAGCTTTTCTACACTGACATCCGTAACTTTAGCAATCGCTTCGAGTTCCTTGTCCTCATGGGGAAGAAACTCGTGCAGGGGGGGATCGAGAAGGCGGATGGTAACCGGCAGCCCCTTCATCTCGCGGAACAGGCCGAGAAAGTCCTCCTTCTGCATGGGCATGATCTTCGCCAGGGCTTTTTTGCGCCCCTCCACATCTTCAGCGAGGATCATCTCGCGTACCGCCATAATCCGATCGGCTTCAAAGAACATGTGCTCGGTGCGACACAGACCGATCCCCTCGGCGCCAAAACCCCGCGCTGTTGCCGCATCCGCAGGGGCGTCCGCGTTGGCACGCACCTTCATGCGGCGGAACTTATCCACCCATTCCATGATAGAGGCAAAATCGCCGGTCATCTCGGGCTTCACCATGGGAACGCTGCCCGCCAACACTTCACCGGTGCTTCCATCAAGGGTAATGATGTCACCCTTTTTGTAAACATTGCCATTGACATCGGTGAACTGCTGGGCCGCGTAGTCAACCTTGATCCCGCCACAACCTGAAACACAACACTTACCCATGCCGCGCGCAACCACTGCAGCATGCGACGTCATACCGCCACGGGCGGTGAGAATCCCCTGCGCTGCATGCATCCCGTGGATATCTTCGGGACTGGTCTCGATGCGCACCAGAATCACATTGCGCCCCATTTTTTTCTCCTCTTCCGCTTCATCCGCAGAGAAGATAATTTCACCACTCGCGGCTCCGGGTGAGGCGGGCAGACCTTTGGCAATGACCGTTTTCTCCGCCTTGGGATCAATGGAAGGGTGCAGAAGCTGATCGAGCTGCTCAGGAGCGATGCGCAACACCGCTTCCTTTTCACTGATCAGCCCTTCCTTCACCATGTCCGCGGCAATTTTCACCGCGGCGGCAGCAGTGCGCTTGCCGGTACGCGTCTGCAGCATGAACAGGCGCCCCTTCTCGATGGTAAACTCGATATCCTGCATATCACGATAGTGGGCTTCGAGCTTGTGCTGAATTTCCACCAATTGCGCGTAACTTTCAGGCATCACCTCTTCCATGGAAGGGAGTTTGCCGTCACTGCCATCCTTGTTGATCGATTGCGGGGTACGGATCCCGGCAACGACATCCTCACCCTGGGCGTTGACGAGAAACTCTCCGAAGAAGCGCTTCTCGCCCGTTGCGGGGTTACGGGTAAATGCCACCCCGGTGGCGCAATCGTTGCCCATGTTGCCGAACACCATAGACTGCACATTGACCGCAGTGCCCCACTCGGCGGGGATATTATTTAGACGGCGATAAGTTTTCGCGCGCGGATTCATCCACGAACCGAACACCGCGCCGATGGCTCCCCAGAGCTGTTCCATGGGATCATCGGGAAAAGCCTCTCCCAGCTCTTCGGTGTATTTATTCTTGAACTTACCCACCAGATCCTGAAGATCTTCCGCGTTAAGTTCAGTATCGAGCTCAACACCACGTTCAGCTTTTTTCTGCTCCAGAATGTCCTCCATGAACTCGCTATCGAGTCCCTTTACCACATTGGAATACATCTGCACAAAGCGGCGGTAGGAATCGTAGGCAAAGCGCTCATCGCCGCTCTGCCTGATAATCCCCTGAACGGTTTTATCGTTAAGCCCCAGGTTGAGGACGGTATCCATCATCCCCGGCATGGAGGCACGCGCCCCTGAACGCACCGAAACCAACAGAGGATTTTCAGCATCGCCGAACTTCTTCCCCATCAGCTTTTCGACCCTGGCCAGATTTTCTTCCACCTCTTCACGCAGACCGGCAGGATACTGCTGATTGTTTTTATAGAATTCGGTGCATACCTCGGTGGTAATGGTGAACCCGGCGGGGACGGGCAGGCCGATTGAAGTCATCTCCGCCAGGTTGGCCCCTTTACCCCCCAGCAGATCTTTCATCTCCGCAGTGCCTTCAGCTTTTCCATCGCCAAAGAAGTACACATATTTGACAGCCATCGTACAATCCTCCTCACTCAGTATTAGATAGATACAGTCCGGATATCCCCTCCGGCGTCTGAATTACGCCGCCAGACGGGAGAAGTCCGCCAGCCCACTGAAGAGACTGGAAACATCGGTAAGCAATGCAAGACGATTGGTCTTGACCTGATCGTCTTTAGCCATAACCATTACATCGTCAAAGAATGAATCCACTGCCGGACGCAGGGTCGCGATGGCGTGCAGGGCATCAAGATACCGGCCTTGCTGCATGGCGGCGTCAACCCTGCTGCGCACTTCACCCAGCGCATTATACAACTCCTTTTCGCTTCCGGACTCAAACAGATCCGGATTGATCCGGGCTTCAACCCCGCCGGTGATAATGTTACCCACGCGCTTGAAGGTTGCGACAAGAGGCTCAAAATCTTCCTGAGTCTTCAGGGAGTTAAGCGCTTCTACACGCTGACGCACATCAAGGATCTGTACAAAACCGGCACTGAGGACCGCATCCACCACATCCGGCGCTATCCCTTGGCTGGTAAGCATATTGACAAAGCGCAGGCGGATAAATTCCACTACATCGCTTTTGACCTCTTCAACAGGGCGGGTCAACTTATCCTCCAACTGGGTAACAGCCTGCTGAACCAGCTCAGGAATAGAGATATCAAAGGCGCGATCCTGGATAATATTCAATATGCCGATGGCACTGCGGCGCAATGCATACGGATCGGCCGTACCGGTGGGGATGAGCCCCACCCCGAAACAGCCGCAGATGGTGTCGATTTTGTCGGCAATGGAGATGAAGGCACCGATATTGTCGCTGGGCAGATCACCTCCGGCCTGGACCGGAAGATAGTGTTCATAGATGGCGCGCGCCACTCGCTCATCCTCTCCTTCGAGGAGAGCATATTCGCGCCCCATAACCCCCTGCAGTTCAGGGAACTCATATACCATCCCCGTCTCAAGATCACATTTGGCCAGGGTGGCGGCGCGCCGGGTAAGCCCGACACTCGGGGGATCAAATCTCTGCGCAAGATCACACGCCAGCGCGCTGAAGCGCTGCACTTTTTCATAGCTGGTGCCGAGCTGCTGCTGGTATACCACGTTTTTAAGCGCCTCAAGGCGTGTTTCGAGTTTATGTTTCTGATCCTCCTGCCAGAAGAACATTCCATCCGCAAGCCGCGCTCGCAGCACACGTTCATTGCCGTTGATCACAATCTGCGGATCGGTAGCTGCAATATTGGAAACCGTTATAAAGCGCGGGAGCAGTTTCCCCTCGTTATCGGCAAGGGTAAAATAGCGCTGATGTTCCTTCATGCTGGTTATCAGGAGTTCATCAGGCAACTGGAGAAACTCCTCATCAAAATGTCCGCACAGCGGGACGGGATACTCCACCAGATTCACCACTTCATCGAGCAGATTCTCATCCAGATTCAGGGTGCCGCCAACCTCTTTCGCGATAGCTTCAATCCCCGTAGCGATAATCTCCCTGCGCTCCTGCGGATCGACAATGACATAATGAGAGCGACATTCAGCAAGATAATCAGCACAGGAATTCACCTCGAAACACCCCGGTGCCATGAAACGATGGCCGCGGGATATGTTGCCACTCTCCAGATTGCCATAGGTAAATGGCACAACCTCGCCACCGAAAAGAGCTATAAGCCAGTGTACCGGGCGTGCAAAGCGGATATCCAGGTCTTTCCAGCGCATGGATTTCTTGAACGTCAACCCGCTGACAATATCCAGCAGCATCTGTGGCAGAAGTGAGGCGACATCCTGCCCCTCCACTACCTTGGAAATGAACAGATATGTACCTTTTTCTGTCTGTTTTTCACTCAGATCGGCTACATCCACCCCCTGGGAGCGCGCAAAACCCAAGGCAGCTTTGGTGGGATTACCCTTTTCGTCAAAGGCCACTTTGAGCGCCGGCCCGGTTGCCTCTATATGTTGCTGTTCCTGACATTCAGCTACATCCGTCACACATATCGCCAAGCGCCGCGGTGTGGCATAGGTGTTTATCTCACCAAAAGAAATCCTGGCTTTTTCAAAGCCGGTACGAAACATACGCTCCAGATCGAGCAAGGCCACCGGAATAAAACCTGCAGGGATCTCTTCGGTGCCAATTTCCAGAAAAAGTTCTTTAGCCATATCAGTCTGCTCCATATATTTCATCGCACCGGTGCTCCTGCCGGGGTGCGGATATCTTCGTGGGTATCCTCTTATTTCTGCCTGAGCAGAGGAAAGCCGAGTTTTTCGCGCTGGACCACATAAACCTGCGCACAGCGGCGCGACAGATTACGCACGCGCCCGATATAGTGAGCACGTTCAGTCACCGAAATTGCACCGCGTGCATCCAGGAGATTAAAGGCGTGGGAGGCTTTCATAACGAAGTCGTACGCCGGGAATACCAGCTCCTTTTCCGCCAGTTGGATACTTTCCTGTTCATACATGTCAAAAAGCTTGAAAAGCATGTCGACATCGGCTTCTTCAAAATTGTAGGCGGAAAATTCCACCTCGGTCTGATGGTGAATATCCCCATATTTTATGCCGGCAACCCATTCGAGGTCATAGACGTTGTCCACCCCTTGCAGATACATGGCAATACGCTCACATCCGTAGGTAATTTCACCCGATACCGGCTTCAGGTCAATACCTCCAACCTGCTGAAAATAAGTAAACTGGGTTATCTCCATGCCGTCGAGCCACACCTCCCAGCCGAGACCCCAGGCTCCAAGAGTAGGGGATTCCCAGTCATCCTCGACAAAGCGGATATCGTGCGCTGCCGGATCGACTCCAAAGCTTTTGAGAGAATCAAGATACAAATCCTGGATATCCAGAGGGGAAGGTTTCAAAATCACCTGAAACTGATAGTAGTGCTGCAGTCGGTTGGGGTTTTCCCCGTAACGCCCGTCAGTGGGACGACGTGATGGTTCCACGTAGGCGACATTCCAGGGTTCGGGCCCCAGGGAACGGAGAAAAGTCGCGGGATTGAAGGTTCCGGCACCCTTTTCTATGTCGTAGGGTTGTTGAATAACGCACCCTTTTTGTGCCCAGTAGTTCTGTAAAGACAGAATCAAATCCTGAAACGTCACTGTTATACCTCCGTATCAGTGGGAAAAATTATCCGGCTTCTCTTTCGCGCCTAAAGACCAGGGAGTAACATGGAAAACATATCCCGGCTAAAAGCCTAAATTACTAGACCTTTTACCTGTCTGTGTCAAGCCAAAACCCCGGGCGCGCACCTCCCCTGAGGCAACAAGCCATGCGGCACAAACCCGCACTACGCAGGGATTCATCACATGCCGACAGGCTGCTCCCGGATTCAGGACAGAGGATGAAACAGCTCAATAAAGGGGGTGCTGCGCAAAGGGCGCTGCAGAATACTGTTCAACACCGTATCCAGAACCGCCCGTCCCTGCTCCAGGGTCAGAGAGCTCAGCCTGGCTCCGTGCACCCGCTCCATCTCCAGACGGGTGAGGCGGGAGAGACTCCCCAGAGTAAGGGGCGATACAGGGAGAATGGCGGCGGAGCCACTGCAGGAAGGGCACATCGCCCCCCCTCTGGCCGGCTCGAAAAACATCTGCCCTTTATCCAGCGGGCACCAGCAGCGCGCACAGTGACTCAGGTGCGGGAGAAGACCTGCAGACGCGAGAAGATGCAGTTCATATAGGATACGGATCTGCTTTAAATCACTACCCGGCACCAGGGCATCGAGACAGGAACGCAACAGCGCATACACTTCAGGGATGGCCTGCTCTTCAGGGAACAGAGACATCACCAGCTCACTGGCATAGGCTGCCAGAGCCCATGCTTCCAGGTTCGGCATCACCCGTTCCGCCGGCTCCAGCAGTTCAGCCTCCTTGAGCAGGCGCAATGAACCGTGGCGTCCTTCCTGCCAGAGAATATTGATACGGCTGAAGAGCTGCAGCGCAGGCCCAAAGCGGCGCTTACTGTTGCGTGCTCCATGGGCAAAGCCGCTGCACAGACCGTAATCGGGAGTAAGGATGGTTACAATCCGATCCGATTCCCCGTAGTTCACATAGCGCACCACCAGGGCTTCGGATATGGTAGAACTCTGCAGAGCCATCGTTTCACCGATAAATCAGGACGGGCTTTTAAGCACCACCGGGGCTGAGATACTGAATAAACAGAGTCGCAGTACTGAAATAGATGAGGATACCGGTAATGTCGTTAGCGGTCTGGACAAAAGGGGTTGAAGCGATGGCCGGATCAATCCCTATGCGCTTGAAAAACGCCGGCGCCATTACCCCCATGGTGGCGGCAACAGTCATGGAGATCATCATGGCAAGGCATACCACCATCCCCAGGTAGATATTCCCGTGCCAGAACCAGCCAATGGAACCAACCACCAGGCCACAGACCACCCCCATAATGATGCCCACGCGCAACTCTTTAAAAAACACCTGCGCCAGGGTGGAAAAATCGATGCGCCCGGTGGCAAAGCCGCGCACCACAATAGTCGCGGATTGGCCCCCGATATTCCCCCCCATGCCGGTAATAACCGGAACAAACGAGATCAGAGCGATCACCTCCTGCAGGGTGACCTGAAACCACCACAGCAGATATCCGGTCACCACGCCGCCCAGCAGGTTTACCAGCAACCACGGCAGACGCAAGCCGGCAATTTTAAACGCCTTGAAACCGTAGAGCAACTCATCTTCACTCGCGCCCACCATCTTATAGATATCCTCGGTGGCCTCTTCCCGCAGAACGTCAATGACATCGTCGACGGTGACAATCCCGAGGAGTTTGTTCTGCTCATCCACGACTGGTATCGCGAGAATATCGTACTTTGCGACCCAGCGCGCCACATCCTCCTGATCCGCATCGGCATGCACGCTGATTACGTCTCCGCCGATGATCTCGCGCAACCGCTTATTCGGAGGCACGGTCAGCAGTTGACGCAGTGACAGCACTCCCACAAGATGGCGATATTCATCCACTACGTATACATAGAACACCATCTCCGCATCTTTGGCTTCCTGGAGCGCCTCAATGGCCTGCTTGACGGTGAGTTCTTCGTTGAGACTGAAGTAGTTGGTGGACATGATGCCACCGGCGCTGTCCTCATGGTACTGCATGAGATTCTCGATCTCTTCAGAGCGCTCGTCCTGCATGAGATTGAGGATCTCATCCGCCATCTCATCGGGCATATTCCTGATAATATCCACGGAGTCGTCATGCGACATGGCCTGGAGGAGTTCCACCGCGCGCTGGGTATCGAGTTCATCGAGAATCTGGGCACTGATGCTGTGTTCAATTTCTGCCAGCACCTCGGCGGCATCATTCACATCTTTAATCAGATTAAAGAGCCTCTGCTGTTCTGCTATGTCGAGATAGCGAAACAGATGGGCAATATCCGCCGGATGGGTTTTCTGCAAAAGATTGGATAAGTTGGGCATGGCATTGCGGCGCAGAAGTTTTTTTACTGTATCCAGCAATACCTGTATTTTACGATCCATACCCTTGCCCTCCAGAACTCGAATTGATGGCGCCGAAAAAACTCACCAACTGCGGCGCTATTACAGAGCCAGGCGTAATTGTCTCGCTGCTTCGCCGTACGTAATGAGACGTTGCATACAACGTCTCTACAGAGACAATCACGCGCCTTGCATTTTGCGCTTTTTGCTTAGCCATCTAATTTGATACTTTTTGCGAAAACATCTGCATTGCCCCGTAAATAAACCAACACATCCACTAACCAATCGCTTATTGTAGCAGAGTTCATCTTTTAGATGCAAATTTTATGCGTCAGAACCGACCGGAATGCAGAACAACGCATATATTCTGCATGCCACATTCAAAAAAGTGTACAATCAGCTACTTATATACGATACAGCCGTGCTGATTTTTGAACTGCCCTGCAATAAATCGTATACAATTTGCCTTGACCTGTAACAGGTTTTCGTTTACTTTACGCGAGTATTGTCGGTTTAATTTTTACTCTAGGAGGAAAACCATGAAAAAACTGTTAGTTGCTTTGATGCTCGTTGCCTTTGCAGCGACCAGCGTGTACGCCGCCAAGGTCTACACCTACGAAACCAAGATGGGCAATGTGACCTTTGACCATGACCTGCACAAAGGCATGGGCTGCAAAGAATGCCACCATGCCGGCATGAAAGCATGCAAAGAGTGCCACGATGGCGAAAAAGCCATGTCCGCCAAAGATGCCTATCACAAAAACTGCAAAGAGTGCCACAAAGCTAAAGAACAGGGTCCCACCGGCTGCAAAGAGTGCCACGTAAAATAAGCACCTGCAGCACCCTGAAATCTCAGTCACACAAGAGCAGGCAATACGGCTCATCAGCCGCATAGCCTGCTCTTTTTTGCCCAACCCAGCCCTTCCTCAGCCTTGCGCTACCCTGGACCACCAGCCCTACCACAAAACGCTTTTAAATTGGAGCCTCTTGCAAAAAGCTGAAAACTCAGTGCCCGTCATTCCCGCGTAGGCGGGAATCCAGAAGATCTCGGGCCTGACTCAAAAACTGGACCCCCATTTTCACGAGGATGACGACTTTTCAAGAGCCTCAATGTATATAAAAGAGAAATAATCACCCTGCTCTTGATTTTATGTCGGTAATTTCATATTTTAATGCTATCGAATGAAAAAATAAGATGGGGAGGTGATTTATGATCAGCGCAGTAAACAGTGCCGTATCCGCCCTGCAGGTACAAGGTACCCGTCAGGAGGTAACCGCAAACAATGTAGCCAACAGCAACACCGGCGGATTCGAGCCAAGCCGCGTGATTTCTCAGGAGGGAGTTCAAGGTGGCGTAAATGCCAAAGTCGACACTCCTGCACCCCAGGATGTGGCGGATCAATCCAAAGAGGTGAGACAGCCGTCCCGCACTGACATCGCCACGGAAATGCTTGAAAGCCAGCAGACCACCCAGACCTACAAAGCCAATCTGCAGACTGTCGGCACGATAAACACCATGCAGGGCAGTCTGCTCGACACCTTGGCATAGTCCAACGGCAAAACATATCTGGAAATATTCAAGGCCCCGTGGGAAGTTGCTTCCTCACGGGGCCTTTTTATGTTTCATTCCTGCGATTCTGGAAAACTCACATAGATTTTTTCTGAATTTTACTTTTCTTCATGCTCCGTTTTTGCGCCCTCAGAAGCAGGGGTCACCTCCAGGAGTTCCACATCAAAAATCAACGCGGCCTCGGGAGGAATAATGCCTCCGCGTCCCTGTGAGCCGTAAGCCAGGTCCGCGGGTATCGCAAGCTGCCACTTGTCCCCTTCCTGCATCAGCTGCAGCGCTTCAGTCCAGCCGGGAATTACCCGATCAACCTGGAACTCAACCGGCTCGCCGCGCTCATAGGAGCTGTCAAACTCTTTACCATCCACAGTGGTGCCACGATAGTGGACCTTGACAATATCGCTGCTCGCCGGACTGGCACCGTCACCTTCTTTCTCCACCACATACATCAACCCGCTATCGAGGGTAACCACGTCGGGCTTCTGGGCGAATTCAGCCAAAAACGCTTCCGAGGCAGACTTTTGCTCACCCCGCAGCTTTTCCATCTCCTCCTGCTGTTTCCGCTGCATCTGCTTCTGGAAGGTCATAATGGTTTCTCTGATAGCCTCCTCACTCAGACGCGGCTCTCTCCCGGACTGACCATCTTTTACCCCTGCAAGCAGAGTATTCAGATCCAGGGTGGCATCATTTTGCGCAAAGCTGCTGCCTATATCCAGCCCTACAGCATAGCTCACTTTCTGTTCCTGAGTTTCAAGTTTTACATCGCCGCCTGTGGTTGAAGTGTCTCCTGGTGGTGTTTCCTTGCATCCGCCCAGCAAGAGTAATACTATTGCTCCCACTACACTGAAGTGTTTCAGCATGACTGATTAATCCTTTCCCTATAACTGGTGTGAAATGGTGAAATGAATTGAATATACCCGCCATGAACCTACATTCTATTTCCCCCTTTGCCAACCCTAAATCAAACCCGGCAGGATTATACCGCTCATGCCCCGGGAATGCGCCTGCAGAACTCCACATGCATAAAAGGCTGATTATATCATGTTTTATTGCTGTTGTATGTTTAACCCTGCTGTTCCCCACAAAGGAGAGCAAGGCAGAAAGCGATAGCCCTGGGCTGAAGCTGGTGGCCAGCGTCGAGCCGCAGGCGTATCTGCTGAATAAACTCAAAAGCGAAAACAGCACAGTCATCGTTGTAATACGTCCGGGGCAGAATCCCACAACCTGGGATCCATCTCCACGCCAGATGCAGGAGATCGTGAGTGCGGACATCATGTTCCCCATCGGAGTACCATTTGAACACATATGGCTACCGCGTCTGCGCCAGCACGCTCCAGATCTGGTAATTGCGGACACCCTTGCGGGGATCGAACGCTTCGAACTTGAGCATCGGGAGCACAACGGTGAAAATGCCCATCAGCATGGACGAATTGATCCCCACATCTGGCTCGACCCGCTACGCTGCATCAGCATGGCGGAAAATATGGCCGCGACACTTCAGCAGCAGGACCCGCAACGCCATCAGTTCTATGCCGACCGCCTGCAACTGCTCCGCACTGAACTGGAGCAACTCCACCAGGAAATATCAGACATTCTGGAGCCTCTGCAGCAGCGCACGTTTATGGTCTTCCATCCCTCCTGGGGGTATTTCGCCGCACGCTACAATCTGAAACAGATTGCCCTGGAAAAGGATGGCAAAGAACCCAGCGGAGCTCATCTGGCGCGGATGCTTGAAGAAGCACGCCGCAAACAGATAAAGGTGATTTTTGTTCAGGAGCAGTTCAGCACCAAGGCTGCGCAGACCATTGCGGCCCAGACCGGGGCGCACATAGAAACGCTGGATCCCCTTGCTGCCGATCTGGCGGAATCATTGCGTCAGACTGCACGTACTCTGGCGCGGAGCCTCTCTCCATGAGTGCTCCAAGTATCGAAATCCGCGATGTGTGCTTTTCCTATCCTCAGGCTCAAGTACTCAAGAATATCAACCTCACCCTGCACAGAGATGAGTTTCTCGGCATTGTGGGTCCTAACGGCGGTGGCAAGAGCACCCTGCTGAAACTGATTCTCGGCCTGCTTGAACCGGATACAGGCACCATCCGCGTTCTGGGACAAACACCCGCCGCGGCACGCCCCCGCCTGGGGTATGTGCCCCAGTTCGCCACATTCGACAGCCGCTTTCCCATCAAAGTGCGCGACACCGTGATGCAGGGGCGTTTCGGCACCCGCAGACATCAGCTGTTCTACACCCATACTGATCGGTTGAAAACCACGGAAGCGATGGAACGCACCGATATCCTTAATCTGCAGGACCACCCCATGACCGCCCTCTCCGGGGGGCAACGCCAGCGCGTTCTCATTGCGCGTGCACTGGCATGCGAACCTGAACTGCTGCTGCTCGATGAACCGACCGCGAATATCGACCCCTATCACGGTGAAAATATTTTCGGACTGCTCCACCGCCTCCACGACGAGATGAGCATCGTCCTGATATCTCATGATATCGGATTTATAACCCGCTGCGTAACCAGAGTTGCATGTCTTAACCACACCCTGGTGTGCCACTCCACCTCTCCGGTTGAAAACGACCTCCTCCAGGAGATCTACGGGATGCCACTTTCACGCGTTGAACACCATACCGACCTCGGTTCCGGAGAGCGTCCATGAGCTTCTTCAGCGCCCTTGGCAACTACGATTTTCTTGTACACGCTCTGCTCGGCGGTCTGCTCGCCAGCGTGGCCTGCGGTATTGCAGGAGCATTTGTGGTAGTGCGCCGCATCGGCTACATGGCCGGGGGAATCGCACATGCGGTCCTCGGCGGGATGGGCATCGCCTACTACCTGGGACACCCCCCCATGGGCGGAGCACTGATCAGCGCTTTGGTGGCCGCATTCATCATCAGCGAGGTCAGCATTCGCGCCTCAGAACAGGAAGACACCATCATCAGCGCCCTGTGGGCCGTAGGGATGGCGACCGGGGTTCTGTTTATCGCGAGAACACCGGGCTACAACGTGGATCTGATGAGTTACCTGTTCGGCAATGTTCTCATGATTTCGCGTCAGGATCTGTACTTCATAGCCGCGCTTGACTTTGCCATTCTCGGAATAACATTCATTTTCTACCGTCAACTGGTTCTGGTTTGTTTTGACTCTGAATTTGCCACCATCCGCGGCGTTCCGGTAAAGGCGATCCACACCCTGCTGCTGTGCATGGTCGCCCTCACTGTGGTTATCCTGATTCAGATTGTGGGGCTGATTCTGGTAATAGCAATGCTGACCCTCCCTGCAGCAAGTGCGCGTCTTTATTCCACTTCCCTTGCTGTAATGATGCTGGGGGCAACCGTGTTGGGAGGGATCATCAGCAGCGTCGGGGTGGGAATTTCATTCACCTGGGATCTGCCTGCCGGAGCAACTACGGCGGTATTGAGCGGAATCGTGTACCTGGGGACACTCGGAAGTAAAAATCTGTGGAATTCCTTTACAAAATCCAGAGCCAACTCCAGAAACGGGAAGAGTGGAATATCATCTTGACGCTCGCCATTCACCTCTCTACACTTACGCAGATGTAATTGTTCAGTATGGCCTTATGGCACCCATTCCAAGGGACACGACTGTTTGGGATTGGGGCCGTCCGTGGTGACAGACGCCCTTTCCATGGGTACCACAAGGCCCCACCGGAAGTGATGGTGAATAGCTACACGCAGATTATGATAGCGCCGCAAAAACCCATCAGTTGCGACGCTGCTGCGAATCAACCCCGCTTGCGATGTGCCGAATATCATATGTCGGAGTGTGCACGCTGGCTTTCTTTTATTTACAGTTAGTGAGTTGCGATAAATAAACGATGTGTCCTCTATCTAAGTGCAAATGTGGCGAAGTGGTCTATGTCCAGGGCTTCATCGGCTGTCCCAACCTGCGCAAACGCCTGCAGGCCATGGGATTGATACCCGGTGAAGAGATCCGCATTGTCTCATGCGGGCGCGGTCCCATGGTTATTTCAGTAAAAGGGAGCAACATTGCCCTCGGCCGAGGCATGACAAACCATATCATGGTTGCCTGCAACAGGAGTTGCCCTCTGTCTGCACGACCTTAAACCACAAAACGACCTGACCTTGATGTTTTCGCAAAAAGTATCAAGTTAGATGGCTAAGCAAAAAGTTCCGAATGCAAGGCGCGTGATTGTCTCTGTAGAGACGTTGCATGCAACGTCTCATTATACGTACGGCGAAGCAGCAAGACAATTACGCCTGGCTCTGTAATGGCGCCGCAGTTGATAGATTTTTGCAACGCCATCAACCTTAAATAAAGATCAGACCAACTAACGTTCATGGGTAAAGTCTTACCTGTCTCAAAAACAACAGGTGATCAAGAGTTCGACAAAATAACCATTAAACATCAACCCTCTTTCTGCTAGAATGAGTGTTCTTACAGAAAAACGCCGCCTTCTACGGAGCTGGAATGTTTGCCTATCTGCATCGCATCATCCCCGTTTATTATGCCCTGCTGAGTATTTTGCTTGGTCTGTCTCTCGCCTGGGCGTTCAGCAGCATCACGGCGCTGTATCTGGATTCCGGTGTTGACATAACCCGGAGCGCCAAGACACAGAGTGCCGTATCCGATGCCACGCTTCCCCCGGACAACAAGGTTATTCTGCAGCGCAATATATTCAATTCAGACTATATTCCCTCTGCGGACACCCCCCGCGCTTCAGCTCCCGATTCAGGGCAATTCTCAACTACGGCGCCACAACCACACAGTACAGAGGTTCTCTCCGAAACCGATCTTGCCGGACGCGAGGTCAGAGAAGCTAAGGATCTCAAACTTATCGGGACCATCGCAGGGGGATCTGAAGCTCTCGCGGTGATAAAGAGCGGTGGAGAGATTGATTTTTACCACGTCGGCGATCCTGTCGCCGACAACGCCAGAGTAGTGAAGATCGAACGTCTGCGCGTCTATATTGAAAACTCCGACTCCTCGGTCTCCATTCTGAGACTGGACGAGTCCGTGGCCGACGCCGGCTCAAGCACCTCTTCTACATCAAATGCAGCCGATACCCCACAGAGCACGGGGGGCAAAGGCATTAACCAGATCAATGACACCAGCTGGCGGATCAGCTCAGAACGCGCGGATCAGATCCGCTCCAACATTGCCACGGTAATGCGTCAGGCCCGGGTAGAGCCGGTGGTGACACAGGGGCGGACTCAGGGTTTTGCGGTCAAGTATATTCAGCCCGGAACCCTGCTCACCGAAATGGGGCTGAAACGTGGCGACGTGATCAAACAGGTGAATGGTATAACCCTGGACAGCCCGGAAAAAGGGCTGCAGGTTTTTCAGCAGCTGCGTGAAAGCAAAAGCATAGACCTGAGTATTGAACGCAACGATTCCCCGATGACGTTCCAATACGAAATCAGATAAATAAAGGAGATCAACGGTGTCAACTAGTCCAATCACCCGTTTTACAGCGGCCGCCATTCTGGCCCTGACTCTGTTCATACCCGGTTTCTGGAATCACGGATCCAGTGCGCTGGCAGCATCAGAGGAAGCCATCACCCTGGATTTCAAGGATATTGAGCTCTCTGACTTCATCCAGACCATCAGTGAGCTCACGGGGGAAAACTTTGTCTACGATCAGACCGTGCGGGGCAAGGCCACCATCATCTCCTCTCAGCCCATGAGCAAAGACGAAGCATACCGGCTTTTTCTTACAGTTTTGAATATCAAGGGCTACACCGTGGTTCCTTCTGGTAGCACCAATAAAATTATTGAAGTCAAGGATGCCCGGGTCAACAGCCTGCCCACAACCCTGGATCCTATCAGCAGCGACCAGTTCGTCACCCGCATGCTGACCCTGGAACATATTGATGCTGCGGATGTGGCAAGCTCCATTATCAGTCCTCTCATGGCTCAGACCGGGAATATCGTGGTCTACGAACCTTCAAACAAGCTCATAATCACTGACAACGCTTCAAACATAGAACGTTTTGTCTCCATTCTGCGCGAGCTCGATCAGCCGGGGGAATTGCAGGAGATGCAGGTGATTGAACTCAGGTACGCCGACGCACAGGAGACCGCGAAGATATGCAACGACCTGCTGCAGGGTGGCGACCCCAATGCAGCGCGTATCCGGCGCGACCGTAAAGTCACCACCAGCTCCAGCGCCGCCGAAAGCAAGATCATCGCCTATGAGCGGACCAACAAACTCATCGCCGCGGTTACGGACGAGGAACTCGCCGTCATCACCAACCTCATCAAAGAGCTCGATCAGGAACCGACCCGCGATCACTCCCGCATCCATCTGTATCCGCTGAAAAATGCGGATGCCGTAAACCTGAGCGAAACCCTGAACACCATGCTCACCGGAGCGAAAAAAGGAGATGACAAAGGCGCGACTCCTCAGGTGGCCAAGTCCGCCTTCGCCGGGGAGGTAACCATCTCTCCGGACAAACCCACCAATTCCCTGATTGTCAATGCTACTGCGGAAGACTACCGCTCTATTGAAGATATCATCCGCAAGCTGGATGTTCAGCGGCGGCAGGTGTACGTAGAGGCCCTGATCATGGAGCTCTCCATGGGCGCGACCGAGGATCTGGGCATCGGCCTCCAGGGAGGATTTGAAGTCGGTGATGAAGGGATTATCGGGGGACGAACCAACATGGATGGCAATATCAGCTCAAACCTGTTGAGCAGCTCGGTGCAGGGGATTCTCGCCGGCGGTTTCAGCAAGATAATCAGTTATGTGAATGAAAATGGGGATACCGTCAACATCCCGGCCTTCAGTGCGCTGCTGAAACTCTCCAAAACCAACAGCGATGTCAACATCCTGTCCGCTCCCCGCCTGCTTACCTCAGACAATGAAGAAGCCGAGATTGTAGTGGGGAGTAATGTCCCCATCATCACCTCACGCCTGACCGATTCAGGCAGCAACGCCCTGGCGCAGAGCGTTTCGGTAGAGCGCAAAGATGTGGCCCTGACCCTGCGTATGACTCCACAGATCACCGATGGCAACCAGGTGCGCCTGAACATCTATCAGGAGACCACGGCCATTGACAACACCAACACCGTTGGCGATGTGGATCAGGTCGGCCCCACCTTTACCACACGCAAGCTCACAAACACGGTGCTCGCGCGTAACGGCCAGAGCATCGTCCTCGGCGGGCTGATCTCTACCGATCGTCAGCGTACCGAAACCAAGGTGCCCCTCCTGGGCGACATCCCCCTGCTCGGGTATCTGTTCCGCACCTCTTCTGTAGAAGACAAAAAAACCAATCTGCTGATCTTTATAACTCCGCGCATCATTGAATCTGCAGATGAGATAAATAAAATCACCGAAGGCAACCGCACCGAGTTTGATGAGCTGCGTGTAGAGATGGGGCACGAACCCGGTGTGCTGGAGCTGAATTGACATGGATAGCGTAGATCGCCTTGGCGAGATTCTGCTTGAGCAGGAAAGCATCTCCCCCGAAGAGCTCGATGCGGCGCTGGTACAACAGGCGGAACGCTACCAGCTTCTGGGACAGATTCTGATAGCGCGGCGCGCCATAACACCGACCCAGCTGTGCAGCGCTCTGTCCCGGCAATCGGGCATCCCCATTGCGTCGCAACTGCCTGAAGCGGTAAGCGACAATACACTGCTGGAGCTGCTGCCGCTCAATTATGCAAAAGAACATGCAATCATGCCGCTGGAATGGGATGATGAGGTCCTGCGCGTGGTTGTTGCGGATCCGTATGCCACTACGGCGTTCAATGACCTGGAATCCATGCTTGATGCCCCCCTGCAACTGCACCTTGCTCCGGCGGATTCGGTGCTCGGGCTTATCAACCGCAGTTACGAAATCCATGCAGGCGGGGCTTCAGAGATGGTGGCTGACATGGACGACAGTCAGGATGGTCATGCCCCAAGCCTGGAACCAGACGATCTGCTTGACAGCAGTGACGAAGCTCCGGTAATCCGCTTTGTCAACAGTCTCATTACCCAGGCATACAAAGAGCGCGCCAGTGATATTCACATTGAACCGTTCGAAAACGAGCTCGTGGTGCGCTATCGCATCGACGGGATTCTGTATGAGGTGCTGCGTCCGCCCCAGAACGCGGCTGCCAGCATCAACTCGCGTATCAAAATTATGGCGGGGCTCAATATCGCGGAAAAACGCCTGCCTCAGGATGGACGCTTTCGCGTGCGCATTGCCGCCAAGGATATCGATGTCAGGGTGTCTTCTCTTCCCACAGCCTTCGGAGAGAGACTGGTGCTGCGCCTGCTGGATAAAAGCAGCAGCGTCCTTGCCCTAGAAGATATCGGCATGAAGGATGATCTGCTGCGCCGCATGGAAAAGATGATTGCCTCGACCCACGGGGTATTTCTGGTTACCGGCCCCACGGGTAGCGGTAAGACCACGACCCTGTATGCAGCCTTGAGCCGCCTGGATCGAAAACAGAAAAACATCATCACGGTGGAAGATCCCATCGAATACCAGCTCAGCGGTGTGGGACAGATCCAGGTCAACGCCAAGATCGATCTAACCTTTGCCAACGGGCTGCGCTCCATTCTGCGCCAGGACCCGGACGTGATTATGGTGGGCGAGATCCGCGACCAGGAAACAGCGGAAATTGCAATTCAATCCGCTCTGACCGGACACATGGTGTTTTCGACCCTGCATACCAATGATGCTGCCGGCGGCCTGACCCGCCTGGTCGAAATGGGAGTGGAGCCATTCCTGGCGGCCTCATCGGTGGTGGGAATTCTGGCACAGCGCCTGGTGCGCACCATATGCCCTCACTGCCGCGAAACCTATACCCCGGAGAGCAGCATCCTTGATCGTCTCAACATCGATCCCGGGCGGGGTGACACCTTCTACCGCGGACGGGGGTGCGAAAAATGTATGGACATCGGCTATCGCGGACGTACCGGGGTATATGAACTTCTGAGTATCAACGAAAAGATCCGCGCCGCGATTCTCGCCAATGCCGATGCGGGGAGTATCCGCTCCATGGCGATTGAGCACGGGATGATACCTCTGCGCAGTGCCGGACTGGAACTGGCACGCCAGGGAATCACCACCCTAGAAGAAGTAATCCGGGTAACCCAGGAGGAAAATTAGAGTGCCTCTGTTTGACTATACCGGCTTTGATCAGAAAGGCAAAACCACCAGGGGAACCGTGGAAGCAGGCGGCAAACGGGCGGCACTGGAGAAGCTGCGCCAGCAGAAAATATATGTCAGCAGTATTTCTGAACAGAAACGCAGAATTACTCAATCACGTCTGCGCAATTTTCTCCCCCGCACTTCGATCCGCCTGGGAACCGGCGAACTCGCGACCAGCACCCGTCTACTCGCCACTCTGCTCGAAGCCGGGGTCCCTCTGGATGAAGCTCTCGCCTATCTGGTGGATCAAAGCGAAAAAAACGCCCACCGCCGCCTGTTCGGCCAGATTCGTGACTCGGTTCTGCAGGGGAGATCCCTCCACAAGGCGATGGATGAACACGGCAGGACATTTCCGCAGATGTATCGCCACATGGTGCAGGTAGGGGAAAGTAGCGGCTCCCTTGACAAGGTGCTGCTGCGTCTTGCCGATTTTCTTGAAGAACAGGCTCGACTGAAATCCAAAACCCGCGCTGCCCTTGCATATCCGGCGCTGATGGCTGTTGTTGGCAGCGGGGTTCTGCTGTTTCTGGTTACCTTTGTGGTGCCCAAGGTCACCCGTATGCTTACCGACATGGATCAGACCCTTCCGGGTCCCACCAGATTTTTAATCGGCGCAAGTAACCTGCTGAGTAACTATGGCTGGATCATTATCATTGCCCTGGTAGCCAGTCTGATTGCGCTGGGGCGCTATCGCGCCACTCCACCAGGGCGCCTCAAGCTCGATCGCACCATCCTGCGTCTGCCCTTTATCGGAACCATCCTGCGCACTATTGCCACTGCACGTTTCAGCCGCACCCTGGGCACGCTCCTGCAGAGCGGTGTGCCCCTGTTGCAGGCGCTCGAAATCAGCAGCAGTCTGTTACAGAACCGCTGTCTGTATGAAAGTGTAATAAAAAACACCAAAGCGGTGCGCGAAGGAGCAAGTCTGGCACAGCAGATCCGCAGCGCAGCCCTGTTCCCTCCCTTGATGGCGCAGATGACCGCTATCGGAGAGCGCAGCGGCAATCTCGACAGCATGCTCCTCAAGGTTGCGGACAATCAGGAGCGTGAGATAGAAATAACTCTGGGCGGGCTGCTCTCTTTACTTGAGCCGGTGATGATTCTGGTCATGGGGTCGGTAATCGGATTTATCGTCCTTGCAGTACTGCTTCCCATTTTCCAGGCGAGCCAGGGTCTGGGATGAATATCAGTTCAACGCAGATACACAAAACGGGATAAATTGTTGATAAATAACAGACAGGAGCAAAACATGAAACGTTCGCCAACGCGATTCGCTACCCAGAGCGGATTCACCCTGATTGAAGTTATGGTGGTTGTGGTTATTCTCGGAATTCTCGCCGGGCTGGTGGTTCCAAGGCTGCTTGATCGCCCCGAGGAAGCCCGGCGCACCAAAGCCATTATGCAGATAAAAAGCCTTGAAGAGGCGCTGGCGCTGTATAAACTGGATAACGGCATGTTCCCCGAAACCAGTCAGGGGCTCGAAGCCCTGGTGGAAAAACCGGAAAAGGGGCGTATCCCACCTAAATATCGCGAAGGCGGATATCTGGATAAAATCCCCAAGGATCCCTGGAATAATGACTACGTCTATCTCTCTCCCGGTATTAATGGCGACTACGACCTGATCTCCTACGGCGCGGATGGAGAATCGGGCGGCGAAGGCAATGATGCGGATATCAAGAGCTGGGAGATTGAATAACGCCCGCGGATTTACTCTGGTGGAACTCGGCATGGTGGTGTTTCTCCTCGGACTCTTTGCCACCCTGAGCATCCCCCTGTTTTATTCAGGTTCTGATTCTGCGCTGCATGCTGATGCACGCAAGATCTCCACTGCGGCGCGGCATCTGTACAATGAAGCCGCCATCAGCGGGGTTCAGCACCGGATACGCTGCGAGCTGGAAAACGGTCGCTTTATCCTGGAGTATGTGGATGGAGCCGGGGAATGGCGCGGAATTGAAAACAAACGCAGCACCTTCGAATTGGACAATGATGTACACATTCGTGACATCTGGAGTGAAGAACTGGGCAAAATAAGCGATGGTACCGCGACCATCGTCATCCATCCACAGGGATGGATGCCGGCGACCACCATCCATCTGCAAAGCGGTTCCGGATCCAAAGTTAAAAACTTAAGTATTCACTTGCTCCCGCTGAGTGGACTTGCCGAGATCGAAGAGGGTTATCATGATTTTGAGGGCTAGATCCCGTTCTCCCCTGCTGGATCGGAATGGTTTTACCCTGCTGGAAGTGATGATCGCGGTGGTCGTTATGGGCACCGCCTTTGTGGCATGCCTGAGCCTTGCAAATCAGTGTATTCACAGTCAAAGGCGCACTGAACATATCACCACGGCCACAATGCTCGCCAAACACAAAATGAGTGAGCTTGAAGCCCAGGCACGCATCAGGAGCCTCACAGATGATTCAGAGCGCTCCGGCACCTACGAAGAACCCTACTCCCTGTATGCGTGGGAGGTGGAATATCTGCCTACCCCGCTTGACGGTGTGGAACAGGTGCGCGTAAGTGTGCGCTGGGGTGATATCGAGCAGAATGAAGAGGTCGTAATTGATTCGTTCACCCTCAACTGAAATGAACCCTGACTCCAGAAACCTTCGAAGCCAGGACAAAACAAAGAGAAAGGCTGGCGGCAGCGGCATAAATACCCATGGTTTCACCCTTATTGAGATCCTGGTGGCAGTCACCATCGCCAGCCTGGTTTTAAGCAGTGTATATGGCATCTTCAGCCGTGTCAGCAGCGCTGAACGCGAAGTACGCGCACGCGCCACCTGCTACCACCATGCGCGCAGCATTGTAAACCGCCTGCAGCAGGAACTCGGCTCAGCAGTGCTCCCTGATAATAATCCGGATGCGGAATTTCGCAGCGGGGAAAACGGTTTTCTGACCTTCACCTCAACCTCGGTCCCTCAGGCGGATGGAGAGTTAGCCCTTCAGCAGGTAAGCTATCGCATCGAACCCCTGGACGATAGTGAAACCCTGCGCCTGCAGCGCCACAGCATGCCCCTGTACGCCGTGGAGGGTGAACCAAAATGGCGGCGCATGAGTTCGAAGATTGTCGAACTGCAATGGCGCTTTCGTGAAGGCACCGCATGGGAAGACTCGTGGGACAGCAACACACGCAACTCCCTGCCGCAAACCGTGGAGCTGCGCATGGTTCTCGAATGTGAGGACCATAGGGTGGAATGTGTAACCGCTTTTGACATCCTCATGGCCGGGCAGGTGTAATGCACAGACTACAGCAACAGGATGGAATGGCGCTTCTGCTCGTACTCGCTCTTACTGCGCTGCTCTCGGCGCTGGTAGGGGAGATGGCGTTCAACTCCTATGTTGATCTGCGTCTGGTGGAGACCTTTCGCGATCAGACCCGGGCCGATTATATAGCCCGGGGCGGGATAGAGGTCGGGCGTCACCTGCTCAACCGCGACACCAACGAATACGATGGCGCTACCGAGGCCTGGGCACAGGGGATACCCAATTATCCGGTCGGGGATATCGGCACCATCAGTATAGAGATTGAAGCAGAAGATGGAAAAATAAATCTGAACACCCTGGTTGGCGAAAGCGGCAACCCTGATGCAGTAATTGTGGATCGCTGTGAACGCCTGTTTGAAATCCTCGAAATCCCGGATCCACAGGCCCATGTGGACGCCCTTATCGACTGGATCGACAAGGACGATGATCCGCGCCCCGCTGGGGCCGAGGCGGGGTATTATGCTGCACAACCTGGCAACATCGAGTGCAAGAATGCCCCACTCGATACGCTGGATGAACTCAGGGTAATTGCCGGTTTCACTCCGGAAGAGATAAACACTCTGCATCCGCATGTAAGCGTATACGGTTCCGACAAAATCCATCTCAACTCCGCCACCCCGGAAGTGCTGTACGCCCTGGCAGCGGAGATGGATCCGGATACTGCGGCCCTGATAGCAGAACAATGCCGCGACCGCCCGTATCGCTCTCTGGAGGAATTGAAGCTCCTCCCCCGTTGGGAGGACTTCTACTGGGCCATAAATACCAGCCTCAAAGTTAAAGCCGATATTTACACGATTCGAACTACGGCGCATGTAGGCTCCAGCCCCAGAAGAATTGTTGCAACCCTGGAGAAATCATCGGGCGGACTGCTGTTCCTGCGTATTTTATAGCACGCTGTCAAACTACTACTGTGCAGTTTATGGATACAGACGTTTACTGTGACTGTTTGCTCTATACAAACACCTCAAACACACCGGGTTAACCACTATGACACAACGCAAAGTCGGGTTTGAAATCACCCCCAGCTGCATCCGCATGGCCATTCTGGACGGGAAAAAAAGCCCGCCCCAGATTATTGCCCTGCTGAAGCGCGAAATCTCCCCGGAAAGTGATATCGGCGCCACCCTGCTGGAGATGCTTGATCAGCCGCCACGTTTCAGTGATCACTTCTGCACCGCATTGGCATGGCACAGATGTTTTGTCCGCACCCTCAATTTTCCCTTTAAAGATAAAAACAAAATAGATGCGGCAGCGCGTATCGAGCTCGAATCGCGCGTACCCGCGGATATCAGCGCGCATATCGTGGCCTCCACCCCGGCAACTCCGGCTGACAGCGGTTTCAACTGTATCAGCGTCGCGGTTCCGGAGGAACATATCGCCCGGATCCTCGATCCACTCGACGATGCACATATCCCCCTGCAACTTCTAGGCTTGAGTCCCTTTGCCGAAGCCAGTGGAGTTCTGCACTGGGAGGAGAATATTCTTCTGGTAAAAGTACACGCCGATCAGTTCGTACTTTGTTCCATTACCGATGGGAACATCGGCACATACAAAAACTGCCGCGGCATACCTGCAGACACAGACGCTCTGTCCCGGCGCATAGATCAGGAGGCATCCCTTCTGTGGCGCAGCAGCAACAGCAGCGCCCAACCCCTTCTGCTCATGGGCGAACACATTACTTCAGATCTGCAGGAAAAGTTGCAAAACCTGGGGCACGTCCTGAGGCAAATTCCCCTGACATTGGACAACCATCCTCCTGCGGCGGAGTTTCTTCCGGTATGTGCCCTGGCCATGGCACGTGAAGACCGCACCCTTAATCTGCGTCAGGGGAAATTCACCCTCAAGGGGGGCTGGAGCTCGATAAAAAAACATCTGTATGCCGGTGCGGTTCTTCTGCTCCTCAGCGCATTCACAGCCGGTAGTACCGCTTTCATCACCTATCAGGACAAACTCCGGCAAGTGGAAGTCTACAAAGAGCAGATGACACGCATTTTTCGCGAAATTCTGCCGGATACCAACGTAATCGTGGACATCCCGCGTCAGTTGCAGGCCGAGCTGGAACAGCATAAACAGCGTGCCGCACTTCTGGGCGTAGGGGAGTCCGCCTCTTCTCTGGCCGCCCTGCGGGAAGTATCGCGCCTGGCTCCGGAAGATATAACCCTCGACATCAAGCGCTTCAGTTATGCGGATGATTCACTTGACATCAGCGGCGAAACCACCGACTTCGACAGTGTAAACCGTCTGGGTGAACGTCTGCGCCAGTCTGCGTTGTTCACCTCAGTACGTATTTTTGACGCTAAAATGGGGATTGATGGCAATAAAGTGAGCTTCAGAATACAGATAGACATCTCTCCCGCCGGAGGGGAACAACAATGAGAAACCTTTCTACGCGTGAAAAAATTATTCTGGGTATCGGTGCGGCTTTCTGTATCGTCGCCCTCATCTATGTGGCCCTGGTTGCTCCCTATACATCCAGGATAGAGCTTCTTGAGCGTAAAATAAATGCCGGACAGCGCCAACTGGAACAGGTTAAAGCGATGGAGCAGGAATATACTTCCCTGGCGCGGCAGATAAAACGCATCAGCAGCAGTGATCAGGATGTTTCCGGTCTGTTCAGTTTTGTGGAAAACCAGGTACAACAGGTCGCCGGGCGGGACAAACTCAACTCCATGCGCCCGATAGCGCCGGTGCGTCACGGTGACCTTGTAGAAGAGGGGCTGGAAGTAAAAATAGAACGCATAACCCTGCGTCAGATAGTGGATCTACTCCAGCGGCTGGAACAATCCAAGCGGCCGCTGCGTATAAAAAGCCTTGACCTCAAAGTGCGTTTTGAGAACAAGTCCCTGCTTGACGCCTCTTTAACCATTTCGACCTTCGGCAGAGGCTGAACTATGGCTGGACATTCAACCCACAACGAAATTTCCATGCGAGCCCGATTCACTTATATCCTGGGGTTTATCATCTTAGGTGCAATCACTTTCGGAACAGGTCTCTGGTTCATGTTTCCCGATGCAAGTCTGGAACGTCGCCTCAATGCCGAACTCGCCGCACAAGTACCATTCAGGGTCAGAGTGCACCAGCTTGAACGCAGCTTCCCCTTTACCCTGAAAATCAGGTGTGTTGAAGCGGATATCCCGCAATTTCCCGTAAAAGTGGAAGAACTCAGACTCGCCCCCGCATGGGGATCCTTCCTGCAACTGCAGCCGGGTCTGAAGGCCGAAGGCAGGGTTTTTGACGGCGTGTTCCGGGCTCTGTTCACCAGCAAGGCAGGAGAACTCGAAGCGGAAGGAATGCACCTTAGTGGCATCATCCCCGGCTTCAACTCCATCAGAATTGAAGCACAGCTTGAGCATGCCCACCTCCAGGCCGACATCGCCGATGCCATCACGCCGCGCCATGGTGATATCCGCATCAGCGAATTGCGTATTTA
>JBNGCY010000002.1:9228-13010 GCA_049975505.1 Desulfuromonadaceae bacterium | reverse complement strand
CCGATGCCATCACGCCGCGCCATGGTGATATCCGCATCAGCGAATTGCGTATTTACGGGCTCGACAAGGTAGGCCTCGGAGGCGCACGACTCGACTTGGCTAACCTTGAGTTCACGCTGCGCACCCATGAACGCCGTCTGCAGGTTGAACTCCGCAACCCGCGCGGCGATTTCGACATCTCCGGCAGTGGTTCCATCTCTCCGCCACGCCTCACCCCCAGTGCCCGACTCAACATCCGGATCCGCATCGGCAACATCCCCGCAGAGCATGCTCAGCTCGAAGAACTTCTGGGTATGGCAGGGATACGTAAAAACGCCGACGGCTATCTTCTTCGCCTTGGCGGCCCTCTCGAAAGCCCCTATCTGCGCTGACCCTGACACCGCGGGCAACCCCCATGGGATCTAAATGCGCAGCGATGGTTGACATGGCGCATAGCAGTGATTACTGTCTGGAAATCAGATAGTTAACATTACCTTGAAAGGGATTGCTGTTTATGAGTGATGAATTCGACAACACAGATGACGAGAACATGTTCGATGATCAGGATGAGCTTGAAGAGGATCTCGAAGATATCGGAGAAATAAGTGAGGGGTTTCTCCCCGCTTCCGATGTTCTCCCGGAACAGATCCCCATTATACCTCTGCGTCCGCGCCCTGCCTTTCCCAATATTCTCATCCCCATGAGTATCAGCGGAAAGGAAAAGGTGGATATCATCAAAAAAGCCGCCGACAGCTCCAGTCATACCATAGGTATGGTGCTGGTGCGCAATATCGAAGGCAAGGATGAGCCGGACAATCTCCATAAAATCGGAGTAGTGGGTAAAATTGTCAAAATCCTGAAGAGTGAAGAGGAGAATATCCAGGTTCTGGTCAACTGCCTCGAGCGCTTCACCATCAGGAAATTACACGAAACCGAGGACGGTCTCGTCGGCAGCGTAGAATACCTCAAAGCCCCGGAAGATGCCCAACGCGAAGAGCTCAAGGCGTATTCCATGGCGATCATCACCACTCTCAAGGAACTGGTGCAGATCAATCCGCTCTATTCTGAAGAGATCAAGATGTTTCTGGGGCGCTCCAGCATGGATGACCCCGGGAAGCTTGCCGACTTTGCCGCCAATCTCACTTCGGCGGACGGACAGGAGCTTCAGCAGGTACTTGAAACCTTCGATGTGCATGAGCGTATCGATCAGGTGCTCATGCTGTTAAAGAAGGAGCTGGAGGTATCGCGCCTGCAGAGTAAGATCTCCAAACAGATCGAGAAAAAGGTTTCCTCCCAGCAGCGTGAATTTTTCCTGCGCGAACAGCTCAAGGCCATCAAGAAAGAGCTCGGACTGGAAAAAGAGGGTAAAACCAGTGAGATCGAGAAGTTCACTGAACGCCTTAAAAATCTGAAGCTCAACGACGAAGCCAAAAAGGCCGTCGACGAGGAAATGGAGAAACTCCAGCTCATCGAGCCCAGTTCACCAGAGTACAATGTCAGCCGCAATTACGTGGACTGGCTCACGGTGTTGCCGTGGGGTAAGTACACCAGGGATTCCTACAATGTCGCCAAGGCGCGTAAAGCGCTGGATGCGGATCACTACGGACTCGAGGATGTCAAGGAGCGCATCCTCGAATTTATCGCCGTGGGCAAGATGAAAGGTGACATCTCCGGTTCTATCCTGTGTCTCGTAGGACCTCCCGGAGTGGGTAAGACCTCCATCGGCAAAAGTGTAGCCCACGCCCTGAAACGCAACTTCTATCGCTTCTCCTTAGGCGGAATGCGCGACGAAGCAGAGATAAAAGGGCATCGGCGTACCTATATCGGCGCCATGCCGGGTAAGTTCATCCAGGCGATCAAACAGGCCGGGAGTGCGAATCCGGTCCTGATGCTGGACGAAATTGATAAAATCGGGGCCTCATTCCAGGGCGACCCTGCTTCTGCGCTCCTGGAGGTACTGGACCCGGAGCAGAACAACAGCTTCCGCGATCACTATCTGGATGTGCCTTTCGATCTGTCCAATGTGTTGTTTATCGCCACCGCGAATCAGCTCGACACCATACCCGCCCCCCTACTCGATCGTATGGAGGTTATCCGCCTCTCAGGCTATATCATGGCGGAAAAGATAGAGATAGCGAAACGCTATCTGATCCCCAAAGCCCTCGAAAGCCACGGCCTGACCCGCAAGCAGGTCAGCATCCGCAAGGATGCTCTGGAGGCGATAGTGGACGACTACGCGCGAGAAGCCGGGGTGCGCGGCCTGGAAAACCGCATCAAAAAGATCATGCGCAAGGCCGCCATGGCATTCTGCGATGAGCACAAGGACAAAATTATTCTGCACAAAAATGATCTGGAAAAATATCTGGGCAAGCCGGTCTTCAGCCAGGATGAGGTGTTTGAAAACGTGCCCGGCGTGGTAACCGGACTCGCGTGGACCAGCATGGGCGGGGCAACCCTGCAGATTGAAGCCACTGCGGTAAAAACCAACAACAAGGGGTTCAAGCAGACCGGTCAGCTCGGCAAGGTGATGGTGGAGAGTTCGGAAATTGCATATTCCTTTGTCATGGCTCACCTCAAACACTACGGCATGGCAGAAGATTTCTTCGACCGGCATTTTGTCCATCTGCATGTACCCGCCGGAGCGACTCCCAAAGACGGCCCTTCCGCCGGCATTACCATGGCCACCGCTTTGTTCTCGATGATTGAGCAGAAGCCGGTGCGCAAAAAACTGGGCATGACCGGAGAGCTCACCCTCACTGGACAGGTGCTCCCCATCGGCGGCGTGAAAGAAAAAACCATTGCCGCACGCCGCAGCGGTCTGAAGGTGCTGATTTTTCCGGAGAGCAATCGCAAGGATTTTGAAGATCTCCCCGAGCACCTGCGCGAAGGGCTGGAAGTGCACTACGCCAGAAACTACGATGATGTATACAAAATCGCCTTTAATAAAAAACAGGAGAAAACCGCATGAGTGTAGATGATCTGAAACAACAGGTTATGCAGCTTTCCACCGAGGAAAAGCAGCAGTTCATTTTAACAGCCCTCCCCGACATGGCCGAAGAGGCCCTGCAGGATTCCGGTTTTATGCTGCGCCTGCTTCCGATTCTGCTTGAAATCGTGAAAAAAAGCGGCATCGACCTGCAACAGCTCATGCAATTTGCCGCCATGCAACAGCAAAGTGGCGGTGGTGCAGGCAAATAAAAGATTTTCAGTGCTGTAACAGAGGGTAGACAGCCGCAGTCAACTCACGGCTGCGGCTGTCACCGCCGCTCGTCTCCCACATCTGCGCCAGGGCGGTAAACGCCGTATCCATGAGCTCCTTCTGGAACATATTCATCAGAATACTTGCCGGCTCTTCAAACATACCGGCGCGTAAGGCGGCCCGACACCTCTCTGCACAGGTTGACGTGATGGAACGGCACAGCAGCGGCCGAACCGGATAGATGGAACAGTTTCCACTTTCGTCGAGAAAAACACATGCCTGATTGGCGGCCATGCGTTCGTCATCGTCGAGGCCGTGAATCACCACCAGAGTCTGACGCATTCTCTGCAGAAGTTCGCTCCGTTCTGCAGCACTCAGGGTACGGCGCAGGTAGGCGGCGATATTACATGCTTCGGGATGCAGGGTTGCGACATTGACGCGACAACAGGTGCCGCATCCGGCACAGCACGCAATCATATCCATATCCGCAGGGCTCAGTCCTGCCTGAAGTTCCTCTTCAACCAGGTTGAGAAACCCGCTCAGACGGGGTGTCTCCAGAGAATGTGCTGCAATCTCTGTGCTGAAGCGCGCGACAAGCTCATCC
>JBNGCY010000002.1:0-9128 GCA_049975505.1 Desulfuromonadaceae bacterium | reverse complement strand
TGTCTCCAGAGAATGTGCTGCAATCTCTGTGCTGAAGCGCGCGACAAGCTCATCCCCCCAGGCGTTGAAATTGAATTCAGCAGTGGTGTTTGTCAGAGTCTGCATGCTAGAATCCTCTCCTGTTACATAACCATATAATTTACATACAGGAACAGCTATGATGTGTTACCCCCAAAACCACGTTCTATATATGGTTGTAGCTGGTACCGGGACAATGTCAAGAATCTTAACAATTTGACTTCTCTGCCTTTTTCTACCATTGATGGAATATGGCGCTGGCATCTCCGTTCTTCTAAAGCACTAAAACTTTCTGTTCTGGAGGCAGCAATGCAAAAAACATTTATACATACCCTGATGCTTACCCTGTGCATGGGAATGCTCTTGAGTCTGAGTTCGTGCGGTTACAATGAGATTCAACGCAACGAAGAAGCGGTGATCCAGGCCTGGGCGGATGTGGAAGCAACCTATCAGCGCCGCATGGATCTGATCCCGAATCTGGTTGAAACGGTGAAGGCGTATGCCGCGCATGAACAGGAAACTCTGGAAAATGTGACCAGGGCGCGCGCCAGTGTGGGACAGACCAATATCAGCGCCGCCGACCTGAACAACCCCGAGGCCATGCAGCGTTTTGCCGCCGCCCAGGAACAGATGTCCGGGGCTTTGTCGCGATTGCTGCTGGTGGCGGAACGCTATCCGGACCTTAAAGCAAGCCAGAACTTCCGTGACCTGCAGCACCAGCTTGAAGGCACCGAAAACCGCATCAATGTGGCGCGCCAGCGCTTCAATGCCGCGGTTCAGGAGTTCAATTCCTCCATTCGAACCTTCCCCAACAATCTGACCAATAAATTTCTGCTTCAGCTTGAGCGCAAAGAACCCTTCAGCGCCAGCGCGGGTGCGGAAAAAGCTCCAGAGGTGTCGTTTTGAGCCGTGCAACTACTCTACCTGGATTTTTGCGTCCGGGGCTTATCCTCCTGTTTGCGGCAGGTATTTTCGCCCTTTTCGTCTCAGCGCCTGTTACCGCTTCCGAAACACTGCCGAAGCGGATCAGCGCCTATGTTACCGACCAGGCGGATATGCTGAGCCCGGCCACCGAGCAAAAACTCACCGATTTTCTGCGCCGATTCGAACAGAGTGATTCCACCCAGATCGCGGTGGTGACCATCCCCTCACTTCAGGGGCGCGCACTTAATGAGTACAGCATTGAGCTTGCATCCAATACCGCCCTCGGGCAACGCGGACGCGATAACGGCGCTCTGCTCCTGATTGCCCGCGATGAACGTAAAATACGCATTGAGGTGGGCAAAGGTCTGGAAGGACGCCTTACCGATCTACTCGCGGGGCGCATAATCGACCTGGAGATCACGCCACGCTTTAAACAGGGGCAATTTGAAGAGGGGATTGTCGCCGGGGTGGCCGCCATGGCCGCAAGTGTGCGCGGGGAATACACCGGTTCGGGCACGGCAGGCGGGGAAGAAAAACGCAATCCTTTCGGATGGCTGATCATGCTGCTGTTTTTAGCGCCGGGACTTCTTCCGTTCGGCTCCAGACGCCGGCGCTCCGGCTTCATCTTCTTCCCCGGCATGTTCGGCGGCGGACGTGGAGGTGGCGGTTTCAGCGGCGGTGGTGGCGGTTTTGGCGGCGGTGGCGCTTCAGGCAGCTGGTAGCGGTTGGTATAATCCGGTTCAAACAGCATCAAAAATCAGGAGTAAATATGATTCCCGTTTCCGCGCAGAATTTTTTCACCCCAAAAGAGCAGGCACAGATCTGCGCCGCCGTTGCACATGTGGAGCAGCAGAGTCACGGTGAGATTGTCCCGGTTATTATCGACAGTGCTTCAGACTACAGCCGCAGCGTGGCACGCAGTTCCTTCATGCTGACTATGGCTCTTGCCGCTTTCTGCCTGTGGATAATCCCCGCCTCGGAAAATGCCCAGCTGTTCTGGCAACTGCCCGTGGGGGCCACCATCTGCTTTGTGACCTTCTGGATCATTCTGGAGCAGATTCCGCCCCTTAAACGCATGCTCCTGAGCCGCGCTGAAATCGACAGCGCCATGGAAAGCCGTGCTCTGGAATTATTCACCCGCCACGGGATCTACAAAACCAGGGAGCATAGCGGTATTCTCATCCTTATCTCACTGCTGGAACACCGGGTGGAAATTCTCGCCGATGAAGGGATAAATGCGCGTGTAGATGTGGAAGAATGGCAGAAGGTCGCGGATGAAATCGCCGCAGGGCTGAAGCAGGGGAACGCCTGTGCTGCAATCTGCAGCGCCATTGCCCGCTGTGAGGTTTTGCTGGTCACCCACTTCCCACATACTCGGGAGAGTGCAGCGGCGGACACCAACGAGTTGCCGAACCTTATCATCCCGCAGGAATCGGACTGAAGCATCTGAAAGGAACATTTTCCGGAGCTTATGAGGTTGCACCTGAATCGCCGGGGCGCAGGGGATTGCAGACATAATCCATATGGCGCGACTTACCCTCCCATCCGGGCAGGAGCAGAGTATACATGCGCGTGGTGCGATTGTGGAGATCGAGCAGATTCCGCGCCCGGGCCAGCGCCTGCGGAGATCCGCGATAATGGCGTTTGAGAATGGCATCAATACGGGAGAAGTTTCGCACCAGGGGCACCTGCATATCCTTGCGGCACTGGCGCAAAAACTCCTCCCCCTTTGCACTGGCGCCCAGAAGAATAAGAAACGGTATCCCCTCATGCTGCAGTTGACTTTCCATCTCCGCCCGCGTCACTCCGAGGGTTGTGTAACACAACAGGCGCTGCACCCGTGTTCGAGTCAGATGGCGCGCCTTCATGTGTGAAACCAGTTCAGCATGGTTCTTTGCCTCCAGGGCGGCATGGAGGACACGCTGTTGCAGACCGGGCTGATACTGATAAATATCCTCTTCTGCTGAGGATTGGCGCAGACATGACCCCGCACTCATGGTGAACCAGCGCTGAGGGCAACGTATCAGTTTTCTCTCTTGTGCTTCCGCAAGGGTTTGCGCACTGACTTCAGGAACATAAGGGTGTACCTCCTGCCCCTGAGCCAGCATGTGGCGCACTCCTGTGGCACTCGCGATATTATCCTTTCCCGCCTCGCGCTCATGAAATCCCGCCCCGATCCGCTTTATGCTCCGGGGTTCAAGGTTTATATGCTCAGCCGCAGCGAGAGCGCGCAGATAGGCGATAGCGAGAATATTGTTGGGGGCGTTGAGCTCTTGGGTAGCGCATTCTTCTGGAGTGGATCGATCCGCACCGCGCCGCACCAGATGTTTCTGGCGCGCGGCCGGATAGTTGTCCCGATCGCGAAAGTGCATGGAGAACCCATCTTCATCCTGCTCCAGAGATGAAATGGACGCTGCGATTTTCCGGAGTCTGCTCAGATCGCCGCTCTCGCTGCCGAAACAGAAACTGTCGAGATGCGGGTAAAACGCATGCAACACCTCTAGTGCACCGGCAGCAAAGTGAGGCGCACTGTTGCATGCCCATGGGAAAGGAAGTTCCACCACCACATCCACCCCGCTGCTCAGAGCCATGCGCGCACGGCGCCATTTATCCACCAGAGCAGGTTCACCACGCTGGAGAAAATGGCCTCCCATGGCGGCAACCACCACCTCGGCTCCGCTGCAGTGGCGCGCCTCCCGGACATGGTACGCATGTCCGTTGTGAAACGGGTTGTACTCGGTTATCAGCCCCACTGCGCGCATTGGGTTCACACAATCACGGGGATACGCCGCACTATGCGGGTCTGCTCAGGAGTGGTTTCGGTCTGGTACGCCAGTGGTTCAACCCCGGAACGCAGCACTTTCCGCAGGGTATGGGCGTAATCAGGATCAATATCCGCCGCAGGGGCGAACAGCTCGGCCTCGGCACGCTGCACCAGAAAGAGGATGATTCCACGTTCCTGATGTTCACACGCCTGTTGCAATGCATGCAGATGGCGCTCACCCCTGATTGTGACCGCATCGGGAAAACACGCACATGCGGGCGTTCCCATATAGGTGACATTCTTCACCTCTATCCAGACCGGCACCTGTCCGCCATCAAGGCGAAAGTCGAGGCGGCTTTCGCCCAGTTTCTGTTCCGGGGATATCTGGTATTCCTTAAGGTCGGCAATCATCCCCTGTTCCAGAGCTTCAGCCACCACCCGATTGGTACGCTGGGTATTGATATCCACCCAGGCATCTGAAACCTCAATCAGCTCCAGGGTGCAGGGGTATTTGCGCCGGGCATTGCTGCTGTGCGAGAACATCACGCGCAATCCGGGCTCGGCACATTGCTTCATGCTCCCCGTATTCGGGGTATGCACGGTGATGACTGTGCCGTCATCCAGCTGGATATCGGCGAGAAAACGCTTGTAGCGCCGCTGCAGAATCCCCTCTTGCATGGGCGGAAGTTTCATCCTTCTCCTCCTCCGCCGGAGTTGACCTGACGCAGCAGAGCTTCAAGCTTAGCGCGTTTGCGTGTCACCGCGCGATCCACCTTTTCGCTCCCGAACATCCAACGCAGCTGCCCCAGCATCAGAATCACATCCGCCATCTCATCAATTACCCGGTCGGCACCGGCCTTCCCTCTGCGGTAGTGGAGCAATGCCGTAGCCAGTTCGGCGCATTCTTCAACCGCCTGATCGTGCTGCGCCTGTTCTCCCCAGGTTGCGAGGGTGCGGCGGTACAGTTCGGTGTCTTTATCGTGCGGCATAGTATTTACCTTATATACAAAAACAGACCCGATACGGGTCTTAAAAAGGGGATATGTATAAATTTCTGAGCGCTTACGCCATCATTATCCCGTTGCGTGTGGTCTGCTTGACCTTGTACATCATATTGTCCGCCAGGCGGATGAGATCGAGTTTATTATCCACATCTTCAGGCATGGAAGCGATTCCGAAACTCGCTGTCACCTGTATGGGTGTGCCATCTTCACATATCAGGACATGATTACAGATGCGTTCGCGCAGATTAGCCACCAGTTTATATGCCCCTTTTTTATCAGTCTGGGGCAGTATAATCACAAACTCATCCCCGCCATAGCGCGCCCCGCAGTCAACCGAACGCAGACGCCTCTTTATCAGCTGACCGATCTCCGCCAGAACCCTGCTGCCAATCAGGTGCCCATGGCGGTCATTTACAAGTTTGAAATGATCCAGATCGATAAACACCAGCGCGACCGGGGTATCAAAACGGCGGGCGCGGTTTATCTCCACATCGAGAATTTCGTCAAAGTAACGCGCATTGAATAACCCGGTCAGATCGTCGGTAATCACCAATTCCCGCACCCGGCTGAAATTACGCGCATTGGATATGCCGATAGCCACATAGTCAGAAATTGTCGCAAGAAGCATCAGATCATTTTCGTCAAACACCGGATCGTCCGGACCATTGACCAGTTGCATCACTCCCAGCAATACCCCCTGAATCTCCACCGGGACACACACCACGGAACCGGCTTCAAATCCGGTCTGGGCTTCAACGCAGTCGGAATAACGCGGATCTGTAGCGGCATTCTCTATAAGTGCGGGCCGCCGATGCTGCGCCACCCAGCCCACAATCCCCTGCCCCATGGCCAGATGCTGGCCCTTGAGTTGTGCCGCCACTTCCGAGACCACAACATCAAAAACAAGATCGTTGCTGTTTTCATCATAGAGAAGCAGTGACCAGGCGCGGGATTTAAACAGCAGATTGGCTTTTTCGATAATAATATTGGTGAGTTCTTCAATTTCAAGGGTTGAGGTAAGGGTTTTGCCGATCTGAACCAGAGTCTCGAGTTCCTCGTTGCGCCGGTGCAGCATTTCCAACAACTGCTTGTCATCCTTGTTGTAAACCATTCATCCCTCCGGAGGAATCTGTCGGCGCAAATATAAATTATCCCGTCCGTACAGGGTACAATCGAAAACCCTGCGAGCATATTAACCTAAACTCAGCATGCCTGCAGACTTTTTTACCCCTGATCCTGCTCCAAGGTTCCGAATACTGCCCGGTGGTTATACTCAGATACCGCTGAATGAACGACTTGCGGGAATTTCGTGGGCGTAAACCGGGCGGCTCAACAGATAACCCTGTGCCTCATCGCAGCCCACTCGGCGCAGAAAGTCAAGCTGCCCTCTGGTTTCCACCCCTTCCGCGATAACTCCGAGCTTCAGGTTTTTAGCCAGATTCACTATGGAATGAGCAATCTGGGCCGAAGCATCTTCCTGTTCGATGGTCTCGACAAAACAGCGATCAATTTTGAGCTTGGTGATGTTGAAGCTGCGCAGGTAATTCAGGGATGAATATCCGGTGCCGAAATCGTCCACCGCAAGTTTGATCCCCATATCGCGCAGGGCATGCATGGTCTGGATCGCACTCTGGACATCGTCCATAATCGTACCTTCGGTGATTTCCAGTTCAAGCAGACATGGATCCATTCCGGTACGCGCGAGGATATCCTGCACCTGGATCAGCATGTCGGCATGCCGGAATTGGCGGGGCGACACATTTACCGCTACGCTGAATGGGTCGATTCCGGCGGATTGCCAGGCCATATTCTGCCAACAGGCCTCCTCCAGCACCCAGGCACCAATATCCAGAATCAGATCGCTCTGCTCCGCTATGGGGATAAACTCTCCCGGCGAGATAAATCCGCGCTCGGGATGATACCAGCGCATCAGGGCTTCAACCCCCACTATTTTGCCCGAGTACAGATTGTACTGAGGCTGATACTGCACCGCGAGCTGGCGCTGCGCCAGAGCTACCTGCAGATCAGCCTCGAGCACAAGATATTCATGAATATTGCGATCCAGTTCAGAGGTAAAGAAATGGAAACTGTTGCCACCGCGCCGCTTACTTTTGTTCATGGCAACATCCGCACAGCGCATGAGGCCGCGCGCATCGGTAGCATCCCCTGGAAACAGGCTTATACCCGCGCTGGCGCTGAGGTACAACTGGTACCCTGCAACCGTAAAACACTTGCGTAAAGCCCACAGAATATTCTGGGTTATCACCTGTGCATGTTCGGCATCGAGAAGATTGTCGAGGAGGATAAAAAAGTCGTCCCCGCTCAGGCGCGCGATAGTGTCACGGACACCGACGCAGTTGCTCAAGCGCTCTGACACCTGGCGCAGAACCATATCCCCGACGTCGTGCCCCAGAGAATCGTTGACTTTTTTAAAATTATCCAGATCAAGGCAGATAACCGCCAGCTCACCGGCGGAGTGGGTTGCAATATCAATGGCGGCATTGAGGCGCTGGGAAAACAGGGATCGACTCGGAAGGTTGGTGAGATTGTCGTAGTGCAGGAGCTGCTGCACCCTCTCCTCCTGTTCGTCCAGACGGTTCTCCATCAGGGTTTTTTTGGTTATATCGCGGGCGCGCTCAATCACCCCTTCCACTTTTCCGTCGCTGGTCAGTAATGGAGTATACACAAATTCATACACTTCACTGCGATGGGTGGCGGTAGTGACCTCGCGGGAAAAACACAGAGATTCACCGGTATTCATAACAATATCCAGATACGCGGGAAGCTCTGTCGTGGTGCAACTGCAATCAAGAAATGGGAGCAGAACTCCGGCGGGGGTTATATTGAGCTGCGCCCCTAGCAGACGTTTTGCCGCATCGTTGAGGAGCAGTATCCGCTCTTTGCCATCAGTTACGAGCAGCGGTTCTGCAATGCTGTCTATCAAAGAGAGCATCTGAGCTTTATCGAGGCCTTGAGGCAACCCCGAAGTCAGCGGTAGCGTGAAAGAGAAATCATCCATAATATTCTATAACATCCCGCATGGTAATCTACAGGAGCTTCCGTGCTCCTGCCTGGGTATGGCATCTGCTTCATTTCAGAACCTGCAACAAACATAGCGCAAAACGGCTATATGGCAAGATTGCGCAGAGATACACCCCCTTGAAATGCCCGTTTATTCCCTCGGCAAAGGGATACGCAGATACTTACAAGTACCTGCAGGGCTAAAGCCAAAGTTGATGCTTTCGCATAAAGTATCGTAACTGTTCAGTACGGCCTTATGGCACCCATTCCAAGGGACACTTTGCGCCGTCCATGGCCGTTCGACTGTCGCCGTCCGTGGCGACAGACGCCCTTTCCATGGGTACCACAAGCCCTCACCGGTAGCGGTGGTGAATAGTTACAAAGTATCCAATTGGATGGCTAAGCAAAAAGCGCCAAATGCAAGGCGCGTGATTGTCGAACAATGAGGCGTACTTACGTACGTCGAAGCAGAGAGATCATCACAGCAACGCCGCAGTTGGTGAGTTTTTGCGACGCCATCAATGTTCACTTGACGGCTCATTATAGAAGCAATGTCATTCTGTTACAACATATCTATTGACATGAGGAAATTAGATTGGTAAACCTCCGTCAACCTGTAGATGCAAATAGTTGACGAAAGGAATGGAAGATGCACCATCCACTGGTAAACGCCTGCATAACACCACTTTTACTCACCTGCCTCGCCGCAGGAACAATCATATCCGCAGCAAACGGGTATGCCGCCTCTGCTGCGGAAAATGATCTGGGTACTTTCATGGTCACGGCTACGCGTACCGTAGAGCCTATTGAAAAAATCGGGCGCTCAACTGAAGTGATAACCCGGGAACAGATCGAGAACTCCCCTGCTACGGATCTGTATGAAGTGCTCGAATACACGAGCGGAATTGATATTCAACGCCGCAATGGCGGCACCCAGGCTGATGTAAGCATTCGGGGAGGTGGTTTTGAGCAAACCCTTGTTCTGCTCAATGGAATCAGCATGAGCAACCCCCAGACAGGACATCACAACATGAACCTTCCGGTTCAACTCCACGACATTGAACGGATCGAGGTTATCAAAGGCCCGGGAGCACACATATACGGGGCGAATGCCATGGCGGGAGTAATCAACATTATCACCCGCGCCCCTGAAAGCACGGAGATGGAATTGCATCTTGAAGGTGGTGAACACGACTACTATCATGCCGGCGCCAATGCTTCCTTCAAAACCCGCACCTGGAATCACCGCCTAAGTGCAGCACAGCGCTACTCGTCCGGATTTGAATCCAGCGAACCTACCGGCTTCAACATCAAGAGCCTGAACACTCAGAGTACCGCAGATCTCGGAACGGCAGAATTAGACATCGGGGCCGGATATATAGATAAAGATTTTGGTG
>JBNGCY010000001.1:115212-118287 GCA_049975505.1 Desulfuromonadaceae bacterium | reverse complement strand
CCATCTATTTTGATACTTTTTGCGAAAGCATCAAGCTTGGTTGAATCTACATCGTTGTAAAGCCATCAATACCGAAGCTGTCGTCATCACCGGTGCCTGTTTGTCACACAATATAATGCAACGACGTTTCTGCTACCCTCACGACTCAAGGCATCTCATCCTCTGCTATCAACACATTCTGAGGGATAGGGGGCTGTTTTTCCAATAACCAACGATCCAGGTCGTGGTTTATATGAGTTAGAATTGCTTTACGTGGTGTTATTTCTTCGACCAGAGCGATGGCTTCTTTGATGGAATTGTGGTTCGCGCTTTCAACGCATGGTGGGGTACAGGCATCGAGAACGACCAGATCAAGAGAACGAGCGTGTAAAATGTTCAGCACCTCTCGGGATAAGCCCTTGGTGTCGGTTAAATATGCAACACGTTTTTGGCCCGATTCAAACAAGTATCCAAAGGTCAGCTTGGAATGAATCAGCGGGAGAGGAGTCACACAAAAGCTTCCCATATCTTCTTTGATAAAGGGCTGCATGGCGTTAAATGCCAGAATGCCGGGATTCTTATATAAATCCGCACAGCCGTCCGGATCCGGTGGGCAATAAACCGGTATCTGGCCGCCGATCCCCCAGCGTAAATGGAACAGCCCCTGGACATGATCAGGGTGAAAATGGGTCAGAAAAATGCCATCCAGCGCCTGCACAGGAAATCGCCGGTCAAGATCCATCAGCCCGGCATCAAGTAAATAGCGTTTATCACCAATTTCTAACAGAGCGCTACATGGGCGTCTTTGATAGCAGGAATATTCTCGTGCTCGGTGACAGGCACGACATTGGCAGCCGTACAATGGCACTCCACCAGCCGCACCCGTACCGAGTAAGGTCAGACGCATTCAGATTCTCGCGCCATGGTTATAAACTTGATGAATTCTTGACCGGCATTTTCGAGCTCACTGTCATTGTTGATAATGTGAATATGTGGGTATTCTTCCGCGACAGAAATCATCTTCGATCGATTAATGCGTGCCGCGATTTCTTCCGGGCCTTCCCGTTTACGTCCCAGCAGCCGGCGCAAGAGAACCTTCTCCGAAACCTCTATGAGAACAGGTTGAATTTCCGGAAAAAGCTTTGTTGCTGTGGGCAAATATTCTCTGGAGCCGTTAACCACAACGTCTATGCCACTTGCCAGCCACTGGTTAATTTCACTGCCGATTCCATAGTGGTTGCCATGACTTTGCCAGTGCATGACGATCATGCCATTGCTTACACGGACCATGAATTCTTCATTGCTCAGGGCGACATGATTTTCCCCATCGGTCGATGCAGGACGGGTGATATAGCGGTGAGCAAAGGCGATTGTCGGGATATGTTTCAGCTGCTGCCGTGCATAGTTGAGCAAACTGTCTTTGCCGGCTCCCGAGGCCCCGATGACATAAAATAATCGGCCAGACTTATGCAGCATGGCACCACCTCGCAAGATAACTCTGAATTCCATCGCGCCACACTTGGGTGACCTGAGGAACGCCGGAGTCAGAGACAAAAGCCACCAGATCGGCACGATAGCCAACAGTTAAGGACCCTCGATTTGTCAAGCTGGCAGCTTGGGCCGGATTACAGGTGATCAGCCGAATGGCCTCCGCCAAGGGCATCCCCTCGGCCTCCAATCTCAGGACTGCAGGCAGCAAGGCTCCGGGATGGTAGTCAGAACAAAGGCAACTGGCGACCCCCGCAGCCAAAGCGTCGTGGGCGCGAACAGAACCACTCTGGCTTTTCCCGCGCAGAACATTTGGCGCACCGAAAACAGTCTTCAGCCCTTGGTTGCAGGCTTCTCTTGCGGTCTCGATATTGATCGGAAATTCAGAAATTCTGACGCCGAGTGATTTCATAATCTGAATCCGCACACTGCTGTCATCATCATGGCTGGCGAGAGGAACCCCGTATTTTCCAGCACACAGCGCCAACCGCTCAATCCGTTCTGCCGAAGAGGATTGCTGGGCCTGTTTCAGATCCAGAATTTGATCTATTTCGGCAGCCGATTTACCGTAGCTTTTCGCCAGGTAGTCCCCGTAAGCCTCGGGGTCCTTGAATTGCCCCTGCCCCGGGGTGTGATCCATCAGAGAAAGAAGATCGATGGAGCCGGCTGCAAGAAGTTCTTCCAACACCGTCAGGCTTTCGGCATCGGTGACTTCATAACGGCAATGAATCCGGTTATGAATGAGACTTGTGTCTCTGGCCTGGCGCAATGCTGCTACCAGTTGCAGGGCCATGTCAATGCTGCGAACCCCCAGCTCTTTACCGGCAAATGAAATAGCGTGAAAAGCAGTCGTAACCCCGGCATGTGCGTTGCGTCGATCAATTTGCGAAACCGCAAGGTTGGGTGGGAAAAAGACGTTGGGTCGCGGTTCCGCTTCCTTTTCCAGCGCATCGCAGTGCAGATCGACGATTCCGGGGATCAGGGTCTGGCCACGTAAGTCGACCTCAGTCGCGGTTGGCGGACAAGTGCCACCAATGTCGCGAATGATTCCATCTTCGATCAGCAGACAGCTGTTGTTCTGAACCTGATCGGGTAAAACCAGGCGGGCATTAGAGATAAAGATACAGGACATCAGCTGACCTCCGCAAGAATTTTGGTGTTATCACAAGGGGCTTCGAGTTCCACCACCTGGTCTGCCATACGGGCAATCAACTCCGGATGATGAAAGATCGCCAGAATGGCGGTCCCCTCCTCTTTTAATTGTTCTATCAAGCGCACGACGCGTTCACTGGTTTTCTTGTCCAGACTGGCCGTCGGCTCATCCAGCAGCAGCAGCCGCGGTTTTGCAACCAGTCCTCTGGCAAGATTGACCCGCTGTTTTTCTCCCCCGGAGAAGGTTGCCGGTGAAATCCCCCACAATCTTTGCGGCAGGTTCATGGCGGCAAGCAGGGCGCGGGCTTTATCGCGGGCCTCCTCACGATCGACACCCCGTTCAAACAGAGGCTGGGCGACGACATCCTCCGTGGCCTGCCGTGGCAGAGCGTGTAGAAACTGGGTGACAAAACTGATTTCGGCTTTTCTCAGGGCCAGAATTTGATGTTCATCGGC
>JBNGCY010000001.1:107429-115112 GCA_049975505.1 Desulfuromonadaceae bacterium | reverse complement strand
TTTCATCACCAGAGTCCGACCGGCCAGCAGGCGGATAACGCCCAGATCATGGGTCACAACAATCATGGCGGTCGCCATTTCCTGCTGAATTTCCATAATCAAGTCGAGAATAGCGGCCTGCACCGAGAGATCGAGGCCCGTCGTCACCTCATCGAGAAACAACAAGCTGGGCTGGGTTGCCAACGCCTTGGCGATCTGCACCCGTTGCTGCATGCCGCCGGAAAAGTTTTTCGGCAGTTCATCCATCCGCTCCGTCAGCACTTCCGTCCGGGTCAGCAATTCTTTGGCACGGTTGCGGATCTGGGTAAAGCTGTCGACATCTGACATCAACAAACGTTCTGCGATATTTCCACCAGCCGTTATGTCGAAGTTAAGCCCTAGATTCGGATTCTGATAAACCATTCCGAAGTGATGGTTGGCCAACCACCGCTGACGCGCCGCATTCAGGGAAAACAGATCGTGTTGCTTGCCATTCATATCGAAAAACGTTGCCCGCCCAGAGGTTGGCGGCTCATCAAAGTAGAGACATTTCACCGCAGTTGATTTACCGGAGCCGGACTCCCCCATAATGCCGAGAATTTCCCCTTGATAGAGATCAAAGGAGACATTATGGGCGGCAACAACGCTCTTACAACGCGGGCAGATGTTGGTGTCATACTGTGGTCCGGTCAGGTTGAAGCAGTCGGGGCAACCGGGCCCGTACACCTTGGACAAATTGGAAACGTTAAGGACTTTATTCATTGCTGCCCCCTGCAGGCTTCACTGCGGATTGGTTGAATTCTTCACACCAGTCCGCGTCGGAACATTGATAGACGGTCTCCCCGGTGCGCGAATCGCTGTATTCATCCAGAAAACTTGAACGGCAGCCGCAGATCCGGCAGGCTCGACGGTTACCCTCCTCATCAGTGAAATTCTCGACGCAGAAGGGGACATCACTAAAAACCAGTGGTTCGGCTACTGTGTAGGGTGGTACCGCATAGATCTTTTTCTCCCGCCCGGCACCAAATAGAATCAGTCCTTTTGAGTGATTCATTTTATGGATATCCCAGCGTGGTATCGGCGATGGGTCGAGGACATACTGGCCGTTGATTCGGGTTGGGTAGCGGTGCGAAATAGTGATTTCATCAAAGCTGACCATATCCTCATAAAGCTTGACCAGCAGGCGTGAATAATCCATTTCGCCATGCATCTGCTTGCGTTTATCTTCTGACGGCTCAACCAGGACCAGAGGATCGGGATAGGGAACCTGCAGCACGATGATCTGATCCTCGCGCAGGGGCTGTTCCGGAATCCGGTGGCGGGATTGAATCAGGCTGGCTTCAGCTGTTTTGGTGGTGGTGTCGATGCCGGGACAATTCATCTCTATAAAGCTGCGTAGATTGACGGCATTCACCGAATCATCGGACCCCTGGTCGATCACCTTGAGGGTCTCTTGCGACCCGATCAGCGCCAGGGTCAGCTGCAAGCCGCCGGTACCGAAGCCTCTGCCCATCGGCATTTCCCGGCTTGAATAGGGAACCTGATAGCCGGGAATCGCTACCGCTTTGAGGGCGCTACGCCGAACTTCTCTTTTGGCATATTCATCCAGAAAGCCAAAACTTTGTGTGCTACTCATCAGCTTTGCTCCTTTTCAGCCTGTTTTTTCTGGGTGGCACGCAAACGGTCCATGTCAGATTGGAAGGTGACATAGTGGGGCATTTTGTAGTGGGTGCAAAAACCCATGGAGTCGACGCCATCGACATGCAACAGAACAAACTCCGGATCTTCCGACGGGTTGCGTGGGCCATCCTGCATCCCTGATTGCAGGGCACGATCGAGAATCGCCATGCTGATCGCCTTGACTTCGTTGTGGCCGTAGCAGGCCCCGTAACCAAGGGTGAAGACTGCTTTGTTTTGTTCAGTGTCGTCTTCATACATGGCGATGACTTCGCACTCGGTCATTTCAACTTCGCCAACTTCGGTCAGTTCGCCAGTGATCGGATGCGGCAGAAGTACCGGCAGGTAGCCGACCCGGAGCTCGGCAACGGTCGGATGGACATCCCCGTAGCCGCGCATGTTCGAATAGGCGATAGCCAGTAAAGATCCCTGTTCGGCCCGCGCCATTGTCGCCAGCGCCGCCGAACGCGGGACCGGGAAAATCAGCGGCTCGCGGGTGATATCAAAAGGTTCACGCTCCGCCGCTGCCGCATCCGGCTGGGGGAGCAGTCCTTGCTGCCGTAATCGGTCAAGAACCTTGGGAAAGCTGTCGGGCAACTCAGCCTCAGCAGCAGAGGAAAACCAGTCTCGACTGATTTGGCGAAACTGTTCCGGCGACTCGTTGAGCAACTCCATGCGCAGCATCCGTAATTGATAGTCGGTTGTTGCGCCCAGCATTTGCCCACCGGGAATATCTTTAAAGGCTGCAGAAATCCGCCGGGTCAGACGCATCTTGCCGGTGTCGAGCAGCGGGGTCTCAGTGAGCCGGGGCCGTGTTGAACGGTAGGCGCGTAAAATGAAAGCGGCTTCCAGCGTATCTCCCTGTGCCTGCTTCAGCGCCAGCGAAGCCAACTGCGGAGAATAAATGCCCCCTTCCGAGAGAACACGGCTATGCAGTAGTCGCAACTGCTGCTCGATGGTGTCTGTATCGAGGGGTGTCCCTGCTTCTCCCTGTCGAGTGCGCAGATAGTCAAAAACATCCTTGGTGCCGGCAATGGCCCGGCCACCTCCCTTGATTGCTACGTATCCCATCAGAGAACCTCTACTTTCGTCGTTCTGGGGATGGCTGCAAGCTGTGTCTCGGAGACCAGAATTAGATCAACGCCGAGGGGAAACTCGCACACCCAGTCTTGTCGGGTTTGCATCCAGGCCGGATCGAGCCCATCAATGAGCATGGTTGCCGACTCGGCAATGCCTGGTCCCTTAAGCTGCAGACGGGTGGTTCCAGAATTTAAGCTGCTGACCGAAATAATCAGGGTAGCCGACTGTTCCGGGCAGGTCAGAGTGCCGCACTTGGGTGAAAATTCGGGCACTAAGTTGCCATTGCAGAGGATGTAATCGGCGCTATCAGCATGCTTTTCGGTTGCTTGTAAAAACAGCCAGTCGTTTTTTTGTAACAACTGATGGGGGTCGGCCAAAGAGACTGCGGCGTCAACAAGCACCCCCAGCACTGGCAAGCCGATGGCTTCATCTTCTGCCGGTAAAACACTACTTTCCAGTGAACCAGGGCGCGCCATGGCGTTGAGCAGAGCCCTGAAGAGCTGTTGCTGTGTCTCCGGTTTCCAGATCGAGCTCAACTCAAGCATCTTCGCCCCCCACTTCATCCAGGAGCGAGAAATCGACCTGGGTACGGCTGAGGATCTGCTTTCTTTCCCCAGCAATCCGTGCGCGGATCGCCACCCCTTCGGCCAGCAGTTCCGCCACCTGCTCCCAGCCGGGAAGTTGGGCAGCAAGAACGGCGTCGCACAGGGCCAGCGCCTCGGCAAGCTCGGTATGGTCGCTCATTATTTGTGCAGCACCTTCGGCAACGGTTCCATCGGCGGTTTCCACTTCGATCCATGCGCTCGCCAGAGGAAACTCCCCCAGGTAAAAGGGTTCGCACAGGGCGCTATCCTTCAATTTCAGCATTCCCAAACCCGCCTGGGGAATCACCTTTGGCCGCACCCGCCAGGTGCTCATCATCTCTTTTATCAGAGACAGAATCTGTTTTTCGGGCAACGCTTGTAAAGCGCTACACCATTGACTGCGTTCAATCATAGGACCTCTTATTGTCTGGATATCTTAGATATCATCATCAGCAAATTTTTTGATTTTGACCTATATCACCTTTTTGCGGATGCGTTGCGAGACCGCTTCCAGCAGAACAACGGTGATAAATATAATCAGCAGAATCGTTGCGACATGGCCATAATCGAACAGGTCCCAGCGACCTTTCAACTCCATGCCGATACCACCGGCACCAACGATACCGAGAACCGTCGCCGTACGGATGTTGCGTTCAAAAATGTACTGTACGTAAGCAATCCAGGCCGGCAGAACGTGTGGCACGACCGCATAGTAGAGGACTTTCAATCGCCCGGCCCCTGAAGAGCCAAGTGCCTGCTGGGGACCAGAAGGAGCATTTTCGATTTCATCCGCGAAAAATTTCCCCAACACGCCACTAGTGTGAATCGCCAGCGCCAAGACCCCGGCAATAGGCCCGAAACCGAACATCAGCACCAGCAGCAGGGCCAGGATCAATTCCGGCATAGACCGGTGAAAGCTTAATATGCCACGCGCCACCGAATAGACCCATTTGAAGGGTGCGTAGTTTCGGCTGGCCACAATCCCTAAAGGTAAGGAAATCATGATGGAAAGAATGGTGCCCCAGAATCCCATCTCAATGGTCTCCCACATTTTCTTTAACACTTTGCTGAGATAACCAACCGGTTCGACGAGAAACTCGACGGTCTCCGTTGACCAGCTGTCGGTCATGACATCGTATTCACGACTTTCTGCGAACTCAACGTAGGCAAACAGCGGCAGATTCTCCGGGTCGAAATCTTCCACCCGCGAAACCTCTGTGCGCTGGGCAATCTGCAGCGGAAAGGCCTTGCCGGCAAAGCGAGTCGCACCATCAAGCACCTGAGATTCACCGATGCCGACGGCCGAAAGGATCGCTCTTGAGGTTTTGACGAGGGCAACATCCATCTCGGTATTGTGCGCTGAAATCGACAGAAGAACGAATAAGACAAGCGCAATGAGGATATTTTTAGGGGTTATGGCACGATAATAATCCCATTGCTGCCACGGCCTGCTCTGATCGGTTGATGAGTTCACGCTGCGACCTTTTCCTGACTTTCCGGTGCGGGGCGGGTCATGTCGTAGAGCTGATCCTGGATCGCCGCATCGAGGGCACTCGGGTGACCGTCAAAAAACACTTCTCCTTCTCGCAAGGCGACGATGCGATCGGCAAACTCAAGGGCGTAATCGAGCTGATGGAGGGTGCATATCACCGTCGCGTCATGGCTTTGCGCCGCCGATTTCAAACTTTGCAGCACACTGCGACTCATTGCCGGGTCGAGGCTGGCAACAGGTTCGTCAGCGAGGACAACCTCCGGGTTTGAAATAAAGGCCCGTGCAATCGCCACCCGTTGTTGTTGCCCTCCTGAAAGATCTGATGCTCTGCGCCTCAGATGCTTTTCTTCGAGGCCAACCTCCTGCATCAGTTGAAACGCCCGTCGCTGGTCCTTAAACGGAAAGGACTTGATCAGGCTGCGCCAGAAATTGACATCCGGCAGTAGACCGGCGAGGACATTGTGTAAAACCGAAAGCCGGGGCACCAGGTGCAACTGCTGGTGAATCATGCCGATTCGGCGTTGAATTTTGATCCGGTTTTTCTTATTGAGCTCCAGATCGCCGATATAAACATGACCGTTCGATGGTTCAACCATACCGTTGACCATGTTCATCAAGGTTGATTTGCCGGCCCCGGAAGGCCCCAGCAACACGCAAAACTCGCCCTTTTTAATGTGCAGCGAGACGTCTTTAATCGCTCGGGTTCCATCTGCGTAGGTACGATGGACAGATTCAAAACGTAACATTTCAGACTCCTTGTGTGGCAGCGGTGGAGAGTGAAGAGCTCTCCACCGCCAGACCTTGAGATCGATTCTTAGCGGGTTCCTGCTTTGTCAAGCATGCGCTCCTTAACCTGCTTGGTCACGGCTCCCAGCTTGGAAAGAGCATCGAAAATTTTCTGCTCGTCAAAGTCCGCATCATAGCGATCAACCTGCTTGCCGCCGTAACCCCTGATTTTCGATGGATCAATTTTGGTGTGGATATTATTGAAGGCGTCACGCAGCTTTTTCTTTAGCTCAGGAGCCAACCCTTTATTCATCGCCAAAGGGGGATTGGGGATCGGTTGCGACTTGGCGAGCGGGGCAAATTTTGTCGGATCGATTGCCCCCTTTTTGACGGCTTTACCGTAAGAGTTGTAAGAGGCTGCAGCCGCATCAACCTTGCCTTCGGCAAGAGCGGCGATTGAAGCAGAGTGGGAGCCGGCAATGATAATTTTGCTCAGATCCGTTGAGGGGTCAATCCCCTCGGCAAGCAACATCGCCACCGGGAAGTTAAATGATGAGGTTGAATGGGGACTGCCGAATGCCATGCTTTTGCCTTTCAGATCGGCAAGCGACTTGATGCCATTCCCTTTACGAGTAAAGATGCCCGAGTAGTAAGATGAGTCACCTTTTTTGACATCAACAGCCAGCAGGTCAACACCACACTTTTTATTGGCTTCTCCGTATGTTGAAGCGCCAAACCAAGCGATGTCGACCTGATCGTTACACATGCCTTCGACGACCGCCGCATAGCTGTTGCCCGCTTTGATATCAAAGTAGATGCCGTAGTTTTTAGTGATGCCGTTAAAAACCGGAGCGTAATCCTGAGTGATGTCGTTGGTGCCAGTGTCGGTCGGCACCATCAACACGCGCAGGGGATGCTCCTTGGAGCCATCGGGAAGGTTGGCGGCAGAGACCCCTCCAGCAAGACAGGTGATCATCAGAACAAAGGCGATCAAGATTTTCGATTTCATGTTTTTTTCTCCACTTCGTTTTTTTAAGGTTTAAAGCTGAGTTCGGCGGAATCACCACGAAACCGCGTCACCGCATATTCGACAGGTTTTTGGGACTTGGTATCGATATTGATACTTTTGACTTTCAGGATCGGTATACGCAGAGGCATCTGCAATTTCTTCCCTTCGTCAGCGTCAGGCAGAGTCGTGCTGACCAGACTTTCCTGACGGGTGAGGCTTATGGCACAGGCTGTTTCCAGAAATTTATGTAATGAACCGCTGTTGTATTTTTCGAACAGCTCAGGGCAGAGAGCAAGCGGCAGATAGTGGGAGATCAGGCAGAAGGGCGTCCCTTCAGCCTTGCGCAGGCTTTCGATATAGATCACTCGCTCCCCTTCGGCAATTTTAAGCCGTTTCGCGATTTTCCCCCTGGCGGAGATGACCTGCTTATCCAGCACCTGGCTTGCAGTCGAATAACCTTGGGCCTCAAGCGTTTCGGTGAACCTGGTTCGTGAGCCGATGGAATACTTAATCGCGGAATCGAGGACATAGACCCCTCTGCCATGTTGACGCTGAACCAGCCCATCGGTTACCAGTTCATCGATCGCTTTGCGGAGTGTGTGGCGGTTCACTCCAAACATATCCGCCAGTTCATTTTCAGGCGGCAATAAATCACCCGGAAGATACAGACTCTGAACGTCTTCCGTAAGCTTTTCGCTGATCTGGCGATACACAGGCTGGCAGCCCGCCCCTTTTTCAATCTGATATATAGACATCTAGATATCTCCTTTGCTGCGGTCAAAGATAGAGACGAAATATTAGGTTAATGTTTTGTGAATATTAGATTCGCGTGAGGAGAGAAATTATTTTGCAGGCAACTCGACAAGGGAGAATACTTTTGAAATAACACTTACAAATAAATGGTTTTAGATATTTACAACTCAAACTGATTCCGGTAAAAATCGCTATCTCACTGGGTTGTCTAAATACTGGTAGCGGTCTGCGACCCTCACAAAGAAAGTGTCCAATCTAAAAACATGAATTATCGGATTGCTATAAATGGCTATGGCCGCATTGGTCAGAGCGTGCTTCGCGCCCTTTACTCCGGGTTTCAGCATCACAACATAAAGGTTGTCGCCATCAATGATCTGGCCGAC
>JBNGCY010000001.1:40468-107329 GCA_049975505.1 Desulfuromonadaceae bacterium | reverse complement strand
TACGCCTGCCGAATGCTCGATGTCGCCCAATACTGGTTGATGCTAAATGACCATTGAATTTCTAATAGCGGCCCAGGTCATTAGGAGTACCAACGTCCATCATTTTCCCTTGTGATAAGCTGATTATGGGGCGGGTTTGTTTTTCAGTAGCTGGAGTTCAACAAAGCTTAAACTCCAAAATGCGGCCAATTCTTCAGAGTCCCATATCCTTTTCATATCCGACCATCCATTTGAATAAAAGAGCAGGTAGGATACCCATGAATCGGCGCAAGTCAAAAGTTGGCACTTTTTGCAACTAGTGGTTTATTGGGTCTAGTACGATAGTTTTTTTACGAATAGGGCCTATGGAAATCGACGATGATACCGGTACAATCATCCTGAAGAGGAGCAGAGCCCTTGAATTGCCGCAGGGAGTTAAAGAGATCATCAAGGAATTGCTGATGATTGCCCTGATGTTTCTTCAGCTTTTCTTTAAGACGCTTAACTCCATACATTTCCCCTTGACTATTGGAAAGTTCGCTTGCGCCATCGGTGTACAGAAAAAGACGATCGTCTTTTTTGAAGTGAAAAGTTTTTGCAATATCATCTTCCATTTCAAAGAAACCGATCTGGGGCGCATTTGCTTCAAGTTCAAACAGTTTGCCATCGCGACGCACTAACGGAGGTGGGTGTGCAGCATTAACATAATGCATTTGCAGGGTCTCTGGGACAATCACTCCAAAAAACAGGGTTGAGGAAAACAGATGATCATATACCTCACTGCGTTCACCGAACATTTTGAGAAAGCTGTTCACTCTTCGTACTACATCTAACGGAGAACATGCTTCTTCAATGCTTCGGTGAATATAGCCATAGAGTAGAGCCATAACCACCGATGCCGCCACATTGTGGCCGGTAACATCGCCGATCATGATCATTTGGCATCCATCGTTGGTGGGCACGAAATCAAAAAAATCACCCCCAACTCCGACTGCCATACGGTTTCTTGCGCCTATGCAGCACCAGGTACATGTTGGCGTGGCTTTTGGAAGTAGCAGTTGCTGGATATTGCCGGCCAGGTCATTTGCAGGATTTTCTGCCATATTTTTAACCACTCCTACGTATTGTTTATTGTTACCTGCATTCTTATACTTTACGTATCTTCACGGCCTGACCTACAACCAGAGGAATCAGGCTCGCTGCGAGAATCAAAAGCCATTCATGCATATTCGGCGGAGCCAGACCGAGGATCCCAGAGAGACCAGGAATATATATAGCTGAGACTAACAGCCCTCCACCGATTGCTATAGCCCCCCAGACATGCGGGTTGGTGGTGATCTCATTGCGGAGTACAGGGCTGGCAGTGTTGCGCATATTGAAGACATGCCAGAGCCGTGCCAGCACCAGGGATGAGAACGAGATGGTGACGGCACGCTCAGGAGGTAACTCCCAGAGTAGAAGGGCTACTGCAAAAGCACCCAGTACGGCGACAGAGAAAACCAGGGTGTGCCCGCCGATACCCAGCCAGTGGCGGCGGGTCAGTACCGGCTCTGTCGGATCACGCGGTGGCTGTTGCATGATATGTGGACGGGTTCCTCCCATCCCCAGTGCCAGGGCGGGGAACACATCACCGATGAGGTTGATATACAGAATCTGCAGGGGCAGAAGAGGTAGAGGAGCGCCTACCAGGGTTGCGAGGGTGATAATGGCGACTTCACTGACATTGCCTGAGATCAGGTAGTAGATGAAATTGCGGATATTGTTAAAGATACCCCGCCCATAGCGGATAGCAGTCACAATGGTGCCGAAGCGATCGTCCTTGAGCACAATATCCGCAGCTTCGCGGGCCACCTGGGTGCCGCGCTGTCCCATTGCGACCCCGATATCGGCTTTCTTCAACGCCGGTGCATCATTGACGCCGTCCCCGGTCATGGCGACAATCTCCCCTTTGTCGCGATAGAGTGAAACAAGGGCGAGTTTCTGTTCCGGAGTGACACGGGCGAAAATAGAAGCGTTGAGAACCTTCTTTTGCTCTTGGGCAGAGAGGGTATCGATGTTCTGGACTGAATCACCCAGCAGGGTGGTTTCTTCCGCAGCATCCAGCCCCACGGCCGCGGCTATTCCGCGTGCGGTTGCGGGATGATCACCTGTGACCATGATAACCCGAATGCCGGCGGTGGCGCATTCCTCCAGGGCCTGGGCAACATCCTCGCGTGGCGGATCGTGCAGGACGGCAAACCCGAGCAGGGTAAGATCCTGATAGGGATTATCATCTTTGTTTTGCGTGGTTTTGTAACCCAGGGCGATAATACGCATCCCCCGGGAAGCAAGATCGAGGTTTTTCTCTTCCCAGCGGGCGCGTTCGCTATCGGAGAGTTCTTTTTCCGTGTCGGCGTCTGCCACACGGATGCAGCACTGCAATACCGCTTCCGGCGCGCCTTTTACCGCAACGCTTATCCTGTCTTCATGTTGGTGAAGGGTCGCCATCATCTTGGTATCGGCACTGAAGGCCTCTTCGCGAATTTCGGGATATTTCTCCAGCAGGGTATGACGATGTATGCCGGAGGCTTCCGCAATGCGTAACAGAGCGGTTTCAGTGGGGTCTCCCATCTCTTTTCCGTTGTCAATTGAGGCATTGTTACACAGAACCCCGACCTGAAGCATCCGTTGCGCGACACTATCCCGGTGTATTGTCTCAAGATTGCTCTCTTTGAGGTCAATTTCTTCCCCGGCACGAATGAGGTGGTTTACCTGCATGCGGTTCTGGGTCAGGGTTCCGGTTTTGTCGGTAAAAATTACCGTCGTGGCCCCCAGGGTTTCGACGGCGGATAGTTGGCTGATCAGGGCATTGTGTGCCGCCATGCGCCACATTCCACGTGCCAGGGCGATGGTTGCCACCACCGGCAGCCCTTCCGGAACGGCTGCAATTGCCATGGCAATGGCGGTTTCAAGCACCAGCACCACATTTCGGCCCCCGATGATCCCGGCCACGGCCACCACTGCTCCCATTACCAGAGTGAGAAGTACCAGACGTCGCCCCAGGCGCTCCAGACGTTTTTCCAGGGGGGTCATTTCATCCTCGGCCTCCTGAACCAGGCCGGCGATGGTGCCGATTTCGGTCTGCATTCCGGTGGCGGTGACGATTCCGGCACCGGAACCGGAAGTGACAGGGGTACTTTTGAAGAGCATATTGGTGCGCTCAGCCAGAGGGGTGGATTCGTCCAGTGTGGCGGTATTTTTATCAACGGGAACCGATTCCCCACTCAGGGCGGACTCATCCGCCTGTAGACGATTGGCTTCGATGAGGCGCAGGTCGGCGGGAACTATATCCCCTGCATCAATAAGGACTACATCTCCAGGAACCAGTTCGGCAGCGGGGATCTCGCTGTTGTGGCCATTGCGGTGAACCCGCGCTTTGATCTGTTCCAGCTGGTGCAGCGCCTCCATGGAGCGCGCGGCTTTGAGCTCGGTCAGAAAACCGATTGCCGCATTCAACACCAGGGCAATTGCCACCGCAAAGCCTTCAATCCATTCGCCGAACAGAAAAGCGACTGCAGAAGCAATTCCAAGTAAAATTATCACCAGGCTTTTGAACTGATTCAGAAGAATCTGCCAGGCACTGACTTTTTGTTTTTTACGCAACAGGTTGGGGCCATATGTGTGCAGACGGCTGCGCACCTGCTTTTTGTTAAGTCCTTTAGCGGGATCAATTTCAAGTTGTCGTGCTATTTCGTCACTTGAAACAGCCCATGGAGCACTTATATGCAGTTGATGTCCGTGATGATCGAGTTTTTCTGCTGTCATTGGGTCATGCCCCGTAACGAGATTGTAAATATGGCTGTTGAAGGATGCAAAACCAGGTTTTCAGATAGATGTGGCGTAAAAAGGCCGGTGAATTAAATCCCCGGCCCGTGCGTATATTCTTACTGATACATACCTTCGATATAGGCATTTATTTTATCGACATCATATTCTCGGTGTAACATGGGTCCGTCCTGCAGCCAGGGGTTGCGCGTGGTAAAATCCTCTTCATCTTTCTGGAATATTATCCCCACCGGGATACGCTCTTCCCATTCCATAGCCAGTTGCATCGCCGCCTGGCGATCCTGATGGTCGTGTTCGAGGGAATTCACATCCACAATGCGTTCTTTGTACCACGCAGCGGTATTCAGATGATTGAATGAGACACACGGCTGGAGAATGTCGATCAGGCTGAAGCCCTTGTAGTTCATGCCGGCCTGGATCAGAGTGGAAAGTTCTTGTGGTTGTCCGGAGAATCCGCGCGCGACAAATCCGGCTCCGAGGCTCAAGGCTACGGCCAGAGGGCGGAAAGGGCGGTTGAGAACCCCGTGACTCTGGATTTTGGTGATCATTCCCTCTTCAGTGGTTGGAGATGCCTGCCCCTTGGTGAGGCCGTAGATCTGGTTGTTGTGCACCAGCAGGGTCAGATCCAGATTGCGACGCACGGCGTGAATAAAATGGTTACCCCCCTCGCCGTAACAGTCACCATCGCCCGAATTTACCACGACATTAAGATCGTGATTGGCGAGTTTCGCCCCGCTCGCTACTGCAAGGGCACGCCCATGGAGGGTATGTATGAAGTTACACTCCAGAAAATGCGGAGTCTTTCCTGCTTGGCCGATCCCGGATACAATCAGGAGCTCATGAGGTGAAAGATCCCGGGCTACAAAAGCCTTTTTCATGGCCTGTAGAATCCCGAAGTTGCCGCATCCCGGGCACCATTTATTTTCATAGTCATTGGCGAAATCTTTGACTGTTGACATTTATTCAACCTCCAATCTTTTCTGCGCTAGTTTTACCAGGCGGTCTACTTCGAGAGGTCTGCCATCGTACTGATGGATCGAGTCCTGAGGCTCTACTCCGAGTTCGGCACGCAGCATCCAGCCAAGCTGAGCGGTGGCGTTCTGCTCTACCAGCAGCCATTTGTGCTCGTTGAGAATGCTTTGGAGAGGTTCCTGAGGTAACGGCCAGATATCCACCAGATGCATCATTCCAACTTCATATTTGTGCTCGCGTAATATCTCGACAGCTTCACGCACCATACCGTAGCTGGAGCCCCAACTCACCAGAAGCCATTCGGCATCTTCGTAGTGGAGCAGGGGAGGGCGCTGTTCCTTTTTCATGGCCGGGAGTTTTGCCAGACGTTTTTCCACCATGGCGTTGCGGATTTCCCGATCTTCGCTGATATGCCCATCCGGAGTGTGTTCATTGCCCGTGGCTTTTACCAGAGCCCGGCTCAGGCAGGGGAACAGGCGGGGTGAAATTCCATCCCGGGTAAAGGCAAAGCGTTCATAGGCTTCCGGATTTTTCGGTGATTCCGGAACACCGGAAGGAGCAGCATCGGAACTGATCGCGAGCTTCTCTTCTACGAGCATTGAGGTGCTCACCAGGTACTGATCCACCAGTACCACCACCGGAACCTGATAGGTATCGGCGAGATAAAAGGCGCGCTGCATGGTGGTAAAGCAGTCGGCCACTGTGGATGGGGCGAGAACAAAACGGGGGAATTCATCCTGAGAAGCATGGAGGGTAAAGAGCAGATCGCCCTGACCGGTGCGCGTGGGCAGTCCGGTAGCGGGCCCGGGTCGCTGGGCGTTGATGACAACCAGCGGGGTTTCGGTTATAGCAGCAAGGCCTATCCCTTCTGTCATGAGGGCAAAACCACCGCCACTTGTGGCGGTAAGTGCCCGGGATCCCGCAAAACTGGAGCCGATCACCATATTTACTGCCGCGAGCTCATCTTCAGCCTGTTCCACCACCAGGGGAAAGAGTTCAGCCAGTTGCACCAACTGAGTCATAATTCCCGTGGCAGGGGACATGGGGTAGAATGCTCCCACGCGACAGCCGGCAGCTACAGCCCCCAGAGCCAGGGTTTTAGCTCCATCGAGCATGGCTCCTGCTGGCTGTTGTTCCTTCCAGGTAAGCTCCCAGCCTTTTAAGTCAGATTCGTGTACGCGGGCAAATCCGGTCTCCACTGCCTTCAGGTTTGCGTTAATCAGCTTTTTATCCGCACGGGCAAAAAGCATTTCAACCACCTTGCGGCACAGCTCTTTTTCAGCCCCAAGCAGAGCGAGGCATACGCATGCGGCCACGGTGTTTTCCGTCGCTTTGTCGCCTGCATCTTTCGCCAGGGTGGTGAAATCCACAGCCAGAATCTGCTTCCCCTCCGGTTTCTGCTCCGGGCGGCACAGGATTATTCCGTCGTCCGTGAGTTCGTGCCCATGCTGTTTACACGTGATCCCATCCAGGTCAACAAGCAGATCCACCGCAGATGCGGGTGCAAGTACCGGCTTGTCGCTGATGCGCAGTTGAAAAAAGTTATGCCCTCCGCGCACCCTGGATTCATAGTCGTTGACGGCAAGAAAATAATAACCGGCCTTTCGGGATACGCGGCACAGAAGGTCTCCTACGGTCTGGATTCCCTGGCCGGCTTCGCCGCCGATTTTAACTGTCATATCTACAGACATAAAACGGATTCCTCCCTGTTTAAATGTTAATTCTAATGTAGCTATTCATCACCACAACCTGTGGGCCTTATGCCACCCATTAGCATGGGCGCTACACGACCCCTACTTAACAGTTACTTTCTAATCAGACTAACATGTTAAGGAATACATGCAATGCCGGGCACAAAAATGCGAGACACAAAAGGTGTAGATTTGATATATCAGGGCGGAAAAATATTCTGGACATGGAATCCGTAGATATGTATTATTGCATATATTGAAAATTGGATGAATTTCCGAAGTAGAAAATTTATATAGAGGAGAATATGCAAATGTCTCAGGTTTGTCCTATATCCTGTCATCAGGTTAACGAGAGAGTGGTTCAGGTAAATGCTTTATTTACCGTTGTCGGGATGCTGGCCTTTATCCTGACCCCGGCCAAGTGGATTATTGTTCTGTTGACGTTGGATTTTTTCGTGCGCGGATTTCTCAGTCCTGCCTACAGCCTGTTCAACATAATGGCAGAGTTGCTTTTGCGGCGCATCCGGATCGAAGCGCGCATGACAAATGCTGGGCCGAAGATTTTTGCCGCTCGAACCGGGTTTGTATTTGCGGCCTGCATTACCGTTGCATGGATAATGCAGTGGTGCAGCCTGGCCTTGATTCTGGCCTCCGTGCTTGCGCTGTTTGCCTCACTTGAGGCGATATTCCGCTTCTGCGTGGCGTGCAAGGTTTATCCTCTGGTGCGCCGCGTTTTCAACCATTAAAACTCTCTACGCAGTTATTTCCGGTTGCGTTTTAAGATCAATCTGCTACAACCCCTATCCATATGGAAACAGTGGTCTTAAATCTTATTATTGTCTTTCTGCTGGTGGATTACGTGCTGGAGCGGGTTCTGGAAGGTTTGAACGCGCGCTGGATGGGACATGAACCTCCTGCCGAGCTGCAGGGGCTTTATGATGCGGACAGGTATCGCCAACAACAGGAGTATCAGAAAGCTACTGCACGGTTCGGCTTTATAACCTCCACGTTCAGTCTTATGCTCCTGCTGGGTTTTCTGCTGTGCGATGGTTTTGCATGGTTACACCAGCTGACAGCCCAGATATCTGCTAACGGCATTGTCCAGGCCCTGATTTTTTTCGGCATCCTGTTTCTGGCTCAGGATGTTATCAGTATTCCTTTTGATCTGTACCACACCTTTGTAATAGAGCAGCGCTTTGGCTTTAATACTATGAACGTGCGTACGTTTGTGACCGACAAACTCAAGGGATGGGTACTCGGCGCCCTGATTGGTGGCGTGGTGCTGGCGGGAATAGCCTGGTTCTACTATCAGACCAGAGAGATGTTCTGGATATATGCGTGGTTGAGTGTAACCGCTTTCAGCCTGTTTTTTACCCTGTTTTACTCAACCCTTATAGTGCCGCTGTTCAATAAGCAGACCCGCCTTGAGGATGGGGATCTTAAGGGTGCGATTGAGGCCTTTGCGGCCAAGGTGGATTTCCCGGTCAGGGATATCTATGTGCTTGATGGTTCGAAGCGTTCTACCAAAGCCAATGCGTATTTTACCGGACTCGGCGCGAAAAAGCGTATCGTTCTGTTTGATACCCTGGTAGAGGATTTGACCCCGCAGGAGGTTGTTGCGGTATTGGCGCATGAGATCGGTCACTTCAAGAAGAAACATACTCAGCAGGCGCTGGTGCTGTCGATTATTCAGAGTGGAGTTATCTTTTTTCTCCTCTCGTTGTTTCTGGAATATGCGGTGTTTTCGCGCTCTCTCGGGGTGGAGCAGGCCGTGTTCCATGTAGGTCTGGTGGCCTTTGCCCTGCTGTATAGCCCGGTTTCCCTTCTGAGCGGAGTGCTCATGCACATGTGGTCGCGTCGCAACGAATATGCGGCAGACGCTTTTGCCGTGCGCCACCACAATGCAGAAGATTTGATAAATGCGCTGAAGAAATTGTCTGTCAATCACTTAAGCAATCTGACCCCGCATCCGGCGTATGTGTTTTTTCACTATTCCCATCCCAGTCTGTACCAGCGCATCCGCGGCATGCGTACCGCTAACACTGGGGAATAGCGATCTGACCTCTAGCGTCGGCATGTCACAGGGGATAAATCAGATTCTGCTTAGAACCGATTCTTGCGCTTGCGCAACTCGGTAAACACCTCCAGTTCACCGGCATCATCCATGTGCAGTGCCTGACGCAATGCGGGATCCTGAGGGCGCAGAAAAGGGTTGGTCTCCAGCTCTTCGGCCAGGGAAACAGGCAGGGTGGGTTCCCCTTTTTTGCGCAACCGTTCCACCTGGTGGCGCTTATTTCGAACTGCGACTGAATCCGGCTCGATGTGTTCGGCAAAACGGTAGTTGTCCAGGGTGTACTCATGTCCGCAGTAGAGCAGAGTGTCAGGAGGTAGATCTGCAAGGATTTGCAGGGATTGAAACAGCTGCTCAATTGTCCCCTCGAAAACGCGCCCGCAGCCGCCGGAAAACAGGGTGTCGCCGGAAAACAAGGCTCCAGGGTGTTCACCCTCAGGGGGGAGGTAGTAGCAACAATCCTTCAGGGTATGCCCGGGGGTAGACAGAACCTGAAGCTTTTCCCCCGTCTCCGGCAGCTCTTCTCCGTGAGCAGAGATGGCATCTATTCCTGGAATGCGCATATCACAGCCCATGATCTTACATCCCGTAGCCTGTTTTAAGCTTAAATTCCCCCCGCAGTGATCCTGATGCATGTGGGTGTTGAGGATCAAATCTAAATTACATGTTTCCTTATCTATGAAATCGAGCACCGGCTGCGCCTCTCCCGGATCGATGGCGATGGTGACACCATCAAGCTTAAGAATGTAGGAGTAATTGTCTCTGTTGATGGTAAGCATGGTTATGTTGGGCATAAGCTTCTCCTTCAGATTGAAAGTCATTTCTTGTAAGCATAGCATGTTGTGTGTCTCCAATATATCAGCATGCTTTGGGTCGAACTAATTTAAGCGCGTCTGGGTAGACATTCCTGCGATTGTGTTCAATACTTGAGGCGTGCGCCTTTTTTAAATTTATTGAGATGTGTATTTTCCTGGATGGATGGAGAGGATGATGAATTATGGCACGGAAAATTTTTATTGCAGCTACGGGACAACACTGCGGAAAAACCACTGTCAGCCTTTCCCTGCTGCATCTGGCACGTAAAAAGTATGCCCGCGTAGGCTTTATCAAACCTCTGGGTCCCAAGCCTGTACTTCTGAATGGAATTCCGGCGGATAAAGACGCTGCTCTTATGGCCCAGATCCTTGGGCATGAGGAAAGGATCAGGCAGATGTCACCTCTGGTTCTGCAACCTGGAGATACCCAAAAGGTGTTGCGCAATGAGCTTGATGTGACTTGTATGCAGAAACAGATTTGCGACGCATGTGCACAACTGGAGGAGGAATGCGATTTCCTCATTATTGAAGGGGCGGGGCACTGCGGGGTAGGATCTGTACTCGGAATGTCCAACGCCAAAATGGCTAAAATGCTGGATGCCCCGGTGCTTATGGTCTCCGGCGGAGGAATCGGCAACGTTATTGACACCGTGCATCTGAATCTTGCCATGTTTGAGCAGGAGCAGATAAATATACGTGCTCTGCTGGTCAATAAAATAGTTCCCGACAAGCGCGAAATGGTGCTGGATTTACTCCAGCGCGGCTTCATAAAGCACCCCTTTAAGGTTTTAGGCGGGTTTAACTACCAGCCCATATTGGCGAATCCCACCATGCGCCGGATCGCAAAGATTCTCGATCTCGATATCCATGGGGATCAGGACTCAACGGACAGGATCGTACATAATGTTCAGGTAGGAGCGGCATCTACGCAGAGGGTAACCGAACTCCTCGAGGATTCGACCCTGGCAATTGTCACCAGCAGCCGGGATGAACTGTTGGTAACCCTAAGCGTAATGTATCAGATGCCTGAACATCGGGGTAAAATTGCCGGGCTGCTTATTCCGGGTAAACAGCCGGTGGGTAAAACTACTCAGGAGATTATCGATAACAGTAATATCCCCTATATGCGGATTATGGAGCGCAGCACTTCCGATCTGTATCTGCAAATTACTTCTGACGTTTCCAAAATCACCCATGAAGATACAGAAAAACTCGCTCTGATCTACGAACTGGCTGAAAAACGCTTTGATTTTGAAGCAGTTGAGCAGTTACTCTTTTAGCAGAATAAAGCATTGGTTCTGATTTGTAACATGCTGATTTGCTTAGATGAAAAAGGAGAGAATAATGGATAGTAAAGATTTTGAATTGGCTGAGAAGATTAAAATAAGGTTTGGTACCGCGACAACAGAACCCAGCTCGACTCAGCTGGAAAAAATAAAACAGGATATCCAGGCGCTGCATGCGAAAGGGGTTACCCCATCTGAAGACGATTGGCTGGAGGTTGTGCGCAGATACTGCCCCGATGCAGGGGGATATAAACATCTGTACAAAGGTGCGGAGATTGCTGATCTGCAAACTTTGTTGGAGCTGGCTACGGACGCTTGAAAATTAGTAACTGTTCAGTACGGTCTTGTGGCACCCATTTCAAGGGATACTTTGTGCCATCCATGGCCGTTCGACTGTCGCCGTCCGTGGCGACAGACGCCCTTTCCATGGGTACCACAAGCCCTCACCGGTAGTGGTGGTGAATAGTTACGAAAATTATACACTTAACTGTTGGATTTTACCCGGAGAGAAGAAGTTTTGAGAGCTCTGTCTCCATTTTCTCAACTTCAATTCCCACGATCAAACTCAATGATAGCCGGGAAATCAGGCGAACTTCCGGGCTCAACTTCGTGATACAGGGGGCTGTCCTCGCTCAGGCGCCCCCCCATATTATAGGTGAATTTTCTCACCGGATCATGGCGCAGCCAGTAGCCGGTATAGGTCGCTCCGCCGTGATCATAGGTGGAATGGAAGTGGATGAATTCGTTCTGCGGTGCCGGGCGCGTTGCCAGCCATTCCGCTGGGGCATCCGGGGCAAATACCGGAGTAATGCGCTGATCGGAGCGCGGGATAGGGCGCACATCGGGGAGGGTAGTGAGCTGTGCTTCTCCCCTGAACAAAAGGGCTTCCCCGGGGAGATCATCGGTGTAGAATTGATCCGTGTTGAAGCACATGAATTCGAGATGGCTGGTATCTGCACCTGATACAGGCTTGAAATAGTAACCTACAAAAGGTCCGAAATTAAGGATTTGACCCTGATGTGTTATCTCAAGTTGTGCATAGTAACCACGTGGAATATCTACTTTTGCAAACAAAGGTGATGTAAGCAAAATTAGGCTCACAAAACATGCACAGGGCGTCAGCCAGGTGCAGAGCGAGTGTCTACATCTGATCATCATTGCTTCTCCACAGTTTGCCGATCAGCAAAATACCGAGACCAAAAAATACACTCAGAACTCCCACAGCTACGCCCCGGCTACCCAGGATATCGGTTAAAGTTATCTGCCCGATATTGGTGGGCATGTAGAGTGCCGGGATAAGAGCTTCGTGCAGATGGGCAAAGACTGCGGTACCGACCAAACCACCCAAAAGGGTGAACACCGCGTCCATGCGCCCTTCGCCCACTGCTGCCCAGCAGGTACCGGGACAGTACCCGGACAGTCCCCAGCCGATACCGAAAATAATGCCTCCAAGCCCCGTGGCGACAATGCTGGTGGGCAGCGGTCTGGTAGTGCCTCCTCCCGAAGCTTCAAGGGCAAAGAGCCCTATAGCTGAGAAGATAACCACCAACAGCATGAATTGGGGTATGTAACGCTCACGCATCAGGTGGGCCAGAAACATCTTCTGCGGGTTGGTTGCTCCTACGCGTTGAATCACAAAGCCAAATGCGATTCCTGATATCAGACCGATCCATATCTCTGTCATGTTTGATCCTTTTATTTATTCTTGAACAGCAGATGCGCTGTCAGCATGGCTACACTGAAGATTACCATTCCGAAGTAAATGCCACTCAAGGCTAGTTGGGTTGAGCCAGACAGGAACAATCCGAGGGTACAACCTCCCGCGAGGCGCGCACCGAACAGAATAAGGAATCCGCCCACAAAGCACACCGTGTAGCGTTTTATCGGGCTTTTACCGAAACGCTCCATCCAGATAGCGGGGATATCGCTTATTTGCTGTCTGAACGTGCGTCCAGCGATAAAGCCTCCAATCGCCATACCCAGAACAAAAGCCATCAGCCATGATCCGGGACCGGGCATGCTGCGATAGTGGGCTTTGTTCGAAACATACTCAGGAGCGAACTCGAGAAAGAAACCTTTCATGGTGGTTACAAATCCACTTGAAGATGCCGGCGGACCGAAGCTGGCAAAAATAAACACCATGATCCCTGCCAGAGCAAATGCACTCGGGAGGATAGGCCAGTATGGAGCGTTACCCGGTTTTTTCATACTTAGCCTCCGCATGAGATATATTTTTTGCCGCCGCCGTCAGATGGTTCCTGTGTTTTTGCCTGTGGCTCCGGCGGTACTGCTTCTGTTGCCCCTTTGGGCGATTCAGTTTTCTGCTCCACTGTGGGTAAACTCTGCCCGGGGAGTAACTGAGCTCTGGTCTCTACGGGGAAGAATGCTTCGGGTCGTCCCCAGCTGTACCAGGAGTTATCGTAAAGAATGACATCCCTGAATCCCATCAGGCGCAGGATGTAGTAGGTGAAGGAACTGCGTCTGGCTGAATGGCAGTAGGTGATAACTCCGATATTCGGGTCCAGACCGCGGTAGAGTTCAGCAAGTTCGGCATAACTTTTGATCCCCTTGCTCTCCTTGTCAGTCCAGTTGTCTTTGTAGTTGATGTTAACCGCCCCAGGGATATGTCCGCCCTTGAGAGGGGTACCATCTAGCCCCTCATTGAGGGCCTGGCCCAGGTATTCCTCCCGGGAACGCACATCGAGAATCTGGTAGTACGGATCTCCCAGGCGCCTGCTGATAAAGGTGTCATCAGCCATTTTGCGCGTGTCAATCTCTTTGGCCGGAGCCTGATAGAGCAGTGCCTCCCGCTGAGCCGGGGAGTTGACCACTTCGCCGCCGGCATCTATCCAGCCATCTATGCCGCGCTCCAGAATCGCCATCTTTTCGTGCCCCAGCAAATCAAGTACCCAGAACACATAAGACGCGGTAGCTCCTCCGTCGCGCGCAACCGAATCGTACAGAATAACGGTGTCATTCCGGAAAATTCCATGCTCCCCCAGAATCTCCTGGGCTTTATTGCTGCATATGAAATTGCCCCCGGTATTGGTAGCGGATTGATCCTGGCGGAACATTGACCACGGCATGCGGATTGCCCCAGGAATCATCTTGCCATCAAAATATTTATCGTTTCTTACATCCACAATGATCAGGGACTTATCGGTGTCCATACGCTGTTGTAGCTGTTTTGCGTTGATGATGTACTGCGCGTTGGGGAATTCAGCATAAGGATTACTGCTGGTGGAGGCAAAGGCCCAGGAAACGCCGAGCAAGAGCACGGCAGCAATTACAGTAAAGCGTAACGGTGATGGTCTGGTCATAGGTATCATCCTGTAGAATCTGTTAACGCCATTCAGTTAGCGCTGGTAAGCGCGCGGTAAAGAATATCATGCTCAAACCTGCAAAGAGCAATTCCATCCCGATAAATAAGCCGATAACCCAGGTGCCGGTGTCGGGCAGGCCGAGAAGAACAAGCAACGCCAGCCCCAGATTGAGAGCGGCACCACTGAAATACCATCCGGAAGGTATCCCTGTTCTGCGCGCAGCGAGAGCGTATCCCAAGCGGATAAATCCGGTTACAATAAAAAACAGGGTAAAAACCAGGGTCAGACCGATAGCGCTTCCCACCGGGGCGATAAGCATAAGCAGACCTACTAACAGATACATGAGCCCGGAACCACGCCTGAAGATGTTCGAAGATCCGAGCATAAACGAAAATGCAAGTTGGATCAGACCGGCTCCGGTCAGAAAGATACCCAGAAGGATAACCGTAAGCATGGTGGTAAAAAAGGCCCCGAGGATTGCGAGTCCGCCGAGAATGCAGAGAAATATTCCCAGACGTCGGATCCATCGGTCTGGATTCTGAAGTTCATAGTAGTGATATTGTGAAGAAAACATATGTCGCATGGGACTCCTGTAAAATGATTAAATGGTCTAAAGCAATATTTTTAATTTAACAAACAAATTCTCAATTTCAATAGCACTGATATTGGTATTTAAGACCTTGACAAATCAGCCCCAACAGATAGAGTTCTGAATTGAAAGAACTGTCATTTCCCCTATTAAGATTAAGGAGATTGTCAATGCAGAAGTTTGAGTGTACAGCTTGTGGGTATGTTTATGATCCTGAGCAGGGTGATCCGGATAGTGGAATTGAACCCGGAACCGCGTTTGCTGATCTGCCCGATGACTGGGTCTGCCCTCTGTGCGGGGTAGGCAAGGATATGTTCGAACCGGTAGAATAGACGTACTGCACCAATTTGATACTTTCGCAAAAAATATCTATATGTTTTGTACCGGCCCCGCACCAGTGCAGTAAAAGCTGTGCTGTTGTGGGGCTTTTTTAGCTCTTAAATGGAAGTAACTATTCACCATCGCTACCGGTGAGGGCTTGTGGTACCCATGGAAAGGGCGACTGTCGCCACGGACGGCGACAGTCGAACGGCCATGGACGGCCCCGATCTCAAACAGTCGTGTCCCTTGGAATGGGTGCCACAAGGCATTACTCCACAGTTGCAAATGGAATTTCTCACCCGAACCGCAATCTTAAGGAACCACTGATGAACGAAGAATTTAACCCCGGCCAGGAACAGAATGAAGATGAGGATTTTGCCGCCATGTTTGAAGAGAGCATTGCCCACATGGGGACAAAGCTTGATCCTGGCATGCAGGTGGAGGCAACCATTCTCCAGACAGGGCAGGACTGGACCTTTCTCGATGTCGGCCAAAAAGGCGAAGGAGTTCTGGCGAGTGCTGAGATTCAGGATGAGGAAGGAAATTTCCGCTATGCTCCTGAAGACAAACTTCAGGTGTATTTTGTCTCGCGCAAAGGCGGAGAGTTGCGTTTTACCACAAAAGTAGGAGCTGGGGGTTCCGGACTGGATCAGTATGAAAGCGCTTTTCACAGTGGCATCCCGGTTGAAGGCACTTTTGAGGCAGAAACCAAGGGAGGCTTCAGCGTAAAGCTGGCAGGAAATATCCGCGCTTTCTGCCCCTTTTCTCAAAGTGGTTTCCGCCAGAGTGAAGCTGAAAGCATCCCCGGTCGGAGTGTGAGTTTCAGAATCACCCAGTTTGGTGAACGTGGGCGCAATATTGTGGTTTCCCATCGCGCTATCCTCGAAGAGGAACGCGAACGCCAGCGTGAAGAACTGCGCAAGACCCTCAAAGAGGGAATGATTGTCAAAGGCCGGGTTACCAATATCCGCGATTTTGGTGCTTTTGTGGATATTGGCGGGCTTGAAGGGCTGCTTCCCATTTCCGAAATAAGCCATGGCCGGGTAGAGGACATCAACCAGGTACTGAGCATTGATCAGGAACTGGAAGTAGCGGTTAAGAAACTGGACTGGGAAAACAACAAATTCTCCTTCAGTTTACGCGATACCCAGGCTGATCCCTGGAAGAAGGTGGGTACCATCTACAAGGAGGGGCAGGAATATCCCGGCGTAGTAAGCCGTCTGGCTCCCTTTGGCGCCTTTATCACTCTTGAGGATGGAGTGGATGGTCTGATTCATATCTCAAAACTGGGAGAAGGTAAACGCATCGGCCATCCACAGGAGGTTCTGCAACCCGGAGAGAATATCCGCGTGAGTATCGAAAAAATCGATCAGGAAGAACGCCGTATCTCCCTGGTTCCTGCCGGGCAGGAAAGTGACGCCGGCGCCAGAAGCTATACCGATACAGCGCCTTCCTCCGGGCTTGGAACCCTTGGGGATCTGCTCAAGTCCAGCCGGCAACAGAAAAACAAGTAGAAATCCATGGAAAAAGGAGCCCGCTCCGCCCTCTTGTTTTCAGTGTGCATGGCTCACTTTATGATGCCGTTTATGGTTTCTGCTGTAGGCGTAGCCCTGCCTGCGCTGGGACGGGACCTGGATGCCAGCGCCCTGCAGTTGGGGCTGGTAGAAACCACGTATGCCCTGGCTGCGGCGGTGTTCCTTCTGAGTATGGGGCGTCTGGGAGATATCTACGGACGAAAACGGATCTTTGTAAACGGTCTGCTGGTCTTCTCTGTTTTCGGTGGTCTCATATCCATCGCCCCGAGTGTGGAAGCGGTGATCATTCTGCGCTTTTTTCAGGGGATTGGTGGCTCCATGGTAATGGCAACCACCATGGCTATGGTGGTTGCAGCCTTTCCCTCTCAGGAGCGCGGACGCGCTCTGGGAATAGTGGTGGCGAGCGTATATGCCGGAATTTCGTTTGGTCCGCTAACAGGTGGATTTCTGGTGCAGCATTTCGGGTGGCGCTCGCTATTCTATATGGTGCTTCCACTGGGGCTGCTTACCTACGGGGTGGTACGTACCCGGATTAAACAGGACTGGGCCGAAGCCTGCGGCGAACCCTTTGATTTAAATGGAGCCCTTGTGTATGCGGTTGCTGTACTGCTGCTGTTTTCAGGGGTGGTGAATGTGGATCGCGGTTTATGGGCCTGGGGGCTGATAGGGCTGGGGAATATCGGTCTTGTCGGATTTCTCCGCCTTGAATCGCGTCTGGAGTATCCTATCCTCAATGTGAGACTGCTGACGCGTAACCGGGTCTTTGCCTTCAGCAATCTTGCCGCCATGTTCAACTACGCCGCCACCTTCGGGATCGTTTTTTTCATGAGCCTGTATCTGCAGTATGTCAAAGGCTTTGAACCTCAGGCTGCCGGGATTGTCCTGATCATTTCCCCGGTGGTACAAACCGTTCTATCCCCCATGTGCGGCAGGCTCGCAGACAAAATTCCTGCGGGTTGGATTGCTACAGCGGGCATGCTCTTCTGCGCCTGTGCTCTCGCGTTTGCCGCAAACCTGGAGCGCAACTCGGATATGTTTATGGTGTATGCATTGCTGGTATTTCTGGGCAGCGGGTTTGCCCTGTTTTCCTCACCTAATATCAGCATTATCATGGGAAGCGTCGCACCGCGCTATTTAGGGATTGCTTCGGGAATGAATGCAAGTATGCGCACTTTCGGGATGCTAAGCAGCATGATGATTATTACCCTGGTATTTACCCATGTTATGCCTGGGGTTGCCGTGTCGGAACAGACCCTTGATCCCTTTTTGCGCAGTATGCATATAACTCTGCTGATATTTAGTGCTCTGTGTACCCTGGGGATAGGATGTTCGCTGGTGCGTCTGCAAGACCGAACACAAGAATAAGAGGTGATTACTTATGCGCTATTGGCTGATGAAGTCGGAACCGGAAGAGTTCAGCATTGATGATTTAAAGCACAGACCGAAGCAGACCGAACCCTGGGACGGCGTGCGCAACTACCAGGCGCGTAATTTCATGCGCGATGAGATGCGTAACGGAGATCAGGCGTTTTTCTACCATTCCAGCTGCAAAACCCCCGGGATTGCAGGGATCATGGAAATTGTACGTGAGGGCTACCCCGATCACACCGCATTCGATCCGGAGTCAAAACACTTTGACCCCAAAAGCGACCCGGAGAAGCCGCGCTGGTTCATGGTGGATGTAAAATATGCGCGCCACACCGGTCGCGTGATTTCGCTTGCCGAATTAAAGGAACACGATGAACTCGCGGGGATGAAACTGCTGCAGAAGGGGAATCGCCTTTCAGTAATGCCGGTTTCCGAGCATGAGTGGTTTTATATTCTCGGGCTGGAAAATCACTCCTGAACCGAAGGCTTGAAGCGCTTCGGCCCTTCGATCACCTGAGCCCGGGTGGATTTGGCTATGCCGCGCAACATTCCGTCAAACACAAAGAAATGAAACGGGAACACCGCATACCAGTATGCAAGCCCCAGAATTCCCCTGGGAAGAAAACGCGCAATCTGCTGAATTTCGGTATATCCGCCATCGACCGGTTTAATCCTGAACAACAGCACCGCTTCACCGGGAAGCTTCATCTCGGCTGAAAGAAGGAGCATCCGGTGGGGGGTTATTTTTACCGCACGCCAGAAATCAATGGCGTCTCCCGGATACAGGGCCTGCGATTTACGCCGTCCGCGCTGCAGGCCTACTCCTCCGACAAGCTGATCCATCACTCCACGTATTTTCCAGAGCCAGTTGGCGTAGTAGTAGCCCACATCCCCGCCCAAAGAGGTGATTGAAGGCCAGACCTGTTCAGGTGAAGATTTGACCACAACGCGGCGCGCATCTTCGAATATACTCCCTCCGGCCCATTCCGGATCAGCCGGATCGCTCCACTCCGCCGGAGGCAGGGCACCGGAATCACTCCAGCGCGTTTCCACCTGTTGCTCGCGGGTGCGCTGCAGGGCAAGGCGGATACTGGTTCTGGCATCGAACAGATCCTGAGGGATAATTTCAGTTATGCGCATCTCGCGGCATACCATGGGTCCGTTCAGCATATTCGCCAGCATACGTGCCTGCGTCAGGGAAATCGGCGTTATCAGATGAGTCCAGTAGGCACTCAGATGTCTGTTGTGGAGGAAGGGAAGTTCAACAGCGTAGCGCTTCAGACCTGCTTCCTCGGCGTAGATACGCATCAGCTCGGGATATGAGGTTACCTGTGGCCCACCTATGTCAAAGCTCTGTCCCAGAGTGGCAGGATTATCGAGACATTTGAGCAGATAATAAAGAACATTGCGGATACCGATGGGCTGGCATGGTGTCGCGGCGCGGCGCGGTGCGATAATCAGAGGAAGGCGGTCCACCAGATAGCGCAGCATCTCAAAGGCTGCACTTCCTGAACCTATAATCAGGCTTGCATGTAAGGTGGTTACCGGCACTCCAGCCTGGCGCAGAATGGAGTCGGTGCTCTGCGCTTCCGCGGTGTCGTTGCCAATGTAATCTTCACTTAATATTCCAAGATGGATAATCTGCTTCAATCCTGTGTTCAGGGCGGCAGAAGCCATGTTCTGTGCTGCAATACGCCTCGCATAACCGGGATTATCCACAGAATTGACCAGGAAGTAAGCCGAGCTGCAGCCGCTCAGGATGTGGGTCAGAGCGGTCCGGTCAAGGATATCTCCTTCGGTGCAGTAAAAATTCGGATGCTGTGCCCACGGCCTGGTTTCCAGTTTCTGCGGGGCACGGGTCAGGGTACGCACCGGATAACCCTGCTCCAGCAGGCGCGGCACCAGGCGCCCTCCTACATATCCGGTTGCGCCGGCGACAAAAACCGCTCCCTGTTTTTCACCAGTAACCATATGCTCTCCACTGTTTCTGATATTATTATGCGTAAGTGTAACATGTTTGTGTGTCTCTTCTATAATTTTTCTCTGACTGGAAAATCATTAAAATTCCTTGTTTTAATGGATGATGGCACAAGCAGAAAAAAATATTCTCCTGCCCTTGAAAAGCGAATATGCCGCGTTAATATAACCGGTAAAAGGGTTGTATTTCAGGAAGCTGCGCCCTGTCTGCTGCAGGGGAGGCACCAAATCAGAGCGTGCATCTGGCATTTGTTCTGATTAGATTTACTTAAAGTTATTTAAAGGGAGGGATTGACTATGTCACTCGTACGTTGGGACCCATGGAGAGAAATGGAAGAGTTTGTCGATCGCTACAATCGCGCTCTCGGTTCCGGACAGGAGAGCGGACAGGACGTAATTCGCAAAGGCGACTGGTCTCCAAGGGTTGATATTATGGAGACTGAGGATGAATTTGTAATTAAAGCGGAAATACCCGAGGTCAACAAGGAGGATGTTAAGGTAACGGTTGAAAATGGTGTTCTCATGCTTCACGGGGAGCGGAAACAGGAGAAGGAGGAAAAGGGTAAAACCTTCCATCGTATTGAGAGGCATTACGGCACATTCAACCGCAGTTTTACCCTGCCTGATACCGTGGACCAGGAGAGCATAAAGGCTAATTTCAAAGATGGGATGCTGAGTATACACTTGCAGAAAAGCAAAGAGGCCAGACCCAAAGCTATTGATGTCAACATCGAGGATTGACAAGGCTGAACCTGAATTTTATTGTCCCCTAGATGGCAGCGCAGCTTCCCGAAAATATTTGCCTGAAGATAAATTGAACGCATGTCAGACAGGCGATGGGCGTATACCCATCGCCTGTTTTTATTGCCCATGTCTGCATCCTCCGGGTATCTGTTGCCTTTCAATACCAGATAGGTGTAATTTATAATTGTTCAGCGAGGTCTTGTGACACCCATTCCAAGGGACACTTTGCGCCGTCCATGGCCGTTCGACTGTCGCCGTCCGTGGCGACAGACGCCCTTTTCATGGGTATCACAAGCCCATAGAAGTAGCGGTGGTGAATAGTTTACAGTATTTTCAGGTTTCTGAATTGAACCCCGAACCACCAATGAGGTACTTTGGCCTTTATGCCGACTCAAACAGATACCAGTGTACTCGAAATGTTCAAGCCTGCTTCGGATCAGGCGCATGATTGTTCCATACCCATGTTTGCCGAGTATATCGAGGCGGGTTTCCCCAGCCCGGCGCAGGACTATGTGGATCAGTGTATGGATCTCAATGCACTGTGCATCCGTCATCCGGCCACGGCATTTTTTGTGCGTGTGAAGGGTGATTCCATGCTTGAGGGCGGCATCCACGATGGAGATGTTCTTATTGTGGAAGGCAGTCTTGAAGCGCGCCATGGCGATATTGTCATTGCCTGTCTTGATGATGAACTGACAGTCAAGAAACTCGAACTCTATCCGGAGGCACGCCTGGTCCCTATGAACCGGGCATACAGACCCATAGCGATGAATCCCGACGCGGAGAGTAACATCATAGGTGTGGTCACCAATGTGATCCATTCTTTAAGACGCTAAGGAATATTTAAAGTGTTTGCCCTGGTGGATTGCAATAATTTCTATGTGAGTTGCGAACGCCTGTTCCGCCCTGATCTGCGCACCCGCCCGGTGGTAGTGCTCTCCAACAACGACGGCTGTGTTGTGGCGCGCAGTCAGGAGGCCAAAAATCTCGGCATCGGCATGGGAGTCCCTCACTTTCAGGTGCGTGATGTGCTGCAACGCCATCAGGTAGTGGTGTTCTCGTCCAATTACACCCTGTATGCGGATATTTCGGCCCGGGTGATGCTGGTCCTGGAGGAGATGGTGCCTGACATGGAGGTATACTCCATTGATGAGGCGTTTTTACGTCTTCCCGATGAACGTGCGGGACTGGATGGGCGTCTGGCGTTCGGACACAAGGTGCGCGATCGGATCCTGAAGTGGCTCAGGATGCCGGTGTGCGTCGGGATCGCCCCGAGTAAGACCCTCGCCAAACTGGCAAATACAGCGGCAAAGAGCGATCCTGCCAGCGGCGGCGTTGTGGATCTGTGTGATCAGGTGCAAAGGCAGGAGCTGTTCAGGCGCACGGAGGTTGGTGAGGTGTGGGGCATCGGGCGGCGCATGGAACAGAAGCTGCATGCTCTGGGGATCCGCACAGTTGCCGATCTGGCGGCAGCTTCGCCGGAACGTCTCCGGCGGCAATTTTCCGTCAATCTGCAGCGCACCATATATGAACTGAACGGACAGGCATGTTTCGGGATTGAACATTCTCCCGCTAATAAACATCAGATTGTCTGTTCGCGTTCGTTTGCCCGGCGCATAACCGATTTTACCGAATTGCGCGAAGCCGTATCCACCTATACGGTGAGAGCGGCGCAGAAACTGCGCGAACAGAAGCAGGTTGCCACACAGGTGACGGTGTTTATCCGCACCGGAACCTACAGCAGCACCGAGCGCCACTATTCCAATGCAGCCCAGCGTTGTCTCGATTTTCCCGGTAACGATACCATGGCGCTTCTTAATGCCGCCACCAATGCCCTGCAGAGCATCTGGCGTGACGGTTACCGTTATGCCAAGGCCGGAGTAATCCTCAGTGATCTGTGCCCGGTGAAAGAAATGCAGCCGGGATTGTTTGATCACACCTCCACCCAGCGCAACAACCCGGCGCTGATGCAGGCGGTGGATGCTATCAATAACAGTGGAAGAGGGAAGGTGTGGTTCGGCAGTCAGGGGATAAAAGAGGACTGGCGCATGCGGCGTGCGTATCTGTCCCCTGCATATACCACGCGCTGGGAGGATATTCCGGTGGTTACCTGAGCATAATGGCCATGTTTTGAAGGCAGAAGCACGACCTAAATAGGGTTTGACATCAAGCAAAGAATCCTGATTTAATTGCACCTTGTTTTGTTCCGATCCGGCAGGATCGGCATTCTATACAATACTTGAGAAAGAAGGTCCCAACCATGAATCCACTGGCTCAAGAACTAAACGATGTACTGGCGCAGAAAAATCCTCATGTTCTGGAGATGCTCTCCGATCTGGGCAGAAATTTGTTTTTCCCCAAGGGGATTCTGTCGCAATCGGCGGAGGCAAAAGATAAGGCACACAAATACAACGCCACCATCGGCATCGCGACCGAAGGAAACGGCCCTATGTATCTGCAGTGCATTCATGACAAACTTTCCGCCTATGATCCCAAGGATATCTTTCCTTACGCACCTCCTGCGGGCAAACCGGAACTGCGCACCGTATGGCGCGAAAAAATGCTGCGCGAAAACCCCAGCATGCAGGGGAAGAAGTTCGGTGTCCCTATTGTAACCAGCGCCCTGACCCACGGTCTTTCCATTGTGGCAGATATGTTTGTGGATGCCGGAGACCACATGGTAATGCCCGATATGATGTGGGGTAACTACAACCTGACCTTCACCACGCGGTGCGGTGCGGTCATCAAGAAATTTCCCACCTTTACTGTTGCGGGTGGCTTTAATGTTCCGGCGTTCAAGGCAGAGCTGGAAAATGTGGCCGCTGAAAAAAGTAAAGCGATTGTTCTGCTTAATTTCCCCAATAATCCAAGTGGTTACACCCCTACAGTTGAGGAAGGGGATGCAATTGTAAAGGTGATCAAGGAAGTGGCTGAGGATGGTTGCAACCTCGTGGTGGTTACCGATGATGCATATTTCGGCCTGTTCTACGAAGACTCCATGAAGGAATCTCTCTATGGTAAACTGGCCAATCTGCATCCGCGTATTCTGGCAATTAAATTGGACGGGGCCACCAAGGAAGAATATGTCTGGGGCTTCCGTACCGGATTTATCACCTATGCGGATGAAAGCGATGAAGTGCTTTCTGTTCTTGAAAAGAAAACCCTCGGCTGTATTCGTGCCACCATTTCCAACTGTTCGCATCCCGGACAGACCTTTGTCCTCGACGCGCTGCGCTCAGATAAGTTTCTGGAGCAGAAAGAGGAAAAGTATCAGATCATGAAAGGACGGGCCCTGAAAGTAAAAGAGGTGTTGGCCGATTCCAGATTTGATAAGGTGTGGGATTACTATCCGTTTAATTCCGGCTATTTTATGTGCCTGAAGTTGAAAAATGTTGAAGCGGAGCAGTTGCGCCTGCACTTGCTGGATAAATACGGGGTCGGTACTATTGCAGTCAATAAGACCGATCTGCGCGTGGCTTTGTCCTGCATTGCCGAAGATAACATTGCAGAGCTGTTTGATCTCATCTATCAGGCGGCAACCGACCTGGCGTGAATATAACTGCATAGAAAACAAAAAAACCCGCCGCATAAGGGCGGGTTTTTTTGTGAACCCTGAGAACTTACGCAAAGTTACATTTTTTGCAGATAAGGTGGATTATGGAGTTTTTCCTCACAGTAATCGGTGTGGTGATGGTAATTGAGGGAATACCCTGGTTTCTTTCCCCCCAGGGGGTGAAAAAAATGCTGCTTCAGATTCTACCCCTTCCGGAGCGCACTATGCGCAGTATGGGGTTTATCCTTATGCTTGCAGGTCTCGCAACTGTATATATTGCATCCAACTATTTTTCCTGATTTATCCACATGCATCTTAATGACTTTGACTATATTCTGCCCAAAGATCTGATCGCACAAGAGCCCGCACCCAGACGTGAGGATGCACGCCTGCTGGTGCTGAAACGGGCTGACCAACGCATCCGGGATGCGCAGTTTCGCGATATTGCCACATATTTTAATTCCGGCGATGTTCTGGTTGTTAACGATACCCGGGTTATCCCGGCACGTCTGCATGGCACTAAAGACAGTGGCGGAAAAGTTGAGGTTTTCCTGGTACGGCGCAATGAAGAACTCGCGGGGCAGTGCTGGGTGTGCCTTACCCGCAGTTCCAGAGCACCACGTCCCGGTACGCGCCTGACTCTTAGCGGGGAGTTGAACGCTGAAGTCCTGGATTCAGGGGAGGATGGTTACAGAAATATCCGTTTTGACTACAATGGTTCCGATTTTCTGGAGTGGCTGAATGAGAAGGGCAGTATTCCGCTGCCTCCATACATTGAACGCGAGCCCCGCTCCGACGACCTGGAACGCTATCAGACCACTTTTTCCAGCGTACCCGGAGCGGTGGCGGCTCCCACCGCCGGGTTGCATTTCACCCCACAGATTCTCGCACGTCTGGAAGATAAAGGGGTTACAGTCATACCGCTGACTTTGCATGTAGGTCTGGGCACGTTTCTGCCGGTAAGGGTGGATAACATTAGCCGGCATCGTATGCATGCCGAGGCCTACAGCATCCAGCCCCAAACCGCTGCAGCGGTTAATGCCGCAAAGAAAGAGGGCAGACGGGTTGTGGCTCTGGGCACCACAGTAACCCGCACCCTGGAATATGTCGGTAATGAATCAGGATTGATTGCTGCAGGATCAGGGATGACGGATATGTTTATCTACCCCGGGTATCGCTTCAGGGTTATTGATGCCCTGGTGACCAATTTTCACCTGCCTAAATCGACCCTGCTTATGCTCGTAAGCGCCTTTGCGGGGACCGATTACATTCTGCGTGCGTATGCCCATGCGGTAGCGCAGCGTTACCGGTTTTTCAGTTATGGCGATTGCATGTTTATCCAGTAGAGCCACTGTAGCATTACTGTAACGAGGATTTTTTTCATGGCGTTTGCTTTTGAACTTCTACACACGGATTCTGTTTCACATGCACGCAGGGGACGGATTACCACTCCACACGGAAACATAGAAACCCCGGTATTCATGCCCGTTGGTACCCAGGCCACGGTAAAGGGGATGCTGCCTGAAACCCTGGAAGAGATCGGGGCGCAGATTATTCTCGGCAATACCTATCATCTGTTTTTGCGCCCTGGTTACGAACTCATCGAGCGCCTTGGTGGTTTGCACCGGTTTATGCACTGGAACGGTCCGATTCTTACCGATAGCGGTGGTTTCCAGGTGTTCAGCCTGGGACAGTTGCGCAAAATCGATGAAGACGGGGTTCGTTTTCAATCCCATCTCGACGGCTCACACAAGGTTCTGACTCCGGAAGCATCTATCCGGATACAGCAGGCTCTGGGCGCTGATATTATCATGGTGTTTGACGAATGTATCCCGTATCCTGCTACACGGGCATATGTGGCTGATTCCACGGAGCGCTCCATGCGTTGGGCTCAGCGTTGCCGGCAGGCACATAGATCCGACGATGGCAGTGCGTTGTTCGGCATCGTTCAGGGAGGGATGTATGAAGACCTGCGCCGTAAAAGTGCCGAAGCCCTGATGCGGATCGGTTTTGACGGTTACGCTCTGGGAGGTCTCTCTGTCGGAGAGGGGGCGGAAGAGATGTATGCGGTTATGGATTACACCCTGCAGCTGCTGCCGGCGCAACAACCGCGTTATGTGATGGGGGTGGGAACCCCGGAGAACCTGGTGGAAGGAGTGCGGCGCGGTGTGGATATGTTTGACTGTGTCATGCCGACCCGCAATGCGCGTAACGGCGTCCTCTTTACTCATACGGGTAAAATCAGCATCAAGCAGGCCCGATACGAAGACGATGCGAGTCCTGTCGATCCGCAATGTGACTGTTATGTATGTCGCAACTACTCGCGTGCCTATCTGCGCCATCTGTTCAAATGTAACGAAATCCTCGCATCGGTGCTGAATACCCATCACAATCTGCATTACTACCTGAATCTTATGCAGCAGATGCGCAATGCCATAGAGAAAGATGAATTCAGACGTTTCTGCGAAGAGTTTTATTCCATGCGTGCTTAGATGTTTAAATACTGATTTCAGACTATGGCGGTCTTGTACTTGAAAGTTGCGCCATAACAGGTTATAAACGAGGCTTAAAATTTTTATGCAACCAACTTAACTCGGAGGAATAATTATTATGGTTTCAAACGCTTATGCAATGTCAGGGACTGGAGCACAGGGCGGACAGCAGGGATATGAAGGGATCATCATGCTGGTCCTTATGTTCGCCATTTTCTATTTTCTTCTTATCCGTCCCCAGCAGAAACGTGCTAAACAGCACCGTCAGCTGATTGAATCCCTCAAAGCCGGGGATAACGTGATTACCGCCGGCGGCATCCACGGCAAAATTGTTACCGTTCAGGACGATGTCATCACCCTTGAAGTGGATAAAGGGGTGAAGATGAAGTTCAATCGCAGTTCCATCTCTGCCACCGCGCAACAGGCTGAGTAGTTACTTATTTTTTTGTTTATTTATTTGTAACTGTTCAGTACGGTCTTGTGGCACCCATTCCAAGGGACACGACTGTTTGGGATTGGGGCCGTCCATGGCCGTTCGACTGTCGCCGTCCGTGGCGACAGACGCCCTTTCCATGGGTACCACAAGCCCTCACCGGTAGTGGTGGTGAATAGTTACATTTATTTATGTTCTATGCATGCCTAAAGTGCGGTCAGGGCAGGAGTCCAGGCTGTGCCAGGCACCTTCTTGAAGGGAGTGGAGTTGAGATATGACGAAGAGCATTAAACTGCGTGGGCTGCTGGTTCTGGCGTGTATATTGCTGGCCCTCGCGTCACTGGCGCCAACGGTGATGAAGGATCGCCTGCCGACATGGTGGCAGAAAGCCTTCGATCCTATCCATCTGGGGCTGGACCTTCAGGGAGGTATGCATCTGGTTCTGGGTGTTGAGGTTGACAAGGCGGTCGAGAGCCGCCTTGACAGTATCATCGAGGAAACCGAGGTGCTTCTCAATGATGAAGATATCATTTTTAAAAGTGTGGATCGCTTTGATGGTGAGCGTCTCAGAGTAACCGTATATGATGCGGAGGCAGGCGAAGAGGTGGATGCGGTGATGCGCGAAAATTTCCCGTCCCTTGAACCCATGACCATTGAATCTGAATCCGGTTATGTGGAGAAAAACTACCGTTTCAGCGATAAAGAGATCGCCCAGATAAAGGATTTCGCGGTACGTCAGGCTCTTGAAACCATGCGCAACCGTGTCGATCAGTTCGGCGTAAGTGAGCCTCTGATTCAGCGTCAGTCGGATAACCGCATTCTGATTCAGCTTCCCGGGGTGAAAGACCCGCAGCGTGCCATCAATCTGCTGGGGAAGACAGCGCAGCTGCAGTTCAAAATGGTTGTGGATGACGCGGACATTGAAGCCGCTGAAGCCGGAGATCTTGAACCTGGTACCACACTGCTGTATGAGCGCGATGTGGATCCGCGTACCGGTCAGGTCAGTGAACGTCCTATTGTGGTATCCGACCGCGCCTCGCTCACCGGCGATCTCCTCTCGGATGCCCAGGTGCGTATTGATACACGCTTCAATGAACCCTATGTTGCCATCGATTTCAACGCAGCCGGGGCAAAACGTTTCGATCAGATAACCGCCGCCAATGTGGGGCGCCGGATGGCCATAGTTCTCGATGACACGGTATATTCCGCGCCAACCATCCGTGAGCGTATCTCCGGGGGCAGTGCCCAGATCAGTGGTGCATTTACCGAGCAGGAAGCCACGGATCTGGCCATTGTTCTGCGTGCCGGCTCCCTGCCGGCTCCGGTAAACATTCTGGAAAACCGCACTGTGGGACCATCTTTAGGGCATGACTCCATTGAACAGGGGATCAACTCCGTGCTTATCGGCGGAGTGCTGGTTGTTCTCATGATTCTGATTTACTACCGCGGAGCAGGTGTGGTCGCCAACATTGCCCTGATTCTCAATATTATCTTTATCATGGCACTGCTGGGGATGTTCAAAGCAACCCTGACCCTGCCCGGCATTGCGGGGATTGTCCTCACCGTGGGGATGGCAATTGATGCCAATGTGCTGATTTTCGAGCGTATCCGCGAGGAACTGCGCCAGGGTAAGTCGGCACGCATCGCAATCGACTCAGGCTATGCCAAGGCATTTGTCACTATTGTGGATGCCAATATCACCACCTTAATCGCCGCTGTGGTTCTGTTCCAGTTCGGCACCGGTCCGGTCAAGGGCTTTGCGGTAACACTTTCTGTGGGGATTCTCGCTTCGATGTTCACCGCCATATTTGTATCGCGCCTGATATTCGATTACTTTCTCAATGTCCGCAATATTAAAAAGATCAGCATATAAAGGAGCAACTGATGGAGTTGGTAAAGCCCGATGTAAATATTGACTTTATAGGTAAACGTCGGTATGCGGCAGTAGTATCGGTTGTTCTGATTCTGGTTGGTCTTGCTGCTCTGATAGTGCGCGGCGGCCCCAACTACGGAGTGGATTTCGCCGGGGGAACCGTGGTGCAGCTGCGCTTCGAAAAACCCACGAATGCAGCGCATCTCAAAGACCTGCTGGTACCTGATGTTCTTGGCTCGGCGCAGGTCCAACGCTTCGGAGATGAGGACAATGAATTCCTGATCCGTGCCGAAGAGAGCGACGACGGCCTTCAGGGAATGCGTACCATGCTGATGCAGAAGCTTGAAGCGGAGTTTGGCGCTGATGGAGTGGAATTACGCCGCATGGAGATGGTTGGTCCCCAAGTGGGCAAGGATCTGCGCAAGCAGGGACTCCTTGCCATTGTGTACGCCATGATAGGTATCCTGATATACATCAGCTGGCGTTTTGAGCTGCGATTCGCAGTGGGCGCGATTGTCGCCCTGATACATGATGTGGTTCTTACCTTTGGAGCGTTTTCTCTTTTCGATAAAGAGATCGGCCTGCCTATTATTGCTGCATTTCTGGCGATTATCGGATACTCGCTCAATGACACCATTATTGTGTATGACCGAATCCGTGAGAACCGTGGACGTTATAATGACAAAGGTTTTCCGACTATTATCAACCGGAGTATAAACGAAACCCTGTCGCGTACGCTCATGACCTCTTTAACAACGTTACTGGTAGTGTTATCCTTGTTTATCTTTGGCGGCGGGGTGATCCACGATTTTGCCTTTGCTCTTCTGGTCGGCGTTATCGTGGGAACATACTCATCCATTTTTATAGCCAGTCCCATTCTCCTGGCATGGGACAGGGTTGTGAAGAAGCAGGCATAAAATTATGTAGGAGTTTCTGCAACCATACTGTTTTTTATTCCGGGCCGTGAATCGTTTGCGGCCCTTTTTTATTCGTCACTATTCACCACTATCGCCCATAGGGGCTTGTGGCACCCATTCCTGAGGACAATTACATCCAGGATAATCGTAAATATGGAGATGATTTGAGCATAGAAGTTGGATCATCCATGATGAAGATGCATACCTGCAGACACTGGCAACCGCGCAGGAATCCAGAACAATTGCAGCCGGCACAGCATTCAGACACAATCACACCCCTGCAGGCTCAACTTCTGGCCTTACGCGGTATAACCCAAGAGGATGCGCATGCATTTATTCATGCACGCCTTAAGGATATTCCTGATCCTGCTCTGCTCCCTGACATACACAAAGCTGTAACACGTATTGTGCGCGCTATTGACACCGGGGAACCGATTGCCATCCATGGCGATTACGATGTGGACGGTATCAGTGCGACGTCCTTGCTTTACCACGCTCTTGAATGTGCCGGAGCCAGGGTTTCCTATTATATCCCTTCACGCCTTGATGAGGGCTACGGTTTAAGTGGACAGGCACTGTACGCTGACGCTGATGCCGGGGTAAAGGTTGTCATTTCAGTTGATTGTGGCATCAGCTCCCATGCAGAAGCAAAAATCGCGCAGGATAACGGCATCGATCTGATCGTAACTGATCATCACCAGCCCGGAGATACCCTGCCTTGCGTATTTGCGTGTATAAATCCGTGGCTGGATACTTCCGGATACCCCTATACGCCCCTGTGCGGAGCTGGAGTGGCATTCATGCTTGTAGTTGCCCTGTACCGTGCCTTAAGACAGGAACATAAGGCGCCTGAGGGATTGGATATCCGGATGCTGCTCGACCTTGTAACCCTGGGCACCGTTGCGGATCTGGTGCCTCTGACCGGGGTCAACCGGATTATGGTCAGGGCCGGACTTCCCCTCCTGGAGGGGGAGTATCGTCCTGGCATCTGCAAGCTGCGAGAAGTTGCCGGAGTTGAAAAGGTCAATGCCGGTGTGGTAGGATTCCGCCTTGCACCGCGCCTGAATGCTGCGGGGCGTCTTGCACACGCAGGCAGGGGAGTAGAACTCCTTCTGAGTAAGGATATGCGCATAGCGCAGAATATCGCCACCGAATTGGATCAGTGCAACCGCGAACGTCAGGAGATTGAGGAACAAACCCTGCAGCATGCCAGAATGCGGATTGAAGCGGAACTGCAGGATTCCATGTATACCATTGTACTGGCTGATCCGGGCTGGCACTCGGGCGTAATTGGTATTGTCGCAAGTCGTCTGGTGGAGATGTTCCACCGTCCGGTAATCCTGATCGCTCTGGACGAGGAGGGTGGTGTCGGCAAGGGGTCCGGACGTTCCATCCACGGATGCCATCTCTATCAGGCATTGAAACACTGCAGCAAGTGGATGCTGGGCTATGGCGGACATGAATTTGCTGCCGGCCTGAGTATTGAGGTGGATAAAATAGAATCATTTGCCGCAGCACTGGAAGAATATGCACGCGAAAACCTTGCTCCGGAGGATCTGCTGCCGCATCTGGCCTACGATGAAGAGCTCACGCTGGAGGAGATTGATGCGCAATTGCATGCTGAATTGCAGGCACTTGAGCCTTACGGGATGGGAAATCCGGAGCCGGTATTTTTGTGTCGTGACCTCAAGGTGCAACAGGCGCAGGTGGTGGGGGGTAGACATCTGCGCTTCAGGGTGCAGCAGGGCGGCCACAGTCTGCCGTGCATTGCATTCGGTCTTGCCTCGAAACTGGATATGTTGCAGGGGCGTGTGGATATTCTGTTTCAGGTAGGCACCAATACCTGGCAGGGGCACACCTCTTTGCAGTTGAAGGTGAAGGACGTGCGCCCCGCTGGAAGTAGAACCGGCCTACATGGGGATAATCCTGTAGAGCCAGTTGGATATGGCGCTGAACTTACTGGAGAACAACAGAATCCCGACCACGATCATCAGAACACCGGTAATGATCTCCATCAGGCGGATGTGGGTTTTAAAACGGTTGAAGAATTCGAGAAATCTATGAAACAGCAGTCCGGCGAGCATAAACGGGATACCCAGGCCGGCTGAATAGGTGGTCAGCAGGGCAATGCCGCGGGCCGTATCGCTCGAAGTGCCCGCAGCCAGGGCGAGAATGGCGCCGAGGATGGGGCCGATACACGGAGTCCAGCCGGCGGCAAATGCGAGCCCGACCAGAAAGCTGCCTACATAACCGCTGGGTTTATTTTTGATATTGATGCGTTTGTCCTGCATCAGCATTCCGATGCGCAGAATTCCGGTCATATGCAGTCCGAAAGCGAATACCAGAATCCCGCCGATGCGCTGGAGCCTCAGCAGACCTTCATCCAGGCTGGACTGTACTGAACCCGACAGGAGCCCGGCGGCCGCCCCTAACAGAATAAACACCGTTGAAAAACCACACACAAAGGCGAAGGAGTGGCTCAGCACGCGCCAGCGTACCTGCGAACTCTGGTGTTCCTGTTTCAGGTCGGCAAAAGAAACCCCGGTAATATACGCCATAAAGGAGGGAATCAGGGGTAGAACGCAGGGGGAAAAAAATGACAGCAGTCCGGCGCTGAAGGCGATCCAGTGGGTGATGTCTCCGGTTTGAGTAAACATAACGATTTAATATTTCTCCAGATATTCAGTTTCGTGGCGCAGAGTACATTATATAAACTGCCGCGCATCAACTCAGGGCGTGAGCCGCAATGTAGTCCTTTATCGCCTGGGTATCCGCACTGATGTGCTCGCAGCGTTTGTCGCGTTGTTCAATATCCCGCAGCGATTCCGGCCGAGGAGGCTCGATTTTAATGGCGCGCTGTACCGCTGCGGGAAATTTGGCGGGATGTGCTGTCGCCAGGCAGATCATAGGGATATCTTCGTTGCGTAAGTGTTCTCCGGCACATACTCCCACAGCAGTATGGGGATCCAGTATGTAGCCGGTCTCGTGATAGAAATTGCGGATAGTTTCCAATGTGGCGTCAGTATCCACCGTGCGGGTGCTGAAATCAGCCTGGACCCGCTGCCGTTGCGCTTCAGTGAAACTAATGGATTGTCTGGCCTTGAATTCATCCATTTTCTCTACCAGCGTATTGCTCCTGCCATCGAGCAGATAATAGAGATAGCGTTCGAAATTACTTGCCACCTGGATATCCATGGACGGCGAGAGGGTCTCCACTACAGTATCGATGGAATAGTCGCCCTCTGAGACAAAGCGGGAGAGGATGTTGTTTTCATTAGTGGCAAGAACAAGCTGGCCGACGGGCAGGCCCATCTCTCTGGCCATATATCCGGCAAAAATATCCCCGAAATTTCCGGTAGGTACGGCAAAATCCACTTGTGCATCAGGGGCTGACGCCGTTCTGCTCCAGGCGTAAAAGTAGTACACGATCTGCGCCAGCACCCGCGCCCAATTTATTGAATTGACCGCGCCCAGGGCATACTTCTGTTTGAATTCCAGATCTGCAAAAATCTCCTTGACTATGCGTTGGCCGTCATCGAAGTTGCCATCAATGGCAAGGTTGAACACATTCGGATCCGTAACCGTGGTCATCTGCAGTTCCTGAATCGGGGAAACGCGTCCATGCGGATGGAGAATAAAGATGTTGATGTTTTCCTTACCTTTTACTCCATAGATCGCCGCGCTCCCGGTATCGCCGGAAGTCGCACCGATGATGTTCATGTGCGCAGCACGTTTCTGGAGCAGATATTCAAACAGGTTGCCGAGAAACTGCAGTGCCACATCCTTGAATGCGAGGGTGGGGCCGTGAAACAGCTCAAGGATGTGGACCGCACCATGGCGCTGAACCGGGGTGATATCCGGATGGGTGAATGTACTGTAGGAACGTCTGATGATCTGTTCGAGGTCATGCGCAGGGATATCCTCACCCACAAAGCGCTGGATGATGTGGTACGCCAACTCGGGATATCCCATGGTGTGAAGGCAGCTGAGTTCGTGTGCTGACACACTCGGAATATGTTCCGGTAACAGCAGACCGCCATCGGTGGCCAAACCCATCATGACCGCATCGGAAAATGATATATCTGAAACTGAACCTCTGGTGCTTTTGTAGCGCATGGCGGATTCTCCTGCTCAGGCGTTATTTAATGTAAAATGTAATTGTTGTGGTTGTGCTGAGGTCGGCGGATTGTATCAGGGATGTGAAAATTTTGAAAGCGTATCAAGCTCCGGAGTATATCTGCGTGATAACGAGAAATGCGCATGTGCTTAACCACAATAAAAGCCTCCGGAGGAGAAATCCGGAGGCTTTTATTGTGGTGTGTTAATATGAGTATTGTTCAGCTTTTATATACTTCCTGTTCCATCGCCTGTTGCGCATCGACGACAGCCACAGCAGCCAGATTGACGATATCGTTTACGTCGTCACCACGTTGGAGTACGTGTACCGGTTTTTTGACCCCCATCAGGATTGGTCCCACCGCTTCGGCACCTCCGAGTTTGTTTAACAATTTATAGGCGATATTCCCCGCATCCAGATCCGGGAAGATAAGCACATTGGCGTCCCCCTTGATGGCGGAAAACGGATACTGGCGCTCGGTGATTTCCGCATCAAAAGCGACATTGGCCTGCATCTCGCCCTCAACCACAAGCTCTGGAGCCCACTCTTTAACCAGTTGGGTCGCTTTGCGGATCTTGCTGGTGAAGGGGTGATTGGCACTGCCGAAGTTGGAGAAGGAGAGCATCGCAATGCGCGGCTCCACATCAAAATGGCGTGCCTTGTTGGCTGCAAGGATTGCGGTTTCCGCAAGTTCTTCCGCGCTCGGATCGATACACACTGTGGTGTCAGCACAGAAAACCACGCGGTTTTTGAATGCGAGCATATACAGACCGTGAACCCCCATGATCTCCTGCTGTTTGCCGATAATTTCCAGAGTGGGGCGAATGGTTTCCGGGTAGTGATGGTTGATACCCGAGAGCATCGCATCCGCATCCCCCATATGCACCATCATGGCACCGTAGTAGTTGCGTTCGTTGTCCATGGTGCGGATCGCTTCGGCCAGGGTGACACCTTTACGCTGGCGCAGACGGAAGAACTCATCCGCGTATTTTTTGGTCTTCGGATTGTCGTGCGGATCGATAATATGCACGCCGTGCAGATCCAGACCCAGACGCTTGATGCTATTGATAATCTCCTGCTCCGGCCCCAGCAGGATGGGGATCGCGATACGTTCATCAATGAGGATCTGGGCCGCGCGCAGAATCTTGTCGTGGTCACCTTCCGGGAACACGATGCGCTTACGACATGCTTTGGCCTTATTGATAAGGGTGCGCATGATCTCCTTGGAACGCCCCTGCAGAGCTTCCAGGGATTCGGTATATTTAACCATATCAGCAATATGGGTCTGAGCCACTCCGCTGTCAATTGCTGCCTGCGCCACCGCCGGTGCCACATGCAGGAGTACACGCGGGTCAAACGGCTTGGGGATAAGATAGTCGCGCCCGAAGGAGAACTTGGTGTTGCCGTAGGCTTTAATAACCGAATCGGGGACATCCTCCTTAGCCAGATTGGCAAGTGCTTTAACCGCGGCCATCTTCATCTCATCATTGATGGCGGTGGCATGGGTATCAAGAGCACCCCGGAACAGAAAGGGAAAACACAGAACGTTGTTGACCTGGTTGGGGAAATCGCTGCGTCCGGTGCCTATGATCACATCATCACGTACCTTCAACGCCACACTTGGCAGGATCTCCGGATCTGGATTTGCCATGGCAAAAATAACCGGATCTTTTGCCATGCTTGCGACCATTTCCGGGGTTACAGCGTCCTTGGCGGAAACCCCGAAAAATACGTCCGCACCTTCCATCGCTTCTTCCAGGGTGCGTACACTCGATTCTGTAGCCAGGCGCTCCTTGTACGGATTCATCCCTTCGGTACGCCCTTTGTAAATAACCCCCTTACTGTCGCACAGGATCATATTTTCCTGTTTGGCTCCCAGGGTAAGGGCCATATTGGCACATGCAATACCTGCGGCACCCGCTCCATTTACTACGATCCGGATTTTTCCAATATCCTTACCGATTATTTCCAGGGCGTTGAGAAGTCCGGCATTGGCAATAATTGCAGTGCCGTGCTGGTCATCGTGGAACACCGGGATGTTCATCTGCTCTTTGAGCTGTTCTTCAATATAGAAACATTCCGGAGCTTTGAAATCTTCGAGATTGATGCCACCGAACGTTGGCTCCAGCAGTTTTACCGTGCGCACAACCTCTTCCGGATCTTTGGTGTCAAGCTCAATGTCATATACGTCAACATCGGCGAAACGCTTGAATAAAACACCTTTTCCCTCCATGACCGGCTTACTCGCAAGCGCGCCGATATCTCCCAAACCAAGTACGGCGGTGCCGTTGGAAACCACTGCTACCAGATTACCTTTGGCAGTATACTCATAGGCATCTTTGGGATTTTTTTCGATCTCAAGACATGGTTCAGCTACACCGGGGCTGTATGCCAGAGACAGATCGCGGCTGGTTAGGCAGGGTTTAGTGGCAATGACCTCAATTTTCCCCTTGCGTCCGGTGCTGTGGTATTCAAGAGCTTCACGTTTATTTGCCATGTTGCGTGTCCTTTCAGTTTTTTAGTCAGGGTAAAAAATATTCGCGCCACGCTGTGAATATTTACAGGTCATTGAAAGGGAGCATAATTCCATTAAAAGGGGGCCATCTGGTGTAGCGCTATATGTTTGCACTTTTAGTCTTGTTGAAAAAAGAACATAGACTTGTATAAATGAAATTGTCAAGAATAATCAACGCCATCAGGTGAAATGTAAAACACTGTTTAGCCTGACTTAAAAGGGTTTGAAGCGATGAATCTTGTCCGGTTGTGATTAAGTGCACCCTGGTGGATACCGGTTTGCGCGTTTATGTTTGCAGTGATAGTATACAGAAAACGTGATATTTATCGAATATTTATTATTATAGATTACCTTGGCTTCTGAACTTCACTGATACAGGAGATTTCTGAACTATGATTATTGTTACCGGCGGAGCAGGGTTTATCGGCAGCGCCCTGGTGTGGCGTCTGAACCAACTCGGGCGAGAGGATATATTGGTTGTCGATTCTCTCGGAACCTCGGAGAAGTGGCGTAACCTCGCATCTTTGCGTTATGCCGACTATGTGGAAAAAGATGATTTTCTGCGTCTAGCTCAGGGAGAAGAACTCCCGCATCTGTGCGATTTCGGGGCAGAGGGGATCGAAGCCATCCTCCATATGGGGGCTTGTTCCGCCACTACCGAAACCGATTCGCGCTATCTGATCCAGAATAATTTTGAGTACACCAAGCACCTGGCTCTGTATGCGCGCCGGGTGAATGCCCGCTTTATCTACGCTTCCAGCGCCGCCACCTATGGAGATGGATCTCTCGGGTTCAGGGATGCCGAGTCTGAGCTTGAGCACTTACATCCTCTGAATATGTATGGATATTCAAAACATATGTTTGATCTCTGGGCGCGCCGCGAAGGATTGCTCGGGAGTATTGCGGGGTTGAAGTTTTTCAATGTATTTGGTCCCAATGAATATCATAAAGGGGAAATGCGCTCTCTGGTGATCAAGGCATATGAACAGATCATGGACAGGGGCAGGATAAGTCTGTTCAAATCGTATCGGCCTGAATACGGGGATGGAGAACAGAAACGCGACTTTGTGTATATCAAGGACGTAGTGGATATGACCCTGTTTTTCTTAAAACATCCGGAGGTAAACGGCATTTTCAATGTTGGCAGTTCAAGTGCCAATACCTGGAATGATCTTGCCAGGGCGATTTTTTCCGCCCTGGGGATGGAGCCGGATATTGAATACATCGAGATGCCTGAAGAACTGCGGGATCGCTACCAGTACTATACCTGCTCTGATGTGAGCAAACTCCACAATGCAGGTTATCGTGGAGAGCAGCATTCGTTAAACGCAGCTGTATTCGATTATGTGGTCAATTATCTTCAGAAGGGGCTGCATCTGGGCCAGGAACGGAATCAGATATAGATATAATACATGCGCGCGATAATTGAATTTGTTCTGTATCTGCTCCTGTTGTATGGTTCGGCATTGCTGGTGTTCGGGGTGGAGACATTTTCCTTCAAATGTCCGCTTCTGCTCTTTCTCGCCATGCTTGGAGTGGGCTTTGCGCTGGCCCTTATCGGGAAGCGCTGGGGCAGGGGGATGCTGCTTCTGGCTATCCCCATGGCGGTACTCCTGGCGCACCTGAGTGCAGAACGGCTGTGGTCGCCCCAGGATGAACAGAGGTTGGCTCAGGTGTACAGATTAACTCCGGATCTCAAAAAAGGAGAATACCTTTCCCGCGTGGATGATAAAGCCACTATATCTCCTGATTCCGGAGCTGTCCCGGAACCTCCGCATTTTAAGGTTAAAGCCCATCCCATCTTAATTGGAGGAAAAGAAGGCAGAGCTGAAGTCCGGCTTCCCGAAGGGCTGGATCTGCATGCAGTCGCCAGCGGCCTTAATGGAGCGGCTGACATGATATTTGTTCCCGAAGGATCCATGGACACATTATATGTGTCTGTGCCCGATACCGGTACAATATATCGCCTGGAACGAAAACTACCGTCAGCGGATGAGAAGGATGCTGGCGCGTGGTCATGGCGAAAGAGTATTTTTCGCTCCGATCTGGATCAGCCCATGGGGCTGGCATGGCATTCAGGGTGTATGTATGTGGCAACACGCACCGCGGTTCTGAAAATTGATAATCCACATTCACGCAGGCATGAATCCGGTACATATATTGTCACCGATCTGCCCCCGGCACTGCCGGATGAGCGCCGCGCCCTGGCTGTGACTTCTGATGGCACGCTCTATCTGTCGGTGGCTGCCGGGGACACAGATCCTGAGAGCATGCAGTGGCAACAGGCCGCAGTACTTGAAATAAATCCCGATGGTAAGGTGGAACTTTTTGCCGCCGGATTGCATCATGCCCGGGCTCTGGAGCGTCATCCGGAAAGCGGTGAAATCTGGGCCGCGGATGATGCCCCTGAAACCCTGGGCTTTGATGCCCCCGCAGATGAGATCAATGTCCTTGAACGCGGAGCCGACTACGGCTGGCCGTTCTGTTACGCTTTTCAGATTCCGGACCGGGAATTGGGCACCCGTACGATCTGCCGGGATACCAAAGCCCCTCTTGTTACCCTTCAGCCCCACAGTGTTCCTGCAGCACTCGCTTTTGGCACTGATCTTAATGCCCCCCGGCGTTACCGTTCCATGCTCTACGTTGCTCTGCTGGGGCGTTCCGATGATCCTGAGCGTCAGGGTTTCAGGGTTATTGCACTTCCTCTCGACAACACGGGCGGTCTGACCGGGTGGGGTGTGGATATCCTCAGCGGTTGTGCCACTCCTACCAGAATATATGCGCAACCCGCGGCACTTGCTGTATCTGCGCACGGCAATCTCTATATCGCGGATGCGCACAGTGGCGTGCTGTATCGCCTGGGATTTCCTTCTGAATCCAGGTCGGGTTTAGCAGAGAAGAGGGCAGCCGGGCGGCACTACTGAAAGGAATTGAAATCAGGTGTTGTATCAAGTAGAGGATATTTGTGCTGCTGCTCAGCGCGGCGCCGTTATAATTACCGTCAATCAGCGCATGACCCGTACCCTGAAAGAGGAGTATCAGCACTGGCAGCAACGGCAGGGTGCTGATGCCTGGGCGGTACCGCAGATATTCACCTCCCAACTGTGGTGGCGCCGGTGTCTGATGCACAATCCTTCCATCGCTTTGCTCCTCAACCCGGCACAGCAGGATGTGCTGTGGTATGACATTATCCGCGCCGATCTCAAACAGCAGGAGTATGCCCTGCTTCAGATCGGAGCCACGGTTAAGCAGGCGCTTAAAGCCTATGCCATGCTGTGTGAACATCTGGTAGAACCGGACTCCTACTCCGCCTCCACTCCGGAGGAACATGCATTTAAACGCTGGTGTACAGCCTATCTTGAATACTGCGATACCCATACCTATCTGGATCAGCAACGCCTGGGCACATTTATGCGGAACCAGTTTGACACCGGGGCGATCCCGGTTCCTGATGAGGTGTGGCTGGTCGGATTTGATGAAGTAACCCCGCAATTACGCTCCGTGTGCGAAGTGTTGCAACTCAGGGGAACCAGGATAGTTGAGCCGCAGATTGATGCACGCCTTGCCTGCACCCGGGTATTTTCCTGCGCCGATCCCCGGGCTGAACTGCAACATGCTATCAGCTGGGCCTTGAGACACATTACGGCAGGAAAGCGGGTCGGAATTGTTGTCCCCGAACTTGAACGCCATGCGTCCACGCTCGAGCAGATTTTCACTGAACATGCGCGCGCGTGCACAGAGGAAAACGAGATCGCAGGGGATAAGGTTGAACTCAATCTATCCCTGGGGCGGTCTTTAAGTGATTACGGCGTAATTCATGCAGCTCTGAAACTGTTGCAGGTCGAAGATCCTGTGGAGCTCAATACCCTTGGTTCGCTCCTGCGCTCCCCCTGGCTTGCCGGAGGACTCAGGCACATGGATGGGCATGCCGAGGCGGATGCGCAGCTGCGTGCGAGTTTAAGGCCGCGTGCCCCTCTGGACAACTATGTCCGGCTTCTGGAGCACAAGGGCCTGTGCACCTGCGGGATAGACGCTATTGTCGGTGCCCTGCGCGAATTATGTGCCATCAGGGACTTTCACCATCCTCAAATATGGGCGAATATCTTTGTCACAACATTGCACAAGGCCGGATGGCCAGGGGATTATGCGCCCGATTCTGAAACCTATCAGATACTTCAGGCCTGGGATGAGCAGATTCTGCCCTGCATCTCTTCCCTCAGCGCTGTTAAGGGGGATATCTCGCGCATGGATGCTGCGCTTCTGCTTGTGCGCCTGTGTGAGGACAGCGTATTTCAGCCTGCAGCGCACGATAGACGCCTTCAGGTTGTGGGTCTTCTCGAAGGGGTGGCGCTTGCATGTGATGCTGTCTGGGTGAGCGGGCTTCACTCCCAGGTTCTCCCTGCGCCTTTGGCCGGCAATACGTTTATCCCTGTGCAGGTGCAGAAAAAACACGCCATGCCGCGTGCGAGCATGGAACGTGAAATCGAATTCAGCACCCGCCTGATGCGGCAGTTTCACGCCCTCGCAGATGAGGTGGTATTCAGTTATCCGCTCTGTACGGAGGATGGAAACACCTGCACCCCGAGTCCTTTTCTGCCTTTGCCTGCTTGCGGAGTACAGGATTTGTCAGATCTGCCGGAAACCTGTGCTTTTACGGATAAGGCAGCGATTCTGGATGTCGTCCCTGACAGTCACGGGATCCCCCTGGAGATTGAATATCAGGGACACAATCCCCCCTATGCGGTTAAAGGGGGGACATACCTCCTCAAGGCACAGGCAGCATGTCCATTTAAGGCGTATGCCGGATATCGCATGCGGATCAGCGCCCTGGAGACTCCGTCTGAGGGGGTGGATATGCGGGTGCGCGGCAGCATGCTCCATCTGCTGCTACAGCGTTTCTGGGATGAAATCAAGACCCAGGAAGAGCTTTTACGGCGTGATGAAGCGAATATCCGCAATTTTTTGGAGCAGATGTGCGCTGCCATTCTGGAAGAAAACAGCAATGCCTGTGTTCCTGCGGAATTCCATGCATTGGAACGCAGACGTCTGGTTGATCTGGCTCTGGAGTGGCTGGAAATTGAGCGTTCCCGCCCACCATTCAGGGTGTTGAGTGTTGAAGAGCGCGATGCGTTCCAGGTAGGCTCTCTACACCTGACGGCCGTTGCGGATCGGGTGGATGAGAATCTGCACGATACTTCGGTGATTCTGATCGACTACAAAACCGGAATAGTTTCTTTGAAGGATATAGTGGGCGAGACGCTGCTCGAACCGCAGCTGCCAATGTATGCGGTGTATGGCAAACACCAGCCTGTTTCAGGTGTGGGAATCGCTCAGGTGCGCGCGGGAGAGTGCGCTGTTAAAGGAGTGTGCCTGTCTCACGCAGACACTCCGGCGGGATCATCGCCGCTGAAGGGAATGAACGAAGATGAGTGGAAGTGTCTTTGGCAGCAATGGGAGCATGGTCTCGAACAACTGGCTGAAGATGTTGCATCCGCACATGCCGCCGTGGCTCCCGTAAATGCGCAGGTATGCCAGTTCTGTGAGCTCCATCCTCTGTGCCGCATTCGGGACAACAGTGCAGATGTCGATACAGATGAGGAACAGATATGAGCATATCGGAAAAAATCATCAGCGCCGGGCTGAGTGATGCTGCGGCGCGTAAACGTGCCCTCGATCCGGAGATCTCCTGCATTGTACGCGCCCCGGCCGGGTCGGGTAAAACCGAGCTTCTGATTCAGCGTTTTCTGGTCATGCTCGCGCGCGTCGATAACCCCTGGGAGGTTCTCGCTATAACCTTTACCCGGAAGGCCGCGGCCGAGATGCGGGAACGTGTGGTAGGGGCAATCAGCGCTGCGGTATCACCGGCACCGCCTGAATTATCGGAACATCAGCGCATCACCCGTAATCTGGCTCTTGCAGTGCTGGAACGCGACAGGCGCCGACAGTGGAACATCCTCAAGACTCCGTCTCAGCTGCGCATTCAGACCATCGACAGCCTCAACGCCGAACTGGTGCGGCGGATGCCGTGGTTGTCACGTTTGGGCGCCCTGCCACGTATAACCGAGCTGCCTCAGCAGTACTATCAGAGTGCGGTTCGGGCGCTGCTCTTTACCCGGCGCCTGGATCCCTCTACCCGTTCAGCAGTGGAGATGCTCCTGCAGCATGTAGACAATCGCGCGGATATTCTTGAGAACATGCTGGTAGATCTTCTTGCGCGCCGGGATCAGTGGATGCGGCATATTCTCGATGATCCCGGGCAGATGCGCACTGCCCTGGAACAGAACCTGGAATTCAAGATTGAAGAAGTGCTCAGACAGGCGGACGCATCTCTGGATGCAGGGATGAAGCGTGAGTTGCATAATCTGGGGGTGTATGCTGCAGAGCATTGTGCAGACAGCAGCAGCCCCGTGTGTACATATCAGGGGGCGAAGTTTCCCCCGCCACAAGCAACGAGCCTCGGACAGTGGCAGGCTCTGGCTTCTGTGCTTCTCACCAGACAGGGACAATGGCGCAAACGTCTCGACAAAAACTGCGGATTTCCACCGGGGAAAGATCCTCAGAGTAAGACGATGAAACAGATCGCCATGAAGCTGATCGAAGCATTGCGCGATCGGGGCGATTCCGGGGTGTGGCATGAGGTAAGTGAATTACCTCGAGCACACTACCGGGAAACGGCGTGGGAAGTGCTGCGTGCCATGCTGGTGGTGCTCCCACGCCTGGTGGCGCAGCTCTGGATGGAATTCCGCACCAGTTCTGAAGCCGATTTTACCGAGATAGCCCTGAGTGCGCGCCAGGCCCTGGTCGATAGCGGCAATCCTACGGAGCTGTTGCTCCAGTTGGATCAGCAGATTGAACACATTCTGGTGGATGAATTTCAGGACACATCCTGGCTGCAGTTCAGCCTCCTGGAAACCCTGACCAGCGCCTGGGATCAGAGCAGGGAGCGCACCCTCTTTATTGTTGGCGATCCGATGCAATCCATTTACCGCTTTCGCGAGGCCGAGGTGGGCCTGTTTTTGCGTGCCGGCAGCGAAGGGATTGGGCAGATACCTCTGGTTCCTCTGCAGTTGCAGGCCAACTTCCGCTCCCAGAAAAATGTGGTTGAACTCACCAATCAGTGGTTTTCCACGATTTTCCCGCCACATGAGCACGCCGGAAGCGGGGCTGTGAAATTTTCCCGCGCCTGTCCGGTTATTCCCGCCGCTGGCGAGGCCCTGGAATTTATAGCGCAAAGCGATGCCGATGCGGATGCGGAAGCCCGTGCGGTAGTGGAGCGAGTCAAAGAAATACTCAGCTCTTCGGCGGATGAAGATATAGCGATTCTGGTGCGCTCCCGCTCCCATCTGAGTTCCATAACCGCGTTGCTGCAACGTGAGGCGATAGCGTATCAGGCACAGGAGATTGATCCCTTAAAAGATAATATGCTGGTACGCGATGCGGTGTCAGTTCTGAAAACACTTCTTCATCCGGCAGATAAACTCAGCTGGATGAGCGTGTTGCGTGCCCCGTGGTGCGGCCTGAAGCTTGAGGATCTTACGCATGTATCCCGGTTTTTCACCCTAGCCGCCGCTCTGAACGAAGCGGAGAACATCCCCTTTGCAGAAGAGGGTGCACGAATCCGCTTTATTCATGTGGCTGGAATTCTGGTGCGCTATCAGCAGCTACGCGGGCGCATGTCTGTGCGCAGGCTATGCGATGAATGCCTTGCAGAGTTGCAGGTACATAAATGCTGGAGTGCGCAGGAATGTGAGACCCTCTGTCAATTCGCTACTGTCCTCGAGCGTTGCGAGCATGGCGCAGAGGTGGAAAATTTTTCCTGTCTGGAAGAGCAACTGAAACAACTCTACGCCCGCGCTCAGGGCGGACCTGAAGTGCGTTTGCATGTCATGACCATCCATAAGGCCAAAGGGCTGGAATTTGACCACGTATTTCTTCCCGGTCTGGGGAGCCGAACGGGCAGAAGCCCCAGAACCATGTTGCGCTGGGAGGAAGACCCCAATTTCGGCCTTCTTCTTGCTCCGATAGCCGGGAGAGGTGCTTCAGATTCTGATCCGGTTTATGCCATGCTTGAGCGCATGGAAAAGCGCAAAGAGGAATACGAGAGCGTGCGCCTGTTGTATGTCGCCCTGACCAGAGCACGCAGAAAAATATACTGTTATGCCCACGCTCCTCTGAACTCAGACGGAGAACCCTCGCCGCAACGTGGTTCACTGCTCCAACTGCTGTGGCCGGTATGCAGCGGTTATTTTTCTTCGATCCGGAATACCAGCGAGGATGATGAGGAAAACAACGTGGTTCAAACCACTTCGGTGCTGAAACGGCTGCCGCTGAATTCCTTTCCTCCTTATGCCACATCCGGTACTGAGGCATTGCTCCCTCAAATATCCGCAACCTCGTCAGAGCATCGACATACCTCAGCCGCAATGCGCCGCAGCGCTGTTCTCGGCACGGTGGTTCATGAATATCTCGCCTGTTTAAGTGGAGATAAGTCGCGCCAGAATCCGGAGTATCTGCATACATTACGTGAAGAGATATCCCGGCGTTTCCAGCTTGAGGGTTATGTTGCTGATGCGGATACTCTGGCGCAATCCTGTCTTCAAATGCTCATGCGCAGCATTGAAAGTGAAACCGGCACATGGATTCTCGCCTCCCATTCGCAGGCAGCAGCTGAATTTGAAGTTTGCGGCATGTATGACGGGGAAACGGTAGTCGGCGTAGTGGATCGCACCTTTGTGGATGCGACAACCGGGGTGCGCTGGATTATTGACTACAAAAGTGCACTGCCTGAAAATGGGGAAGCACTGGATATCTTTCTCGAGCGCCAGCGCAGCATGTATGCTCCTCAACTGGAACGCTATGTCGCTCTTATGCAACGACTTGAACCGGACAGGCGCTGTCGGGCCGGATTGTATTTTCCTGCCTGCGATGCCTGGTGCGAATGTTAAGAACGAGGGACTTTACAATATCCAGCGCCAATACTTACAAATTTCAAAAGTAACTCTTCACTACCGCTACCGGTGAGGGCTTGTGGTACCCATGGAAAGGGCGTCTGTCGCCACGGACGGCGACAGTCGAACGGCCATGGACGGCGCAAAGTGTCCCTTGGAATGGGTGGCACAAGCCCTTACTGAACTGTTATTTTCAAAAAAAAGGACATGGAACATGGAAACCAGAGTCAAAGATTTCAATGCTGTTGCCGCTACCTGGGATGAAAAACCGCGGCGGGTAAAGCTTGCAGCCGCCGTGGCGGATGCGATACGTACCCATGTTGGCATACCGCCCGGATGCCGTGCCATGGAGTTCGGGTGTGGCACCGGGATGGTGACCTTCAATCTGATTGATGCGCTGGAAGAGGTGGTTGCAGTCGATCGTGCTGTTGAGATGCTCGAAGTGGTGGAAAAAAAAGCCGCCGACCTCGGAGCGCGGGAGGTGCGTACCAGACTTGTAGGCGATGATCTGGTTCTGCTGGGTCGAGGTGAATTTGACCTGATATACAGCAGTATGGTGCTACATCATCTTCCGCAGATAGAGCCGATCCTGGAACATCTCATAGCAGCTCTGCGCCCCGGAGGAATCCTCGCTCTCGCTGACTTGGAGAACGATGACGGAACTTTTCACGACAAACCTGAAGGAGTTATCCAGTCCGGGATCCGGAGTGAAGCGTTGCAACAGACCCTTGAGCGTCTTGGTCTTGGGCATACAGATTCCGTTCTCGCCCATACCATTGTTAAACAGCGTCTACAGGGGGAGACAGGATATCCGGTGTTTCTGGTCTGGGGCAAGCGCCCTGAATAATAAGGTGCAACGTTCTGCACCTGATGTTGTCTCAGCCTCTGTATATGCGGATATTACCGCTTTCAACCCTGCGATTGAAATATTGCTTCAGCCAGCGTTTCAGCCAGGGACGGGTCAGGGGCAGAAGAAGACAGAACCCCAGAATATCGGTACAGAATCCCGGGGTAAGCAGAGTGATCCCGCCGCAGAAAATCATGGCACCATCTATAAGGTCGTCAGCAGGCAGCTCGCCGCGGTTCAGGGCGGTATGTATCCGATTTATCACATCTGCTCCCTGGGTGCGCAGCAGATATGCCCCAGCTATACCTGTAAGAATTATGAGCCCGATAGTTGGCCAGACCCCGATAATCCTGCCTGCCGAAATAAGTACATATATCTCAAGAACAGGAACAATAATAAAGATTATGAGCAATGTTATTAACATATCTGTTACTCCGTGTGTCTGATGGATGTGATACTCGGGTTAACTGCATGATAAGCGGATAAATCTTCAGTAGTCGATGATTTTGTGAATGTAAACACCAGTAATTATTAGATAAAAATATATGCCTAAAAAATAGGCAAAATGGAGAAAGTTGTTTTTATTGCTGCATGATGCCAGCCTTTCACAGCCTTTTCCACACCTTATCAACAGGCGCTGTGGGCGGTGAAGTTATTTCGTTGAAATGGCTGCAGTTTTTAGTTGTCAAGCTTATTTATCTATTCCCGGGTGATTTGGATGTGCTCTTAGTACCAGATATGTGGTACTGATCGAGGGTTGTTTTTGCCTGTAATCCGGATGCTCATATTAAATCCAGGGGTAACTTCTCGATTATACCTCATCTTCCCCTGCTGTTACCAAGGGTGTTGTGTGAAAGAGGTCACCGGTTGCCTGCCGGAATTAAGCCCGACGGGAGCGGAGTGGTGACATGAAGTACACGAGGGAGGATTTCGCCCTTGACAATGTCCGAACAGCACCTATACTGTCGGCCTTATTTTTAATTATCCTGCTTGCTTTGCGGGTTCGGATATTCTTCTCATCCTAATTACGGTATGCGGGTAATGCAAGTTCATGTTGATGAAATAGGGGCACAGGGGTTGGAACTGGAGTGTGTTTATACTCCGGATGATCTTCCGGTGCTCGCGCAACTGAAAAAAGACGGCATTATCATGGAGCTGTCTGCGGTTAAATGTCATGCGCAGATGCATAAAATGGCACAGATTGTTTCCGTGGACGGAAGTGCCGAAACAGTGGTACAGATGCAGTGTTCGCGTTGTCTGGAGGAACATCAGCTGGATATCAGGGTGGAGTTTCACCAGGATTATGTCGAGCAGTTGCCCCAGGTTGTCGATGAGGACGGCGGAGAGGTCGAACTCAGCGCGGAACAGATGGGGCTGGAACTTTTTGACGGGGAAATTATTGATTTGCAGGATGAGATCCAGCAGCAGATTGTCCTCGCTCTTCCTCCACGCCCCCTGTGTTCGGAAAAATGCAAGGGCCTGTGTTCGGTGTGTGGTGCGAACCTCAACATTGAAACATGCAGATGTGCGGATAACAACATCAGTATGCATTTTGCGGCTTTGCGGGATTTTAAGGTTGAAAAATAACCAGTGGATGGGTTATTTTTACGCGTTTGTTTCACGGTTGTTCGAAATTTGACTGCATAAGTTTTTGTGCAGTCAAACTGTTTTTAGTCAAGATTATATTTTAAGGAGTAAGGAACATGGCGGTACCTAAAAAGAAAACCTCAAAATCTAAACGTGATATGCGACGTTCTCACGACCATCTGACTGCTCCCGGCATGTCAGTATGTCCTCAGTGTGATGAGCCCAAACAATCCCACCGGGTTTGTGGCACTTGCGGATATTATAAAGATCGTGAAGTTTTGGATACAACTGTCTGAAATAAGACGGTTTAAGCGTTTTGATGGATTCAGTAACTATAGCAGTTGACGCCATGGGGGGAGATAATTCCCCCGCAGCTGAAGTGGAAGGTGCGGTTCTTGCCGCCCGCACCCCCGGGATCAATGTGATCCTTGTAGGGGATGCGGAACGCATTGAGCAGGAACTGCAACGCCATGCAACCGACGGGATCGAACTGGAGGTGAAGCACACCAGCCAGGTGGTCACTATGCATGATTCCGCATCCGATGCGGTGCGCAAAAAAAAGGACTCATCAATCAGAGTCGCTTTTGATCTTGTTAAGGACAACAGGGCCCAGGCGGTCGTGAGTGCGGGTAATTCAGGGGCTACCATGGCTGCCGGCATGTTTGTCATGAAACGGATTGCAGGTATAGAACGCCCTGCAATCGCTACAATTATGCCAGCGCGCAACGGCGAAGTTCTGATCCTCGATGTAGGCGGCAATGTCGATTGTCGCCCCTCACATCTTCAGCAGTTTGCGATTATGGGCGATGTGTATGCGCGTAATGTTATGGGCATTGCCTCGCCGCGTATAGGACTTTTGTCCAACGGTGCCGAGGAGAAAAAGGGCAACGACCTCACCCGTAGCACCCACGCTCTCCTGAAACAGCAGGATCTCAACTATCTCGGCTATGTGGAAGGACGGGACATCTACAGTGGTACCCTGGATGTGGTCGTGTGTGATGGTTTTGTAGGCAATATTGTGCTTAAGACCTCTGAAGGGCTCGCGAGCAGTATTGCATCCATGTTGCGCGAAGAGCTTCAGTCCCGCTTTTGGGCCAGAATTGGTGCGCTCCTGGCGCGTCCGGCATTCAAGGCATTCAAGCAGAAAATCGATTGCGAAGAATACGGTGGCGCACCTCTGTTGGGGATTCGCGGCACCTGTATTATCTGTCACGGCAGTTCCAGTGCCAAATCCATAGCCACGGCTATCCGTCAGGCAGCCGAAAGTATTTTAACCTCGGTAAATGATGACCTGGTAAACCAGTTGGATCGATTGGGAGAACGATCAGAGCCATCAGGACCCGCCGCCGGGGCCGGGAAAGAATCCCGGGATATAGCTCAGGCAGGCTAGACACAAATTTGTCTGCCAGTATGCATCATTATTATCCGAAATAGTGGAGAACTCTACAAGTGGCGCACATTAAAGCACGCATCATCGGCACAGGTTCTTACCTTCCCGAGCGCATTCTGACCAATTTCGACCTTGAGCAGATGGTTGATACCAACAATGAGTGGATCTCAGCCCGCACCGGGATCCATGAACGGCACATTGCCGCAGATGATGAACAGACCTCTGACCTGGCTGTCAATGCGGCTCAGCGGGCCATGGAAATGGCAGGTGTTTCCGCGGATCAGATCGATATGGTGGTTGTCGCCACTATAACCGGAGATTTTCCCTGGCCTTCCACCGCCTGTCTGGTTCAGGATAAAATCGGAGCCCGAAATGCCTCTGCCTGGGATGTGTCTGCAGCGTGCAGCGGCTTTGTTTATGCCCTGTCCAGTGCCGCAAAGTTCATTGAAACCGGAACCTGCAAGCGTGCCCTGGTTATCGGTGCCGAGATTCTGAGTCGCATTATCGACTGGGAGGATCGCAATACCTGCATCCTCTTCGGCGATGGGGCCGGGGCTGTAGTTCTCGAGGGGCAGAAGGGTGAGAACGGCATCCTTTCAACCCATCTGCACGCGGACGGTTCCCAGTGGGAGCTTCTGTATCAGCCCGGTTTCGGGTCACGCCATCCGGCCAGCATTGCAGGAATAGAGGAGCGTCTCCCTTTTCTGAAAATGGCGGGAAACGAGGTTTTCAAGATGGCGGTACGTTCCATGTACGAGGTGGCTGAAGAAGCCCTTCGCGCTAACGACGTGGATGTCACCAGGATTGCGAAACTGTTCCCCCATCAGGCCAATCGCCGCATCCTGGATGCAGTATCCAGGCGCCTGAATTTGAGCGACGGACAGATGTATGTCAATGTTGATCGGTGCGGCAACACTTCCGGGGCATCCATTCCTCTGGCTTTGGATGAAGCCAATCACAAAGGATTGTTAAAAGAGGGTGATTACATCCTTCTGGACGCCTTCGGCGGGGGGTTCACCTGGGGTGCATCCCTGCTGCGCTGGTAAACATGTATTCCTCTATATTTGACTCGTTTAGCTGAATTATTACAACGGATGTTACAATGCTAGCTTTTGTATTCCCCGGGCAGGGGTCTCAGTATGCCGGGATGGGTAAAGAACTGTGTGCTGAATTCAAACAGGCACGTGAGGTTTTTGAACAGGCGGATGACGCCCTGGGAGAGTACCTGAGCAGGATGTGCCATGAAGGCCCCGATGAGCAGCTGCGTCTTACAGCCAATACCCAGCCAGCGATACTTACTACCAGTATTGCTGCTCTGAAGGTGCTGGAGGAGGAAACTGACCTGAAAGCACACTTGCTTGCGGGCCACTCCCTTGGTGAGTACAGTGCCCTAGTTGCTTCCGGCGCTCTGGATTTCGCTGATGCCGTGCGGATTGTGCGTCAGCGTGGCACCTTTATGCAGGAGGCTGTTCCTGATGGCGAGGGAGCCATGGCAGCTATCCTCGGAATTGAAGCGGAAAAACTTCAAAGCATCTGTAATGAGGTGGCCCGGGGCGAAGTGGTTACACCGGCCAACTTTAACGCTCCGGGGCAGATTGTAATCGCCGGGCATACCGCTGCGGTGGAACGTGTGATTAAATCTGCTGCCGAGCAAGGTGCGAAGCGGGCCATGCGTCTGCCGGTGAGTGCGCCGTTTCATTGTCCTCTGATGCTGCCAGCTGGAGAGCGTCTGCAACGCGAACTCGAGGCTATCCGCATCCAGTCGTTAGGCACGCCGGTGGTTTCAAATGTTGAGGCTGAAGCCTACACGGATGAAAGTAAAACCCTGGATCTGCTTGTGCGTCAGGTAAGTGCACCGGTGCGTTGGGACGATTCCGTTCGATTTATGGTTTCACAGGGCATTGAGCGCTTTGTTGAGGTGGGGCCGGGCAAGGTCCTTTCCGGACTGATCAAGCGCATTGATCGGAAAATGCCCAGCACCAATATTGAAGATATCAAATCACTAAAAGCACTTGTGTAGTTTGTCCTGGAGTGCTAGAACCAGCACAGGTGGAGAAAAGTATGTTTAAAGACAGAGTTGCCATAGTTACCGGAGCTTCACGGGGTATCGGACGGAGTGTGGCTGATTACATGGCTGCGCGCGGCGCAACCATTGTAGCGGTGAGCCGGAAAGCTGATGATACCCGGGATCTGGTCAAGCAGATTCACACTAATGGTGGGCAGGCGCTTTCGGTGGCCGCTGATGTATCTTTAACTTCTGACGTCGATACCATGTTGAAAACCGCAATGGATGCGTTTGGAAGAGTGGATATTTTGGTGAATAATGCCGGAATTACGCGGGATGCCCTCTTGCCGCGTCTGAAGGATGAGCACTGGGATGAGGTGTTGAACATAAACCTCAAAGGTGCATTCCTGTGTACCCGGGCAGTTGCAAAAATAATGACCAGGCAGCGCTACGGGCGCATTGTAAATATTACTTCGGTAGTAGGTCAGAGGGGTAATCCGGGACAGGCCAATTACTGTGCCAGCAAGGCTGGTCTGGTGGGCATGACCCGCTCAAACGCTCTTGAACTCGGAAAGCGCAATGTTACGGTTAATGCAGTGGCACCGGGATTTATAGAAACGGATATGACCGCAGAACTTTCTGACAAGGTGCGCGAGAGTATGCTGGCGCAGATACCTCTGGGGGTATTCGGCAAGCCGGAGGATGTAGCGGCTGCAGTAGCTTTTCTGGCATCTGAAGAAGCCGGGTATATTACCGGGCATGAGCTTTCGGTTAATGGTGGTATGCACATGTAGTTTTACGGATCCTGGTCGGGTCAGTTGATAATGCTACACCATCCCTTTTGGGGATATAAAGGGCACAACAGTACAGCCTCGGGCTGTTAACTCACACTACGGAGGAAATTAGTAATGGCTTCAATTGAAGAACGGGTACAGAAAATTGTCGCTGAGCAGTTGGGCGTGGAAGAAGAACAGGTAACTATGGAAGCATCCTTTATGGATGACCTTGGTGCCGACTCTCTGGATACTGTTGAACTGGTCATGGCTCTCGAAGAGGAATTTGAAATCGAGATCTCGGATGAAGATGCAGAGAAGATCCAGAAGGTAAAAGACGCAGTTGAATATGTGAGCAGCAACACTGAGTCCTGATAAATGCATGGAAAGCCTGCCCGCATATCCAGCGTTTGCGGGCAGGCTTGTATGTACAACAGATAGCAGATTATTAGTTACTCGACCAGAGATCAGCAACCGTCTGATATAAAACATCAAGCCACCGGATACTTTTGCAGCAAAGACAATCAAGTTTACTGATAAGGACAGAACATGCGTAGAGTAGTTGTTACTGGCGTAGGTGTTGTATCCTCCCTGGGCACCGGAGTGGATAAAAACTGGAAAAGTCTGACGGAAGGCCGTTCCGGAATTGACCATATCACACGCTTTGATGCTTCGGATCTTCCTTCACGTATAGCCGGTGAAGTGAAGGAATTTGAGCCTACAGATTTTATCGAAAAAAAAGAGATCAAAAAAATGGATCTCTTTATCCAGTACGCTCTGGCTGCCTCTGATATGGCGATGGAGGATTCTGGTCTGACGATTACCGCCGAGAATGCCGAACGTGTCGGGGTTCTTGTCGGCTCCGGTCTGGGTGGACTTCCAGCTATTGAAAAATACCACGAGGTTTACCAGAAGAGCGGCTACAAACGCATCACACCGTTCTTTATCCCCATGCTGATCATCAATCTTGCGCCCGGACATATTTCCATCCGCTATGGTGCCAAGGGTCCAAACGTATCCTCAGTATCCGCCTGTGCCACCGGAACCCACTCTATCGGGGACGCGTACCACATGATCAAGCGTGGTGACGCCGATGCTATGATCGCCGGGGGAACTGAGTCCACCATTACCCCGCTCGGGGTTTCCGGTTTCTGTGTTATGAAAGCCCTTTCGACCCGCAATGATGATCCGCAGGCGGCAAGCAGGCCTTTTGATGCCGATCGCGATGGTTTTATCATGGCCGAGGGTGCAGGAATGGTAATCCTGGAGGAATATGAATCCGCGAAGAAACGTGGTGCGAAGATCTATGGTGAACTGGTTGGCTACGGCCTGACTGCCGATGCATATCATCTTACCGCTCCGGCACCGGGAGGTGAAGGGGCCGCGCGCTGTATGCGCATGGCGCTCAACAATAGCGGTGTGAATCCGGAGGATGTCGACTATATCAACGCCCATGGCACGTCGACCCCATTCAATGATCTGTATGAATCCCTTGCGATCAAGTCCACTTTTGGTGCACATGCGGATAAACTCATGGTAAGTTCAACCAAAAGCATGACCGGGCATGGACTTGGCGCTGCCGGGGCTCTGGAAGCGGTTTACTGTCTGCTCGCAATGCAGAACAATGTGGTTCCACCCACTATCAATCTCCACAACCCGTCTGAAGAGTGCACGCTGGACTATGTCCCCAATACGGCCCGCGATGCTAAAGTGGATGTAGCCATGAGTAATTCTCTGGGATTCGGTGGTACCAACGCCACTCTTCTGTTCCGTAAGATATAAGGAATGACCATGCTGTATATAGCGAGTGATCATGGCGGGTTCAACCTTAAACAAACCGTCACTGAGTGCCTTAAAGCCCGGGATATAGCTTTTACCGACCTCGGAGTTGATTCGTGCGACTCGGTCGACTATCCTGATTATGCAGGTATGGTGGCTGAGAAAGTCGCTTCTGAACCAAAGGCGCAAGGAATACTTATCTGTGGCACCGGTATCGGAATGGCCATTGCGGCCAACAAGTTTCCCGGAGTACGCGCGGCGCTGGTGCACGATGAGTTTACCGCGCGGATGGCGCGCGAGCATAATAATGCCAACATTCTGGTTCTCGGAGGACGCGTACTTGACCCGGAACTGGCATGTAAAATGGTGCAGATATGGTTATTTTCCTCCTATGAAGGAGGCCGGCATCAGAACCGTCTCGATAAGATTCATACTCTGGAATGTCGGGAATAACCCGTTGCCGCAGATACGGGTCTTAACCTGAAAGTTTTCTCGGGCGGGCAGGTTGTGTCCGCCTGAACTATTTTTATCCTGTGCTTTACACCCTGTAGCTGGCCACCTCAATTATTTCTGTGCCTGCACCTGAACAGTTTCCACACTTAAATGAGGGAGATTTATACTATGCAGACTCTGGCTCAATTTGATCCTGAGATTTTCGATACCATTCAGAAAGAAACCGCACGCCAGGAGTACAGCCTGGAATTTATCGCCTCGGAAAACTTTGTCAGTGAATGTGTTCTGGAGGCGCAGGGTTCCGTGCTCACGAATAAATATGCTGAAGGTTATCCGGGTAAGCGTTACTACGGTGGATGTGAGTTTGTCGATGTGGCTGAAAATCTCGCCATTGAACGCGCCAAGAGCCTCTTTGGTGCTGAGCACGCCAATGTCCAGCCTCACTCCGGATCTCAGGCCAATATGGCGGTGTATTTTTCCGCCTGTCAACCCGGTGACACCGTGCTCGGGATGAACCTGGCGCATGGAGGACACCTTACCCATGGTTCGCCGGTCAACTTCTCCGGTCAACTGTATAATATAGTGCCTTATGGGGTAAAAAGAGAAACCGGTTACATTGACTACGATGAAGTGGAATCCCTTGCCCTTGAACATAAACCCAAACTTATTGTCGTCGGCGCAAGTGCATATCCTCGTACCCTCGATTTCGCCGCATTTCGTCAGATTGCCGATAAAGTCGGGGCGCCGCTTATGGTGGATATGGCCCACATCGCCGGCCTGGTAGCAGGCGAGGCTCATCCCAATCCGGTGCCCTATGCCGAATATGTCACCACGACCACGCACAAAACCCTGCGCGGCCCGCGCGGAGGCATGATTCTGTGTCGGGAGGAATTTGCCAAGAAAATCAACAGTAAGATTTTCCCCGGCAGTCAGGGTGGTCCTCTTATGCATGCCATTGCTGCCAAGGCTGTTGCTTTCCGCGAAGCCCAGGCGGACGATTTCAAAGCATATGCGCGCCAGGTGGTAAGCAACGCACGCGCTCTGGCCGAAGGGCTGCAGGAGCAGGGCTTGAATCTGGTTTCCGGCGGCACCGACAACCATCTGGTTCTGGTCGATTTGACCGGCTCTGAGATTACCGGCAAGATGGCGGAAAAGGCGCTGGAAGATGCAGGAATTACGGTAAACAAAAATGCCGTGCCATTTGACACCCGATCCCCGTTTGTCACCAGCGGGTTCCGTATTGGTACTCCGGCTACCACAACACGCGGACTGAAAGAAGAGCAGATGAAGCAGGTGGCCTGCTGGATTCGGCGTGCCCTGGACAATATCGACAACGATAAGGAACTTGCTGCCATTCGCGCTGAGGTCAAGGAACTGTGCAAGCAGTTTCCCCTCTATGCACATCGTTTGCAGTAATTTGAGTTAATGCAGAGACCATCCTGGGAAGAATATTTTATGGATATAGCGCGGCTGGTGGCGAGTCGCTCAACCTGTATGCGCCGCCAGGTCGGAGCCGTGCTGGTTAAGGATAAAAATATTCTTGCCACAGGTTACAATGGCACTCCTACCGGGATCGCCCACTGTGATACGCGTGGATGTCTGCGTGAAAAGCACAAAGTCCCTTCCGGGCAGCGCCACGAGCTGTGCCTGGGATTGCATGCCGAGCAGAATGCCATTATTCAGGCTGCTAAACACGGTACCAATATTGCGGATGCCACGCTCTACTGTACCAACGCTCCCTGCGTGATCTGTGCAAAAATGCTGATAAATTCCGGTATCCGTGAAATTGTGTATCTTGAGGGGTACCCCGATGAGTTGGCACGCGCGCTTTTGGAGGAATCAGGACTCAAGGTACGCGTGTTTCAACCCGAAATGGCTCAAGGTGGTGGGGAAAATCGATGAAGTGTCCCTTTTGTTCCTGTGATGAAACTCGTGTAATTGATTCACGCCTGGGCAAAGAAGGCAATAATATTCGCCGCCGGCGCGAATGTATTGCCTGTGAGCGACGTTTCACCACATATGAGCGGGTGGAGGAAATCCTCCCCATGGTGGTAAAAAAGGATGGACGCCGCGAACCCTTTGATCGCAGTAAGATAACCGCCGGTATCAGGCGTGCATGTGAAAAACGTCCGATCCCTATCGAGACCATTGAAAAAATGGTGGACAGGCTTGAAATGCAGTTGCAGGAATCATCCGAGCGGGAGATTCAGGCCTCAGTCATTGGGGAAGCGGTAATGCAGGCGTTGCACGATCTGGATGAAATCGCATATGTACGGTTCGCGTCGGTGTATCGTCAGTTCAAGGATATCAACGAGTTCATGCAGGAACTCACCGATATTCTCGGGCGTCAGAACCAGGATCTGACATCATTAAAAAAGCAGGATTGAATGTGGGTGATTTCAGTCCGACACATGACATGGATATTCATGTGGAATATATGCGTCAGGCTCTTGACCTGGCCAGAAAAGGGGAAGGACGTACTGCACCCAATCCCCCGGTAGGGGCTGTGATTGTCTCTTGCGGACAAGTGGTAGGGCGGGGGTATCATCCCAGAGCCGGGGAGCCACATGCCGAAGTGTTTGCCCTGCAAGCTGCCGGTGCTCAGGCGCACGGAGCGGATGCCTATGTTACCCTCGAACCCTGTTCTCATCACGGACGTACCGGCCCCTGTTGCGATGCTCTGATTGCAGCCGGAATCCGGCGGGTCTTTGTGGGGATCTGCGATCCAAATCCTCTGGTAAACGGACGGGGGATAAAACGTATGCGCGCCGCTGGAGTAGAGGTGGTTACCGGAGTTCTCGAAGATGAATGTCGCCACCTGTGTGCCCCGTTTATTAAGTACGTCCTGAATGGTCGTCCCCTGCTTACCCTGAAAAGCGCCATAACCCTGGACGGAAAAACCGCGACTTCGAGTGGTGCCTCACAGTGGATCACCGGGACGGAAAGCAGAACACATGTACACCAGGTGCGTGATCGTGTGGATGCCATCATGGTCGGGATCGGAACCGTGACTGCGGACAATCCCCGCCTCACCACGCGTCTGCAGGATGGCGGCGGGCGGGATGCAACCAGAGTGGTTCTTGACTCTACCTTGCGAATCGATCCTGACTCCGCCCTGGTACAACATGATTCCAGTGCTCCGACTCTGATTTTTACTACCGCGCGCGCATCTCAGGACAAAATCAATATCCTCAATGCCTGCCCAGGGGTTGAAGTAGAGGTGCTGGGACATAATTCAGGCGGGAAAGTGTCTTTGGAAGCGGTGCTGGATGCCCTGGGGCAACGCAATATCCAGCATGTACTCGTAGAAGGTGGTGCCGAACTCAATCAGGCTCTTTTGAATCAACGACTGGTGGATCGGATAATGCTGTATATGGCGCCTAAAATTCTGGGTGGGAGTGACGGCTACGGTATATTCAGTGGTGCCGGTCCGAAAGACCTGGCGGAGGCGGTGGCGCTTCAGAACCTTCGGATACAGCGCTTGGGACAGGATATTCTGATTGAAGGCGAGGTTGATCCATGTTTACCGGCTTGATTGAAGATCTGGGGTGCATACACAGCATTCAGCGGCGCAGTAAGAGCTTCAAGCTCAAGGTTGCCACTGCGTTGCCGTACGAGGAAATTGCTCTGGGTGACAGTATTGCGGTTAACGGCATCTGTCTTACCGTTGTCAGCTGTGATCCCGGAAGCTTCAGCGCCGATGTTTCGCCTGAAACCATGCACTCGAGCAATATCGGTAATCTGAGCGTCGGAGCTGCAGTCAATCTCGAACGCGCCCTGCGCCTCGGAGATCGTCTCGGCGGGCATATGGTCAGCGGCCATATCGATACGGTGGGTACGGTAGTCAAGCGCGTGCAGGATGATATCGCCGTACGTTTTACCATCGAGCTGCCGCATATATATATGCGCTATGTGATCAGTAAGGGTTCCATCGCGGTGGATGGTATCAGCCTTACGGTCAATGCTGTAACTGAGACCACTTTTTCGGTTGCTATTATCCCGCACAGTCTTGCCAAAACCACTCTGCAGCACTATGGTGTGGGCTCCAGGGTTAACATCGAAACCGATATCCTGGGACGTTATGTCGAAAAATTGCTAACCAACCCTGCCGACACCACAATTGATACCGGTATGGAAAGCAGTGGTTTGAGTATGGCTAAGCTGGCTGAAAACGGTTTCTTCTAAAAACCTTCCGCAATACGTAATTAAGTTGGAGAAATAACCCATGTCCATAGCACGAGTAGAAGCAGCACTTGAAGATTTACGCCAGGGAAAGATGGTGATCCTGGCTGATGATGAGGATCGCGAGAACGAGGGCGATCTTACCATGGCCGCAGAGATGGTGACCCCCGAGGCGATTAACTTCATGGCCAAAGAGGGGCGCGGACTGATATGCCTCTCTCTGACCGAAGAGCGCGCGGATGAACTCGATCTGCCCCCTATGGTGACTGAGAATAATTCCTCCTTTGAAACCGCATTTACCGTTTCTATCGAAGCAAAACGCGGAGTTACCACCGGAATTTCCGCCGCGGATCGGGCCCATACAATAAAAGTGGCCATTGATGATAATTCCACAGCTGCAGATCTCGCCCGTCCGGGACATGTGTTCCCCCTGCGGGCACGCAAAGGTGGGGTTATGGTCCGTACCGGTCAGACCGAAGGTTCCATGGATCTGGCGCGCCTGGCGGGGCTGAAGCCTGCTGGAGTCATCTGTGAAATCATGAATGATGACGGAACCATGGCACGCATGCCCCAGCTTGAAGAGTTCGCCGACAGGCACCAGTTGAAGATAGTTACGGTCGCGGATATCATCGCGTATCGCATGCGCAACGAACTTATGGTGCGCCGTGCGGCCGAAACCATCCTGCCATCCTGCCATGGCGGCGAGTTCAAACTCATTGTGTATGAAAACGACATTGACGATGCCAATCATATCGTCCTCCAGAAAGGTGAGATAAATACTGACTCTCCGGTTCTGGTGCGCATGCATTCAGAATGTCTTACCGGCGATGTGTTCGGTTCATTGCGCTGTGACTGCGGTGATCAGCTTCACGCAGCTATGGAGCAGATTGAGCGCGAAGGGAGCGGGGTGGTTGTTTATCTGCGTCAGGAAGGACGCGGCATCGGCCTGGTTAACAAGCTCAAGGCCTATGCCCTGCAGGACTGCGGCAAAGATACGGTCGAAGCCAATGAAGAACTTGGTTTCAAGGCGGATCTGCGAGACTACGGTATCGGTGCTCAGATTCTGGCCGAACTCGGGTTGAAAAAGATCCGCCTGATGACCAATAACCCCAAAAAGATCGTGGGGCTTGAGGGCTATGGGCTCGAAGTGGTGGAACGGGTTCCGATTGAGATTGAAGCCAACGATGTTAATGCCCGCTATCTCGCGACCAAAAAATGTAAACTGGGACACATGCTTACGCATCTGTAATTACCCATATATGTAATGGAGATTTACATGGCCAACAATATAGAAGGAAAACTGGATGCTACCGGGCATAAATATGCCATTGTGGTAAGTCGCTTCAACAGCTTTATCTGCGAACGCCTGGTTGAGGGGGCTCTGGATGCTAGTCTGCGTCACGGGGCGCAGGAAGATGATATTGATGTAATTCGTGTTCCCGGGGCTTTTGAACTCCCTCTGGCAACCAAGAAAGTTGCTCAGAGCGGCAGATACGATGCGATTATCTGTCTGGGTGCGGTTATCCGTGGCGCCACCCCCCATTTTGACTATGTCAGCGCCGAGGTTTCCAAGGGGATTGCGTCTGTCAGCCTTGAAAGCCAAGTGCCGGTGGCCTTTGGCGTGCTTACTACCGATACCATTGAACAGGCGGTGGAACGTGCCGGTACCAAAGCGGGTAATAAAGGCTTTGAAGCCGCAGTTACGGCAATGGAGATGGTAAATCTGTTCCGGAACATTTAATTCTATTTTCGCGAAAGCAGCTATTTATGGCACTGGGTAAACGACGCAACGGGCGCGAATATGCGCTTAAAATACTCTACAGCCTTTACGATCAGGAACGTCCTCTGGAAGATATTCTCAGCGATTTCTGGGAGAACTTCCGTTTCAGCGAAGATGTACTCGGGGAAGCGGAAGAGATAGAGGACAGCACGGTATCTCCTGAGGTAAAAGAGTTTGCCGAATACATTGTCAAGGGAGTATATGAGCACCTTGAAGAAATTGATGCGGTATTGCGTGAAACCTCTAAAAACTGGAGTCTCGATCGCATGGCCCGCCTTGACCTCTCCCTTATGCGTCAGGCGTGTTTTGAACTGATGTATGAGCCATCGGTGCCGGATCGGGTTGTCATCAATGAGGCGGTGGAAATTGCCAAACGCTATGGCACTAAAGATACTTCAGCGTTTCTTAACGGTGTTCTGGATAAAGTCGCGCATCAGGTCGCAACCCGTCGGAAAACCGAATAGAGGCGCGGATTTGTAACTATTCACCACCGCTACCGATAAGGGCTTGTGGTACCCATGGAAAGGGCGTCTGTCGCCACGGACGGCGACAGTCGAACGGCCATGGACGGCGCAAAGTGTCCCTTGGAATGGGTGCCGCAAGGCCTAACTGAGCAGTTACGCGGATTTTTCATAGAGGAGTGTATGAAAGCAATTAAGGTTGGTTTACTGGGCTTCGGCACCATAGGTACCGGAGTAATAAAGGTTATTCAGAGCAACGCAGCGATAATGGAGCAACGCCTGGGCACACCCGTTCAACTGGCGCGCGTCGTGGATCGGGATGTTACTACCGATCGCGGTGTCGCTCTGGAACCCGGGGTTCTGAGTGATGATGCACAGGGGCTGCTTACCGATCCCGATATCGATGTGGTTATTGAGCTTATCGGCGGATATGAACCGGCGCGCACCTTTGTGCTGGAGGCGTTGAACAACGGCAAACATGTGGTAACCGCGAACAAGGCTCTGCTTGCCCTCCATGGGGAAGAGCTCCTGCGGGCTGCGGATGAGAACGGGGTGACCCTGATGTTTGAAGCCGCAGTAGCCGGAGGGATTCCCATCCTCGCATCCATACGTGAAAATCTGTGCGCGAATCAGTTCAGTGGAGTGTATGGCATCCTTAACGGTACCTGCAACTACATCCTCACCCGTATGACAGAAAGTGATGAGGACTTCGCCTCTGTCCTTGCCGATGCGCAGAAATTCGGCTACGCCGAATCCGACCCTACCTTCGACATAGAGGGGATCGATACTGCGCATAAACTCTCCATTCTGGTAAGTATGTGCTTTGGAACCTGGATCGATTTTGATCAGATTTACACCGAAGGGATTACCCGCATCTCTGCACTGGATATCGAATTCGCCAGTCAGCTGGGTTATCAGGTAAAACTCCTGGCCATCGGCAAGCTTGACAACGGCTCCATCGAAGCCAGGGTTCATCCCACCATGGTGCCGGACAACTATCCCATGGCTGATGTGCAGGGGGTATTCAATGCCATCCGTCTCAATGGCGATTTTGTCGGTCCTGTCCTCCTGCATGGCAGCGGCGCGGGCATGGAAGCCACGGCGAGTGCGGTGATGGGGGATGTGATGAGCATTGCACGTTCCATCATATCCGGGGCGCGTGAATTCACTCCATCCCTGGGGTATACCCCCGCAGCGATTACGCGTCTGCCGGTAAAGGCCATGGACGATCTTGTAGGACGTTACTACCTGCGTTTTATCGTCGAAGACGCTCCCGGTGTTCTGGCCAAAATCTCCACCATCCTCGGAGATTTCGGCATCAGCATCAATTCCATGATTCAGCCGGATGAGATGTTTGAAAGCGATGTGGAAGGGATTCTCCCCATCGTTATGATGACCCACGAAGCGCGGGAGAAAAACGTGCGTCAGGCCCTGGAAAAGATCGAAGCTCTGCCTATTGTCAAGGAGGAGTGTCTGCTTATCCGTATTGAGGATAAGCTGAATTGAGATTTTTTCACCTGTAACGAAAAACAAAAAAGCTGTACCGGTTAGGTATAACCAGGGTACAGCTTTTTTTCATGGGCGGTAAGCGTCCACAATAAACATTCGAATTACCCCAGACGCGCCTGCTGCATCAGGGCCATATCCGCCAGCACCAGAGCTGCCATTCCTTCCACCACAGGAACCGCGCGCGGAACCACGCAGGGGTCATGACGCCCTTTTGCGGCAAGGGTTACCTCTTCACCGGAATAGGTGGCGGTGCGCTGTTCATGTCCTATGGTAGCCGTGGGCTTGAATCCGATGCGGAAGTATATCGGTTCTCCGTTGGAAATACCTCCCTGCACTCCGCCGCTGTAGTTGGTCGTGGTGCCGAGGTGTTTACCTTTCTGCACAAATGGATCATTGTGGGCCGAGCCGCGCATGCGCGTGCCGCTGAAACCTGAGCCGATTTCGAATCCTTTGGCCGCCGGGATTGAAAGCATCGCCTGGGCCAGGGTTGCTTCAAGACGGTTGAACGCCGGCTCACCCCAGCCTGCGGGCACGTTGCGGCATACGCAGGTAATGATGCCACCGATGGAGTCCTTGTCACTTTTTGCGCGCTCAATCTCCTCTGTCATGGCCTTGGCACTGGCGTTTTCGGGGCAGCGCACCGGATGCTGATCAACCTGGGGACGGGTGATGCTGTGCATATCCACTGCGGAGGCATCAACTTTCCCCACTGAGCTGACCCAGGCTACAATTTCTATCGCATATTTTGTACGCAGAAACTCTTCGGCTATAGCACCTCCGGCGACCCTGGCGATGGTCTCGCGTGCACTTGCGCGCCCGCCGCCGCTTGAGGCGTTGATCCCGTACTTCATGGTGTAGGTATAGTCTGCATGGGAGGGGCGCGGGATATTGCGCATTTCAGTGTAATCCCCCGGGCGCTGGTCGGTGTTTTCCACCATCAGGGCGATAGGGGTTCCGAGGGAGAGGCCGTTTTCCACCCCGGAAAGAATCCGGACCTGGTCCGCTTCCTTACGCTGGGTGCCGAGTTTGTTCTGTCCGGGACGCCGCCGGTCCAGCTGTGCCTGTATCTGCTCCACACTGATGCTCAGACGGGGCGGGACTCCATCCACCACGGCACCGACTGCGGGACAGTGGGATTCACCGAATGTTGATATTTTGAACAGAGTACCGCAGGTGCTGGACATAATGGCTTTCCTTTTATTGTAAATAACAGATTTTATTTACCCTGATTACCTTTTGTAGAGCAACGCACTTCCCACTTCACAGCCGATATGCTCTGCAACCACCGGACATTTGGCTCTGAGAAGGAAGTAGATATTCGCTTCGTGTTCACTTAAGGTCTCGTAGTTCCCCTGACCCTTGGCGATTATCAGATCCGCACCTTCAAAAACCTCTCTGAACTCTGCTGAACAGAACTGAAGCACCGTACCTGGTGAATTGTCTCCATTGTGGATGAGACGATCAACCTCTTTGTCAATTCCGGCTTTAAGGGCATCGGAAAGCAGGGCGTCATTGATAATCGGCCCACCTCTTACCGCATAGGTTATTTTTTTATCCTGCATATGGCGCAGCACGAAACGGTCAAACACTATCTCCCCGGCGTTGTCTCCCAGGTACAGAATTGACTGCACCTTTTCCACCTCAGTACGGAATCTCTGGATATCCCCCTGTATCGGAGTGTGCAGCCCCTGCTCGAGGTAAGTGCGGGCCTGTTCCGGACTCAGATCGTGGTAAACGCCGTGATCAAGACTGTTCCCGGCAATGGCCATCTGCAGAGCTGCATAAAATGGATCCTGAGCATGCTTTACATCGTTTTCGACCATATCAAACAGCTGCAGGGCGAGCTGCATATCCGCGCTTTTCTGCTCCGCATAGGGGTCGTCATTCCGACACAGTTTGCGGATCAGGGCATGGATCTCCCTGGCCTGCTGTGGCGGAGTCTGATTGAAATCAATTCTGCTCAGGCACTCCAGCACATCACGCATCACCTTTTCGCTGATTTTGTCATCCGCCTTGAGCATTTTAAGAACACTCAGGGTCTGTTTGACAAAGCAGGGAAGACATTCGAGCTGGATATCCATAAAAACCTCCTGTAGGGCGTTTCAGTCCAGGGTATCGCGGGTAAAGGCATACTGCAGACTCGGGGTCATGGTACATACATAACCCTCGATGCGCGCCAGCAGCTTACCGGTATCGGGGGTGATAAAGTCGATATCGGCTTCCGCTCCGGAGGCACTGCATCTGATAACATGAGCGCGAATTTCACTGACATCCCCTGGGATATGTTCAACATACTGACGATAGCAGCGCACCGAACTCGGAAGAGAAACGCACCCGCAGTGGGCACTACACCACAGAATCATGAGCTGAAAACTGCTGTCCAGAAGCATCGGTGCGCCCAACCAGGTATGGCGTAAAGGCGTTTTTATCCATGCCGCCGGGGTAGCCGCGTTCGACGCCAGGGCGGATATACCTTTCTCATCCTGCCCCAGAACCTGCTCCAGAGCCTGAAATGCCGGACCATGAAAGAGGCGTGAATCGGCGTAGATGGAATCGCGGTTCTCCTGGTTTGCAGCAGAGATATCTCCGGAGATAGGCTCCGGGATCTCCTGCGGATGGGTATCCGCCAGAACCACCTCGGCACTGCTGAATACCGTTGCGCTCTTGGCATCACATATCTGTACCGCTACCCGGTAAATTCCGCGCTGTGCAGCTACGGGCTCCATGCGGTCACAGCGCAGTTCTATCTGCTGTTCTTCATCCCGGTTCAGGGTTATACCGCGGTAGATGCGCAGATTGTCGAAGCCGAAAAAAGCTAGCCCGGGGAAATTGTGCATCGCTCCCTGAGCGAGCCACTCGGCACTCAGTGCCATGGGAACCACCGCTTTGGCGTCAATCACATGGTCACGCAGACACGGAAGATGAGTACAGCTCACAGGCATCTGCATAACCGGATTCGGGAGCTGATCCGACACATTCTGACATTCGTTTACCCCGGAATCATTGCCAGGCTGCAGAACAGTGCCGCCCCCGAGAATTACCAGTTCCACTTCTTTGGCGCTGCCGCCGAGTTCCTGGAGCAGATAACGTGATCCCTCTTCCAGATCTATTACTTCAATCCCTTCACTGGCAAAGAGTTTTTTGAGGCCGGTGTTTACCATCCCCCCATCCCATGGCCCCCAGTTGAGGGAGAGGATGCGGCGCTGCGGATACTGACGGGCCAGAGCCTGGGCGGTCTTGTTGAGGACCTCGTTGGCCACGGCGTAGTCGATCTGTCCTGTGCGTCCGAAGCGTCCGGTGGAGGAGGAAAACAGAGCGATGAAATCCACTTCATCCGCTGCCGTGGCCTGAATTATCGCCTGCAGACCCCCGATTTTAGTGGAATAGACCTGATCAAACTGTTCCAGGGTCTTGTCCTCGATCCTTTTGTCGGCCAGAACTCCGGCCCCGTGGATGATGCCGCGGATTGCTCCATGGCTGCGCGCGGCCTCAACCGCGGTTTTAACCGCCTCTTCATCGCGGATATCCAGGGCATGATAGAGCACCTGTGAGCCGGCCTGTTGGAGGCGTTCAATATTGCGCCGCAGTTCCCGCTGATTCAGAACGCTCTGACATTGCGCATTAAGCTCGCGCGGATTCAGCTTCTCCGGAGAATTTTTTACCAGAGTCTGCTTTATTTCGGCTTCGGTTGTTGCGCTGCGCAGCCACTCTTCTTCCTCTTCCAGGGGGCTGCGTCCGAGCAGAAGCAAAGTGGGAGAGGCGTGTTGCGCCAGATGGAGTGCCACCTCCGCAGTTACTCCGCGCCCGCCGCCGCTGATAATAACCACATCTGCGCGGCTGAGGTTCAGTTCCGGGGATTCTGAGGGTAGAGATTCATTCTGCAGCACCGGAGTGAAAATTCCGCACCGGCTGATGCCGATTTCCTGCGGTCCAGCATGTTCGAGCTCTTGAACTACAGCGTTGATCTGTTCCTGTTCCGGCAGGAGCGGATCGATATCCAGAGCTCTGCAGGTGATATCCTTCCACTCATGCGCTGCGGTTTTGCTAAGACCGGCAAGTCCGCCGGAAATGGGATCATGAAGCAAGGATTCAGGGTCGAAGCCAAAGGCACCGTCAAGGCGCGAAAGGGTGAAGAACACCGCATCCCCTTCGGTCGCAGCCGCATGCAGAGCCGGAGCACAGCGCTGCAGCAGAGCAAAGGCATCGCGGATAAAATTGCTGTCGGCGCCCATAACAGGAGCCGGGATGACCAGTCCACCAAGGTGTTCCGGAATCCGGGTGGTGAAAGGGCTGACCACCTTGCTTGCATATCCTTTGCTTTCCAGGGCCTGCGCAACTCCTTCACTCAGAGGTGACGCATCATCCACAATCCAGATCGGAGCTTTAATGTCAAGCTTCCCTCGCTTTGCTTCCACTGCGCAGAGGCGGATCACCTGACGCTCAATCCCTGTATGGGGCGCAGTTATTGGGGCGCGGGATGAATCCGCGCTGGGATCCGCGTTCAGATCTTTTTTTTTACCTGATTCAGCTTCCAGGGTATCCACGATCTGGCGCAGGGTCTGGAGAGCGGAGAGCTGCTGAGGCTCCACACTGGGCAAATGAGGAAGCTGCTCCTGCACTGCGGAGAGGATCTCCACGCGCTTGATGGAGTCAATGCCCAGATCCGCGTCCAGGCTCATGTCGAGTTCAAGCATCTCCTGAGGATAGCCGGTCTTCTCCGCGACAATCTTCAGGAGTTCGGAAGCGACATC
>JBNGCY010000001.1:27961-40368 GCA_049975505.1 Desulfuromonadaceae bacterium | reverse complement strand
CCTGAGGATAGCCGGTCTTCTCCGCGACAATCTTCAGGAGTTCGGAAGCGACATCTGTATCTGCAGTTATCGGTGCAGAGGCAGGGCCTGCTCCGTGCGCATCTTTCTGCGGGGACGGCGGTGTCTGCCCGGCGGCACTGCTCAGGGTATCGACAATCTGGCGCAGGGTCTGGAGAGCGGAGAGCTGCTGAGGCTCCACACTGGGCAGATGGGGAAGCTGCTCCTGCACTGCGGAGAGGATCTCCACGCGCTTGATGGAGTCAATGCCCAGATCCGCGTCCAGGCTCATGTCGAGTTCAAGCATCTCCTGAGGATAGCCGGTCTTCTCCGCGACAATCTTCAGGAGTTCGGAAGCGACATCCGTATCCGCTTCCGGGGGATTATCCCTCTGCGTGCCTGAGGCCGTTTCTGCCCTGGCATCAGGTACACCTGAAGGCACTGGCTGAGGCTGGTTTACCGTTGTTTCCTGTGGGGCTGCTTCCCGTGGTAGGGTCACTTCCCGTTGCTGTTTCCGCTCAGAAGCAGACTTCGGTAGCGCAGAGTCCATCTCTATTCCGGTGCTTTGCACATCCCCCATGAGGGCGCGCATGGTACGCAGAGCCTCTGACTGACCACTGAGGAATTGCTCGTGCAGACGCGCGGTATCCTCCTGGATTTTATGCAGCATCCTCATCTGGGCGTGCAGTATCTCGGCTGAAACCGGTGTTTTTACTCCCTGCGGGGGGGTATTGGTGTCTGTATCTGATGTGTTCATATCTGTCCTCGATCCGATATTTTCGTGTCCGCTTCCCGTGCCCTGTGGTGTCTGCTGATTTTTCAGCGCTTCGAGTTCGCGTCTGTCCACCAGGGTTCTGGTGCTTCGGGGCAGAGGTTCTCGCTCTTTTACGTAGTTGGCCCCGCAGATCGGAATGCTCATACGCGGTTTTCTGGAGTTTTCCTCAGGGCGATTCAGCCACCTGGAAGCAAAACCCTCATCCCACACATGCAGGTTGGGAGCGATTCCGAGGGCCGCCAGTTGAGCCACACACCGGCCCAGATCGTTCATTCCCATACGCTTGCCATTGGAGGCGTCCAGGGTGATGATGTTGACATCTTTCTTCTCAGCGAGAATTTTTTTCACCATCCCCGAAAGACGCGCTCCCGGACCGACCTCGATAAAGGTGGTGATGCCGTCTGCATACATCTGCTCTATCTGGCGTACAAATTCCACCGGACTTGCAAGCTGTTCTGCCAGAAGGGTGCGGATTCCGTCTTCATCCTGCGGATAGGTAGCGGCACTCTTGTTCGCATATACTTTTGCTTTGGGTGTATTGATTTTTACATGCTCAAGTTCAGCGCGAAACGGAGTAGCCGCCCCGGCGACGAGGCTGCTGTGAAAAGCGGCGGCTACATCGAGGGGAGTACAGCGCATCCCTGCGTTTTTACATGCAGTTGCCGCACGCTCTATCTCGGCGCGGGCACCGGAGAGCACCCCCTGCTGCGGGGTGTTTTTATTGGCTATAACAAGCTCCAGATCTTCCTTTTTTATCAGCTCTTCAATATCCTCCAGCGGAGCCGCTACCGCCAGCATCGTGCCTTTATCACTTCCGTCTCCGCGCATCAGGGTGCCGCGCAGGCGGGAAAGGCTGTAGAGGTCGTGCGCGGTATAGCAGCCTGCAGCACACAGGGCGGTGAGTTCGCCATAACTGTGCCCCGCAAAAGCCCCGGCTTCAACGCCGTAGCGCTGCAGATAGCGCCAGGCCCCCAGGCTCACTGTTCCGATGGCGGGCTGGGCATGTTCTGTAGCCTGAAGTTTTTGCGCGGCTTTTTCGGCATCGGTATCAGTGTAGATGCTGTGGGGATAGATGAGAGTGCTCAAGGGCTCCGGGCACTCGTGGTTCAGCGCAACATCGGCACGCTCAAGCTCTTCAAGCATTTCAGGGGCATGACAGGCCAGATCGCGCAGCATGTAGGGATACTGGGCTCCCTGTCCGGGAAAGAGTACCGCCGTTTTCTCCACGGGGGAGGTATCCGCGCTTTTGCCGCAGTAGTATATCCCCGTTGGAGTGGATGCCTGCTCTTTGCCGCTATCAACAAGGGTAAGGGCCTGTTCGAGGATGGTGGCACCCTGGTGGCTGTCTTCAATACAACAGCTCAGACGCTGCGGAGCGTTAATGTCATATGCGCTGCGTACCTCGGCGCCGATAGCCCTCAGTTTCCGGGAAGAGAGGTTCTCCCGGAGTCCGGCGAGGCTCTTCTGAATATTATTTTTAAGCTCATCCGGTGTGGATCCGCTCCACGCCAGCACCTGGGGCGCGCCGTCCCAGTCGCAGAAGCGCTTGTGATGGCGGTATTCCTCGAGAATACAGTGATAATTGCTCCCGCCAAAGCCGAAGGCGCTGACCCCGGCAAGCCGCGGCCTGTCTGCTGAGGTGATCCAGGGGCGGGCTTCGGTATTGACGTAAAATGGCGTATTCCCGGAGGTGATTATCTCCTGGGGTTTGCTGACGTTAATGGTGGGGGGTAGAATTTTTGTATGCAGAGCGAGCACGGTTTTAATCAACCCAGCCGCGCCGGCGGCGGCCTTGGCATGCCCGATCTGGGATTTAACCGAGCCCAGGGCGCACCAGGGGCTGCCGTCACTTTCACCGAACACTTCGCGCAATGCTTTGATTTCAGTAGCATCTCCGACTCTGGTACCGGTGCCGTGGGCCTCGATGAGTCCGATATCCCGCGGTTCCACTCCGGCAATCTTATGGGCGTTTCTGAGGGTGCGTACCTGTCCGCGTGCGCTGGGCTCGTAGATGGCTCCACCCTTGCCGTCACTGCCGCTGCCCACACCTTTGATCACCGCGTAGATGTGGTCGTTATCACGCTCTGCATCCTCAAGCCGTTTGAGGGTCACAAGCCCAAGGCCTTCACCGATAAGGGTGCCATCACTCGATTCATCAAAGGGACAAACGCGGTTGCTGGGCGAAAGGGCAGGGGTTTTGCTGAAACAGGTGTACATGAAGATATCGTTGAAGGTGTCGATCCCGCCGGTAATCACCATGTCGGCGTGCCCGCACGCCAGTTCCATGGCGGCCATATGCACTGCACTCAAAGAACTGCCGCACGCGGCATCCACGACACTGTTGCTTCCGCCGAGATTGAACTGTTTGCTGATCCGCCCCGCAACTACATTGCCCAGAAGACCGGGGAACGAGTTCTCCTGCCAGGGTACATACGCGGCACTGATGCGTTCCACCACCTCATCGGCCACATCTGCGGGGACCCCGGAATCGAGCAGGGCTTTTCGCCATATGGGATAACCGAGTCGGGCGCCCAGGGGGATAACCATCTCAAGGGCGCCGGTTACCCCGAGAAGCACGCTCACACGCTCGCGTGCAAATTCCCCGGCCGGATCATAGTCGGCATCACGCAGGGCCTCACGCGCGGCGATAAGACCCAGAAGCTGAGAAGTGTCGATAGCTTCGAGGATATTGGGCTGGATATTGAACTCCAGGGGATTGAAATCCACCGGATCGAGAAATCCGCCCCGCTTTCCATAGGTATGATCCGGGCGTTTCGGATCAGGGTCGTAATAGTCGGAGATGCGCCAGTGGGTTTCAGGGACATCGGTTATGGCATCGACTTTATGCTTGATATTAGCCCAGAATGTGGATTTATCCTCCGCTTTAGGGAACAGGCATCCTATGCCTACCACGGCGAGAGGTACAGCTGGAATAGTGGAATTGGAATCTGTAGTCGCGTTCATACCTTTGGTCCCTGTATTCAATTCTTATGCCTGAAGACAGGCATTTATCTGTTCACGAGTAAGTGGCTGCAGAACAAGTGCATTATCGGGATGGGTTTGTTCATACCAGGCGCGGGCACGACCCAGCATCGTAGCGCGCAGCCACACCGCCGCACCTACCAGAAGATTGAGATTAACGTCCACAACCCTGCGCTGCCGGGGCTGTTCCAGAAAGGTTCCTTTCGTCCATGCATTAAAAGCAGGGAGGGCCGGGCCACACCAGATCTGGTAGTCAATGCGCCGCTCAGGATCGCCCTCGATGGCCCAGTGGGTCGCCTGCCCCAGATAGGAGCGGAAGATAAGCGCCATCTTGTGCTTCGGGTCTTTTTCGGCGCGTTCAATCTCACGCGGATCACGCCGGGCGAAGAACGCCCTGGTGTTTTCCCACACCTCATCGAGACCGGCCTTGAATATGTTTTTTTCGAGTTTGGTGCGTTCTGCTGCAGGGATATCCTCAATGCTCGCGTGCTTGCGATACAACTCGTAGAGCGAAGCCGCGCGCATGGAAAACATGGTGCCGCGTTTGAGTACCTGGACATTCACACCCATCTCAAACATATCCGCCGCCGGAGCCATGGCAATATCCGCCTGCTGTGCTTCGGCAAGCATCTGTTTTACTGCCGCACAAGTGCCCGCTTCCACGCACGCCTGGTTGACACTTCCGGTGACGATATAGGCGGCTCCCATGGCGAAGGCTCCTGCAGCGGCGTAGGGGGTCGCAATCCCGCCGCCCAGACCCACACGGGGCGGCTCCGGATACTGATATTGCTGTTGCAGGGTGTCGCGCAGGGCCACAATGGTGGGGAAAAGCGCCATGGCGGGGCGGTTGTCCGTATGTCCGCCGGAATCGGCTTCTGCGGTAATATCGTCCGCCATGGGGATATGCTGTGCCAGACGGACCTGCTCTGCACTGATTTTCCCCTGTGCCTGCAGGTGTGCAACAATTTTCTGCGGCGGCGGCGAGAGAAAATGGGTGGCGATTTCCTCACGCGAGACCTTGGCAATAATCCGGTTGGGGGTGACGATATTACCGTTATCGTCCTGATGGATGCCGTGGAGACGGTATTCAACCAAAGGGGGAGTGATCTTTAAAAACGCCGAAGCCTCGATCAGGTTCAGGCCGATGCGCACATACATATCCACCAGCTTCTGTTCCAGTTCGGGCTCGTTGGGACTGTGGATCAGGTTGGCTCCGTACGCATGCCCAGCGGGATTGAGGTCATCCTGCAGCTGGAGCAGTTGTGATTCAACCTCCCTCACTTCAAGGCCGGCGCTGCCCAGAAACCCCAGCATCCCCGCTTCGCCCATGGCTTTGACCATGGCTGCGGAACTGATCCCCTTGGCCATGGAACCGGCTATAACCGGATAGCGCATCCGGTGGGCGCTTAAGAACGCTGCATTTCCGCATGCCTGGGGAGGTAGAGGTGCTGCATATCCAAGCACCTGTTGCAGCGCGGACGCAGAGTCGCTGTTATTACTCATAAATTCACCGAACACGCCATGTCCTGAGGTATGAACCCTGAAGCAGGCGTTGTTATCCCGGCACAGATAAACCGGCTTGTTTACCTGCATCAGTGCATCCGTCAGGCTCAGAGCATCGTTAATATTCGCTTCATCTCCTGACCAGGTGCCCAGAGGATGAACGTCATTGGCGGGGCGGATATGAGGCTGACTCTGATCCTGAGAGGGCGCGTTTCCGGATGATGTAGGTATATTCTGCATAACTCCCCGAGATACTTAAATACATGGGTTCAATTCCCGTATGCTCCTCGCAGGGTTCAGGCAGGTGCATACACGAACAGATGACAGGTGTTTTACACAAAAGCGAAATTATGCCACCTTTGCGCCTTCAAGGCAAAAAAAAACACAGATATGTCAATGTAAATCAGTGCAGGGAATGGGATGGAACGGGACCGTGATCTGAATCCTGCACAAAAGCGCGGGAAAAATCCACCGGAGGAATGTGGAGTGGGGGAAATCCGGCCCGGCGGGTAATGTCGGCAATGGTTTCCCGCAGATAGGGAAACATGGCCGCAGCACAGTACTGCTTTACCAGAGGTTGGATTTCATCTGGAGTGAGGGAGTGCTGCAACTTGAATGTTGCCTCTGCTTCAATTTCAAGATTGAAGGGTGGACCGTGTTCCGCATCATCTCTGAACCTGATGCCCAGGTATACCTTCAGAGCTGTGTTCCGCAGTTCATGGTGAATCTTGAACTCGGTATGCACTTCTGTGTATTGACTGGCCGCATTGAAATCCCGGTTGAGGGAGAAATCAATGTGCAGGATTCGGAAGCCGGTAAATTTTATGTCGGAGTCTGGAGTATACATGTCTGATGTTTAGCACTGATGTGCGCACCTGTTCAAGAGCTACTTTCAGTATAATGACGCTTTTAAGCGCGAATACCACTTAACGCACGAAAACAGGAGGGTGAATGCTTGGTGTTATTCAGGGTAAAAATGCCTGTAACAGTTCAGTAAGGCCTTGTGGCACCCATTCCAAGGGACACGACTGTTTGTAATCGGGGCCGTCCATGGCCGTTCAACTGTCGCCGTCCGTGGCGACAGACGCCCTTTTCATGGGTACCACAAACCCCTGTGAGCAATAAAGGTGAATAGTTGCAAATGCCTAAATGTCAATGCTGCGGCCACGCTCATGATGCGGATATACAGCAGGAACAGTAACACCATCTACACTGTGGAGATATTGCGCAGGGGAGTGTTGATCCCGGTTGCGATCCAGGTACATGTCGGCGCCAAGGATAAGCGCACCTGCGGCTAATATGATGAGAGTGATGGAAAGCAGATCTTCAAACCATTGTCGCAGTGCTGAATGGGGGTGGAGCTTAGAACGATAACGGTTGCCGGATGACGTATTGAAAGTATACATGAAACTCTCGATAGCAGATTGAAGATTGAAATCAGGCAGTTCTTTCAGAACAGAACATCCTTAACACAGCATCAATTCCATCCGAAATGAGCAGATGTGTGCTTAATTGTGCTCTTCGGCATCCCGGAGGAGAATACTTAGTATTATTTCTTTACAAAGAAATTGAATCTGACTAGTCTTACTTCCGATCTGATGTCCGCCGGTCTTGCATCCTGGTTCCGTAATAATCAAAGGTTTGCTGGCGGTAAAAACCTTGTTGCAGGTATACTGACAATCGCAGGAGATTATGAAGCAGAAGAACATTCGCAATTTTTCTATCATAGCGCATATCGACCACGGCAAATCCACCCTGGCTGACTGCCTGCTCGAAAACACCGGCGCTCTTAATGAGCGGCAGAAGACCGAGCAGTTCCTTGACAAGATGGATCTTGAGCGCGAACGCGGTATAACCATCAAGGCTCAGGCTGCATGCCTGAAATACAAGGCGGACGATGGCGAGGAATACATCCTTAACCTCATTGACACTCCAGGCCATGTGGACTTCAGCTACGAAGTGAGTCGTTCCCTCATGGCGTGTGAAGGGGCTCTTCTGGTTGTGGATGCCTCCCAGGGGGTGGAAGCTCAAACCCTGGCGAATGTATACCTGGCCCTGGATGCTGATCTGGAAATTTTCCCGGTTCTCAATAAAATTGATCTCCCCGGCGCGGAGCCGGAGCGGGTGAAAGAGGAGATCGAAGATATTATCGGCCTTGAAGCTGCGGATGCCATCGAAGCCAGTGCCAAGGAAGGAATAGGTATCCATGAAATTCTCGAAGCTATCGTGCACAAAGTACCCCCTCCAGCGGGTGACCCCGATGCTCCCCTGAAGGCATTGCTGTTCGATTCCTGGTATGACCAGTATCAGGGGGTCATTGTCCTGGTGCGTATTGTGGACGGAACCCTGAAAAAAAGGGATAAAATCCAGTTCATGGCCAATCGCCGCAGTTACGAAGTGTTGCAGCTGGGGGTGTTCACTCCGTATCCGCTGGAGCGCGACAGCCTCAAGGCCGGAGAGGTTGGCTTCATGATTGCGGGTATCAAGGTGGTCAAGGATGCCAAAGTAGGGGATACCATCACCCATCTGCACCGTCCGGCGGATAAGGCGCTGCCCGGATTTAAAGAAGTCAAACCCATGGTGTTCTCCGGCATGTATCCTATCGATACCAGCGATTACGAGCTGCTGCGCGATGCTCTGGAAAAACTTCAGCTGAACGACTCATCCATAACCTTTGAGCCGGAAAATTCCGCGGCGCTGGGGTTCGGGTTTCGCTGCGGTTTTCTCGGATTGCTGCATCTGGAGATTGTTCAGGAACGCCTGGAGCGCGAGTTCGGCATCGACCTGATAACCACAGTGCCTACAGTGGTATATCATGTAACCACCACCAAAAAAGAGGCGATAAACGTCGATAGTGCATACAAGCTCCCGGATGTGCAGGATATCGACACCATTGAGGAGCCGTTTATTCTTGCCTCAATCCATGTACCCAATGAATTTGTGGGCCCGGTATTGAGCCTGTGTGAAGAAAAACGCGGCGTGCAGCGTGAAATCCGCTACCTCACTGCCACGCGGGTTATGATCGTGTATGAGCTGCCCCTCAACGAGATAGTCCTCGATTTCTACGATCGCCTGATGTCGCTTTCCAAGGGATATGCATCTCTGGATTACGAACATCTGGATTACCGCCCGAGCAACCTGGTGCGCATGAATGTACTCATCAACGGTGAAAGTGTGGATGCTCTGTCGCTTATTGTACATCGGGATAAAGCGCAGGCGCGCGGACGTGAACTGGTGTCGAAGATGAAGGAATTCATCCCTCGTCAGCAGTACGTGGTGGCAATCCAGGCTGCCATAGGCGGAAAGATTATAGCGCGCGAAACCGTCAAGGCACTGCGCAAGGATGTTACCGCCAAATGCTACGGTGGGGATATCTCGCGGAAGCGCAAGTTGCTGGAAAAGCAGAAAGAGGGCAAGAAGCGCATGAAGCAGATCGGCAATGTCGAATTACCCCAGGAGGCATTTCTTTCCATACTTAAAGCCAAAGATTAATAAAATGAAGAAAATATTTAAAAATAAAGAGAAAAATATATCCGCTAAGCAGAAAAAACCCTGGTATCGCGAGTACTCCGAAGCCCTGATTGTTGCAGCGGTTCTGGCACTGATTATCCGCGCTTTTATTATACAGGCATACAAAATTCCCTCGGGATCCATGGAGGATACTCTACTGATCGGCGATCATTTGCTGGTGTGTAAATTTATCTACGGCACCACGATTCCGTTTACCGACATCGAAATCCTTGAATTTGACGAACCTGAACGCGGAGATATAGTGGTGTTCGAGTTTCCGGGTGATGAGGACAAAAGCTGGTGGAAGAGGCGCGATTTCATCAAGCGCATAATTGGATTGCCCGGGGATACGGTGGAAATACGCGGTAAAAAGCTCTATGTAAACGGCGAACGCTACGCCCTTGAGCAGGAGGTACATAAGGAGTCCGGCATCATATCTCCGGGATCCATGTCTCATCCGCAGGATCGACGTGACTATATGCCCGCGGTTACGGTGCCTGAGGGACACTATTTTGTTCTTGGCGATAACCGGGATCGCTCTTATGACAGCCGCTTCTGGGGCTTTGTTCCCGAGGAGAATATCAAAGGGCAGGCGTTAATCTTATACTGGTCATGGGACAGCGAAACCCACAGCCCGCGCTGGAGCAGAATAGGGCGACTCATAGAGTAACCGTTCATCAGTATCATTTCCATTGCAGTAAAGTGAATTCATATGGCAACACAAACTCCGATGATGCGCCAGTATCTGGAGATAAAAAGCCGTTATCCGGACGCCATTCTGTTTTTCCGTCTGGGCGACTTTTACGAGATGTTCATGGATGATGCGGTTACGGCTGCCCGCATCCTCGACATTGCCCTTACCAGCCGCAATAAAGGCTCTGAAGACGAAATTCCCCTGTGTGGCATCCCCTACCACAGCACCCAGCCCTATCTTGCCAAACTCGTGGAGGCCGGACACAAAGTAGCTATCTGTGAGCAGGTGGAGGATCCGCGTGAGGTCAAAGGCCTGGTCAGGCGTGAGGTGGTGCGGGTTGTAACCCCGGGAACCGCAATTGAGGAGGAATTGCTCGAAGCGGATGCGCATAATTTTTTTGTCGTGGTTGCTGCCTGCGCAGATGTCTACGGGATAGCCTCTCTCGACCTTTCCACCGGGTATTTCCGCGTAACCAGCGTTGCTTCTCCCGATGAATTAAGGCGTGAGATAGGCGCTATCTCCCCGCGCGAAATCCTGGTTGCCGAGTCAGAAGCCGAACATCTGCGCTCTGAGCTTGTGCGCGTGCCTAAGCAGGTACCCGTCGACGTTCTGCCTGACGGTGTCTTTGATCCCGACGATGCGGCTCAGCGCCTGATGCGGTTTTTTGCCACTGAGCATCTCGGGGTTTTCGGCTGTGCGGATCAGCCCGCCGCCTGCAGTGCCGCCGGAGCGGCCCTGTTCTACGTGGAAGAAACTCAATGCGGCTCTGTGGCACATATCCGCCCCTTAAGCACCTACCACGTCTCGGACACCATGGTTATCGATCCGGACACCAGGCGCAATCTGGAAATCACCGCCTGTATGCGTGACGGCAAGCGCGCCGGTTCCCTCCTGGGCGCTGTGGACCGCACCGCAACAGCCATGGGCAGCCGCACTCTGCGTCAGTGGCTTACCATGCCTCTGGTACAGCCCGATGAAATCAGACGCAGACACCAAGTGGTAGAGGAGGCGATCCGCTATCCCATGCTGCGTGCGGATATGCATGCGGCGCTGAAACAGGTGCACGACCTCGAGCGGCTCAACACCCGCATCTCCATGGGGAGTGCTAATGCCAGAGATCTGCGCGCGGTGCTTGTCTCCTTGCAGAATATCCCGCCGGTGCTCGAACATTTAAACGGTTTTGCTGCAGAGTTGGCGTGTGAACTGGCTGAATCCATCGATCCTCTTGATGACGTGGTGGATCTTCTGGGCGCAGCCCTTGCGGATGATCCACCCATAAGCCTGCGTGAAGGGGGTTTGATCCGGGATGGCTATGATCCCGATCTGGATGAGCTCCGCACCATAAGTCGCGAGGGGAAAGGCTGGATCGCACGCCTGGAGATGCAGGAGCGCGAAGCAACAGGAATCAGTACCCTTAAAGTGCGGTATAACCGTGTCTTCGGTTACTTTATCGACGTGCCCAAAACCCAGCTCGCTAAAGTGCCGCAGCATTACGAACGCAAGCAGACCCTTGCCAATTCAGAGCGTTATTTCACCCCCGAGCTCAAGGAATACGAGGACAAAGTCCTTGGAGCCCAGGAGCGCCTGACCGCCCTTGAATATGAGATCTTCCAGCGCCTGCGCGCATATGTCACAGAGCAGGGGAGCAGAATACAGCAGAGTGCCGAAGCCCTTGCATCCCTGGATGTGCTCCTCGGCTTTGCCGATCTGGCGCACGAACGCAACTACTGCTGTCCTGAAATCGATGATGGATCTATTCTCGATATCAGGCAGGGGCGTCATCCGGTGGTGGAGACCATGACCCTGGGAGAGAGCTTTGTCCCCAATGATGTGAAACTCGATACAGAGCAGGAACAGATTCTCCTTATAACCGGACCCAACATGGCGGGGAAATCCACCTTCATGCGTCAGGTCGCTCTGATAGTTCTCCTTGCCCAGGCCGGTTCCTTCGTTCCGGCGCAAACAGCACATATCGGCGTGGTGGATCAGATTTTCACCCGGGTGGGGGCAAGTGACAATCTCGCGCACGGACAATCCACCTTTATGGTGGAGATGAGTGAAACCGCAAATATCCTCAACCACGCTACGCCCAGAAGTCTGATCGTGCTCGATGAGATCGGACGGGGCACTTCCACTTTCGATGGAATCAGTATCGCCTGGGCGGTGGCAGAATTTTTGCATAACAACTCTGCAGTGGCGGCGCGCACGCTGTTTGCCACCCACTACCATGAACTCACAGCCCTGGCTGACAGCCATGCGCGCATTGTGAACTTCAACGTCGAGGTGCGGCAGTGGAAGGACAGAATCGTATTTCTGCGGCGGATTGTACCCGGCGGGGCGAGCCATTCCTACGGGATTCAGGTGGCACGTCTGGCCGGATTGCCGGAGGCGGTGATAGCGCGTGCCAATGAAGTGCTAAAAACCCTGGAGCAGGATGGCTCCGGATCTGACTCAGGCCGGATTTCGAGTCAAAATAATGACTCAAGTCACCCCTCTCATCTGTTTGAGGAGGCGGAGGATCAGGTGCGGGCGCGTCTGAACAGTGTGGATATTAACCGGATAACCCCTCTGGAAGCGATTAATGTTCTGGATGAACTCAAACGACTTCTTGTCACATAATCTGAAAATGCCTGTGCACATTCGAAGGACATCCGTTCTTTTCTGGCTGTACAGTGCTCTGGTGTTTATTCTGCTGAGCAGCAGTACTGCATATGCCGGCCCCCAGCAGGATTATCTCAATGCACGTGCTGATTTCTACACTCTCCTTAAGTCGAATGAGAAACAGCAGTACCGGCATAACTGGGACAAGGTTCTCAATCCTCTGCAGGATTTTATCAACACATATCCCAAACATGCCAAAACCCCGGCGGCCTATTATCTTTTAGGTAAGGCTTACACCAGACTTTCCGAGATCTCCCATCTGCGCTCCGATCTGGAACAGGCAGA
>JBNGCY010000001.1:21492-27861 GCA_049975505.1 Desulfuromonadaceae bacterium | reverse complement strand
CTTACACCAGACTTTCCGAGATCTCCCATCTGCGCTCCGATCTGGAACAGGCAGAGTCCATGTTTCTGAGCCTTGAACAGAATTTTCCACGTAGCAGTCTCGCCGATGATGCCATGCTGTTGCGGGCTCGCCTCTATCAGGAACGCTACTCCGCTCCCGAGAAAGCGGCGCGGGTGTGTGCAAACCTGCTGGGGCGCTATCCTGATGGAGATATGCGTTCAGCAGCGCAAAAACTCCTGGAACAGACCGGGTATACCCGGTCTCAGCTGGAGCGGGAGGGAAAATCACCTGAATCCGCGGATACGCCAGGAAACGCCCTGACCGATATTCGTTACTCCGTTGAGCGGGACAAGGTTCGCGTAGTTATCGAAACAGAGGCCCCGGCACGGTTTGAAGACGCAAGCCTTAAAAATCCCGCGCGCGTATATGTGGATATCCCCGGCATCAGCCACACTGGAGACTTGGCACAGGAATACAGCGTCGAACATCGGGACAGCGTGGTTCAGAATATCCGTCTGGGACACAGACAGGACGCGGTGCGGATTGTGTGTGATCTGAAGCGGGGAGCGGATTACAGTATTTTCACCCTCGATAACCCTGCGCGCATTGTTATGGATATCGCCAATTCCTCTGCGCCCATTATCAAAGCGGATACCGATGAGATCCGGGAAGCTCCGCGTGCCGCAGAAGATCATGTCGATACCTTGTTGGCCAATGCTGCGGATGGATACGTGGACATGGTGACCCTGCCGCAACAGAAGCGCGGCAACGAACGCCTGTGTATCGTGGTTGATCCGGGACACGGGGGGAAAGATCCCGGAGCAGTGGGGGCGAACAACCTGTATGAAAAGGATATCACCCTGGAGTTGAGCAAGCGTCTGGCAAAGGTGTTACGTAAGCACATCGACTGTGATGTGCATCTTACCCGCACCGAGGATGTATATCTGACCCTGCAGCAACGCACTGCCATTGCCAATCGCAAAGGCGCTGATGTGTTCATCTCGGTACATGCCAATGCAAATGGAAATAAAAGCGCCTACGGAACGGAAACCTACTTCCTCAATTTTTCCAAGAATGACAAAGCAGTGGAAGTTGCAGCGCGCGAAAACGATATGAGCCTGCGGGAAGTGGGGGATCTGGAGTTGATCCTCTTTGATCTTATGGCCAATTCAAAAATTAATGAATCCAGCCGTCTTGCTACCGATGTCCAGACATCCATGGTAAATAAACTCAAGCAGAGGTTCAGCAATATTCGGGATCTTGGCGTGCGTCAGGGGCCGTTTTATGTCCTGCTGGGAGCCGACATGCCTTCAATTCTGGTTGAGGCGGCGTTTATCAGCAATCCCCGTGAAGCGAAACTTCTGGTCAATCCCAGGTTTCAGGAGTCAATCGCCGAGGGGATCGCGCAGGGTGTCAAGGCTTATTTGCGCGGGCAGAACATGGTGGCGGAAAATTAAATGGACGCAGTCACCTCTTTTAACCTTCCTGAACTCGATCGACTCATTGTGCAGCGGCGCGCGGGGGAGGATTTTATTGCCCTGCGCCCCGATTTTTTGCGCCATGCCCAGGATTACAATCGCTATTATACCGAGCAGATCAGACAACGCCATCGCAGCGGGGCTTCTGGGCGCGAAACAGTTGCAAGCCTGAGCGCCTTTACCGATGCGATGGTCACCCGGGTATTCAGATTTTCATGTCGCGATCCAAAGGCTCATCCCTGCGCTATGCTGGCCCTGGGGGGATACGGGCGCGCGGAGATGAATCCGCATTCGGATGTGGATCTGATGTTCTACGTATCCGCGGCCGAACGCGACAATGTTGCTGAACTCTCCGAGAGGGTGTTGTATCTGCTCTGGGATCTGGGTTACAGCGTAGGGCACTGTCTGCGCACCCGGCGTGAATGTCTCGATATCGCCTCAGAAGATCTGAGCGCGTATACCGCCATGCTCGATGCGCGCTATATATGTGGGAGTACGGAACTGTATGAAGAGTTCCGCGTCCGGGTTCTGAAGCCGCTCATGCATCGAAGTACGCGCACCTTCATCAAGGCTAAAATGGAGGAAAATGCCCACCGCCTTGAACGCTACGGTTCATCGGTGTATATCCTCGAACCCAATATCAAGGAGGGTGAAGGAGGGCTGCGCGATCTGCATACAGTGCTGTGGATATGCAAAGTAACCTACAAGGTGCACGATCTGCGTGGTTTACTGATTAAGGGGGTTATCTCCGAACGCCGTTACAATGAATTCATCGATTCCCTCGACTATCTGTGGCGCATCCGCAATGAACTCCACTACTTATCCGGGCGTAAAAACGACCAGCTCCATTTTGACAAACAGGAAAAGATAGCAGCATTTCTCGGTTATCGCGCTAACAGATCGGGGCTCGCGGTAGAGCAGTTCATGCAGGATTACTATGCCGCTGCCAGCAAGGTTGAGCATATTTCCTCCACCATGATCGCAGCGGCGGAGGAATCCCTGCGTCCGCAACTGCGCCACGCGCGCTATATGCAGCGCCGCAATATCGACCGCTTCTTCTTCGTGTTGCGCGGTGAGCTCTACGCCTTCAGGGAAGATCTGTTTGAGGCCGATCCGACCCTGATAATGCGTGCCTTCTGGCTTTGTCAACGCCATGAGGTAAAGCTGAGCCTGTCACTGAAGAGTATGATCCGCGACAATCAGCACCGCATCAATGACCGGATGCGACGTTCGAGCAAGATGTCCGGGGTGTTTCTGGATATTCTGCGCTATAAAAAACATGTGTACGAAATTCTCGAGCAGATGCACCATCTGCTCTTTCTCAATTATTTTATCCCTGAATTCAAGCGTATCTACTGCCGGGTGCAGCACGATGCATACCACATCTACACTGTGGATATGCACACCCTGTTTGCGGTTAAGGAAATCTGCCGCCTGTGGGAGGGCGAATACAAAGATAAAAAACCCCTACTGACCAAGCTGGCTCAGGATATCGACAAGCCGGAGCTTCTCGTGCTTGCGGTGTTGCTCCACGATATCGGCAAAGGGCAGGGGGGCCAGCATGCGCAGAAGGGCGCAAAGATGATTCCCACGATCGCGCGACGCATGCGTCTTACCAAAGAGAGCAGCCAGCGCCTTCAGTTTATCGTGGCGCACCATCTGGAGATGTCGTATATCTCGCAGCGCCGTGATATCAATGACGAGGATCAGATTGAACAGTTCGCTACCACCATGCAGGGCAGCGAGAATCTCAATATCCTCTATCTGCTGACTTTTGCGGATATCAAGGCGGTAGGTCCCAACTCATGGACGGAGTGGAAGGGTTTTCTGCTTCAGCAGCTGTATGAAAAAACCTACACCAGGCTTGAACGCGGCAATTTCGAGCAGGAAAGCCGGTCCGAAAAGATCCGTAATCGCAAGCGCGCCGTGGTCAGAGCGCTCAAAGATGAGTTTCCCGAGAAGCGGGTGCGCGAGTGTCTGCGTTTTTTCAGTACCCGCCACCTGATGGCCCACTACTCTGAGGAACTCGCAGACCAGATCAGGGTTATTCTCAAACGCGGCAGCAAGCCCCTGTCTATGCAGGTACGCTATAACCGGGAACTGAAATTCAGTGAGGTTATCATTGTCACTCTGGATGTCCCCGGACTTTTTACCACCATTGCCGGAGTGATGGCGGGGCATGGCATAAACATCCTTGAAGCGCAGATATATACCCTGCGTAACGGCATGGCGGTGGATATCCTTCAGGTTGATTCGCCATCCCACGGTTCTAACGGAGGTGAAGACTGGAGCGACATCGAACACGATCTCACCTGGTATCTGCAGGAACGCGGTGATCTCGGCGAACTGGTCAGGCAGCGGCGCAGGTCCATGCAGTTTGCCGAACAGAAGCCAACCCCTGAAATACCCCCACTGGTTTCGATAAATAACGATGTCTCGGCCGATTACACCGTCATCGATATCACCACTAAGGATAAGGTCGGTCTGTTGTATTCGATCAATTACACCCTCAACCAGCTCGGCCTGTATATCGGGGTTGCGAAAATAACTACCCAGGGCGAACAGGCCGGAGACACCTTTTACGTGCAGGACATATTCGGTGAAAAGGTTATGCATGCGGATAAACTTACAGATCTGAAGCAGGCCTTACTGGAGCAGTTGTAAGCGTGAAACCCTGTACCTTTGATGCCCTCCTCGATGCCTTCACCGACTATCTGAGTATCGAAAAGGGGCTGGCACATAACAGCATTGTGGCGTACAGCGCCGATCTGCTGCGATACATCGAATTCTGCGCTGCAACCGGAGTCAATAATCCCGCTGCGGTAAAGAGTGAGGATGTGCGCGCGTTTTTTATGCATTTGAAAGAGGAAGGACTGGGAGTGCGCAGCCGCGCGCGTTATCTTGCCGCTCTGCGCGGATTTTACTCCTTTGCTCTGGATGAAGGCTGGCTCGAAATCAACCCGGTTGCTGAGATTGAAACGCCGAAACTGCTGCACACTTTGCCGCATGTTTTGAGTGTTACCGAAGTTGAAGCCCTGCTGGAAACCTGTTCGGGCCGCAGTACCCTTGATCTGCGCGATCGCGCGATGCTGGAAATGCTGTATGCCTGCGGCTTGCGCGTATCCGAACTGGTAGCGCTGCAGCTCAATGACTATCATCCGGCAAGCGGATATATCAAAACCATCGGCAAAGGGGACAAAGAGCGCATTGTCCCTATCGGGGAAGAAGCGATACAGGTCCTGCGCCAGTACCTTGAACACGGGCGTCCGGCTCTTCTGCGTGGCAGGCGCAGCAACTATCTGTTTCTGAACCGTTCCGCCGGGGGGTTGACACGTCAGGGCTTCTGGAAGATTATTAAGCGCCGGGCCCTGGTGGCCGGTATCAGCAAGAATGTGACCCCGCATACCCTGCGCCATTCGTTTGCAACCCATCTGCTCGAAAATGGGGCGGATCTGCGCGTGGTCCAGGTTCTGCTCGGACATGCGGACATATCTACAACCCAGATATACACCCATGTTTCGCGTGAACATCTGCAGCAGGTGCATGAACGCTTCCATCCGCGCAATTAAACCACTGAAAACACCTCATCAGAGGTAATTCGAGGAATCTTTATGAAGTATATTGTTTTATTGGGTGACGGCATGGCCGATGAACCCATGGAGGAACTTGGCGGGAAAACCGTACTCGAATACGCCAACACCCCCAATATGGACAGGCTTGCCGCCTGCAGTGAAGTCGGACTTACCCATACTGTGCCTGAAGGGTTTCATCCGGGTAGCGATGTGGCCAACCTGAGTGTGTTCGGCTATGACCCCGCTACCTGTTACAGCGGACGCTCCCCCCTCGAAGCGGCAAGCATGGGAGTGGAACTCGGCCCTGACGATGTGGCGTTCCGTCTCAACCTGGTCGATATTGTGCACAACTACGGCAAACTGTATATGTTCGATTTTACCGCCGGACATATTGAAACCGATGAGGCGCGCCCTCTCATTGAGGCCCTTCAGGAACACCTCGGTGGTGACGGCATTGAATTCTACGCCGGCGTATCTTATCGCCATCTGATGGTGTGGAGAAACGGAAAGCATGCAATGAACTGCATTCCGCCGCACGACATCATCAACCAGAGTATCGAAGATAAAATGCCCCATGGCGACGGCGCGGAAACCCTCATCCATTTGACCAATTCGGCGCAGATGCTCCTGAAGAACCATCCGGTAAACGAGATGCGTGCGCGTGATGGAAAATCTCTTGCAAACTCCATCTGGCTGTGGGGGCAGGGGAAGGCTCCACAGATGCAGACCTATCAGGAAAAATTCGGCATTGACGGCAGTGTGGTCTCCGCAGTGGATCTGATCAAGGGGATTGGTATCTACGCGGGTCTGAATGCCATTGAGGTTCCGGGCGCGACCGGATATGTGGATACCAACTACGCCGGCAAAGTGGAGGCCGCTCTTGAAGCTCTGCAGAAAAAGGATTTTGTCTACATTCACGTGGAAGCCCCGGACGAGGCCGGGCACAGCGGGGATATGGCGGAGAAGATTCAGGCCATCGAACTCTTTGATGAAAAAATTGTCGGCGCCATGCTTGAGCGCATTCAGGGGCTGGGCGCATACCGTATGCTCGTAATGCCCGATCATCCCACGCCTCTGCGGTTGCGCACCCACTCAATGGATCCGGTTCCGTATATCCTCCATGATTCCAGTGGCGCCTATACCAACCCTGCGCCTGCTCCGGTTTACAGTGAAAAAGCCGCGCGCGATGGAGGCGTGGTGTGCAAGGAGGCTCACATGCTGGTTCCACGCCTTTTGCAACAGGTGTAATTCTATATGGCTGAGCCCGTGGATTTGCATAAACCCGCGCATCCGCGCAGACGCCCCCTGAACAGGATGGC
>JBNGCY010000001.1:0-21392 GCA_049975505.1 Desulfuromonadaceae bacterium | reverse complement strand
CCGTGGATTTGCATAAACCCGCGCATCCGCGCAGACGCCCCCTGAACAGGATGGCTCTGGGAGGTGGAGTAGTGGTGGCGGCGATGTTTATCCTGGCTTTGTGTGCTCCGCTGCTGCCCGGTGACCCCGGGGCGGTGGATATCTCACGCCAGCTTCAGCCGCCCGGACCCGACGCATGGCTGGGCACCGATGATCTCGGACGGGATGTATTTGTGCGTATTGCCTACGGTGCGCGCATCTCTTTACTGGTGGGCTTTGTCGCCGTGGGGATAGCCACCTTTATCGGCATAATCCTCGGAGCAATCGCGGGTTACTACAGTGGCTGGGTCGACAGCGTGGTAATGCGTTTTGTGGATGTGATGTTGTGTTTCCCCTCGTTTTTTCTCATTCTCGCCGTGATTGCGTTTCTGGAGCCCTCCATCTGGAACATCATGATTATTATCGGCCTTACCGGCTGGATGGGGGTGGCGCGTCTGGTGCGGGCGGAATTTCTCTCCCTGCGCGAGCGCGACTTTGTCATGGCCGCGCGCGGTCTCGGTGCCACGGATGCGCGCATCATCCTGCGCCATATCCTCCCGAACGCGATTTCGCCCGTGCTGGTATCCGCGACCCTGGGAGTGGCAGGAGCGATCCTCACTGAAAGCGCCCTCTCATTTCTCGGCATCGGCGTTCAACCTCCCACTCCCTCGTGGGGGAATATGCTCATTGCCGGCAAACAGACCCTGGGTACGGCGTGGTGGCTTTCGGTGTTTCCCGGCCTGGCTATTCTGATTACAGTGCTCGGATACAATCTTCTCGGAGAAGGTTTGCGCGATATCCTGGATCCGCGGCTTTAGGTGTGGGTATGGAGTTTAGTCTTAAACAGCTTATGGAACTGAAACCTGCGGATCTGATTCTGGCACGCGCAGACGCCCTTGAATCCTCGCGGTTCAGGTTCATCTACGCGAGCTACCATCCCGATTCCAACTTCCGGCGCAACTTTAAGTCCTGCAGCGACTACATCATCCACGCCCGAACCGAAACAAGCGTGGCGCCGCAGATTGATGCGTGCAGAATCCTGGCGGAAGATATTGAGAGCACCAGAGCACGAGTTCTCTACCATATGCAGATCACGTTGGCGGATGAGAGCAAAACCGGCTACTACGAAGTGGCGGAACTCAAACAATCCAGGAGCGGGTGGCGCTATCTGCGCGGATATAAGCTGACGGAGGATGAAGTGGATAGAGTGGCGCCCGAAGCGATCAGCTCTGAAATGATTATCCAGCGAGGGGTCTGTTTCTGATATGCCTGAGTTACCCGAAGTTGAAACCATATGTGCCGGGCTTGCTCCCCTGATAACCGGACATGCGTTTGAAGATGTGATCATCCGCCAGCACAGACTGCGTTATCCGATCCCCGCGGATCTGGTTACCCATGTGCGAGGCAGATCCATCCTTGACCTTCAACGCCGCGGCAAGTATCTGCTCCTGCAGGTGGAGGAGGGGACCGTCCTTATTCATCTGGGGATGAGCGGTTCCCTGCGGTTTGTCACCACAGCGCGACCTGCTGAGCGTCACGATCATGTGGATTTTATTCTCGATCATGGCATCCTGCGCTATCGTGATCCGCGTCGTTTCGGACTGGTATTGTGGCAGAGCGCTTCTGCCGGTCTCCATTCTCTGCTGCAGAAGTTGGGACCGGAACCGCTTGGAGACGATTTCACTCCCGCCTATCTGGCAAACAAGGCCAGGGGAAGCAAACGCGCGATCAAGAACTTCATCATGGACAGTAAGGTCGTTGTAGGAGTGGGAAATATCTACGCCAACGAAGCACTGTTCCTTGCGCGTATTCACCCTCAGCGTCCGTCAGAAAGCCTTGTAAAGGATGAGTGGAATGAACTGCACCGCAATATAGTTGCGGTACTCAGGGCCGGAATCAAAGCGGGAGGAACCACCCTGCAGGACTTTGTGGATGGCAACGGCAATCCAGGATATTTTCAGCAGCAGCTTCTGGTGTACGGACGCGATAACGCTCCCTGCCCTGTGTGTGGAGAAGTGCTGCATAAGCAGGTTATCGGACAACGCTCCACCTGGTTCTGTTCCAGGTGTCAGAAATGATGTCAATCCAGGAGGGGAAAGCAAATGCAGGGCTTTGATTTTTATCTCGATTACACCGTGCACATCAATGATATAAACTACGGTGGGCATGTGGCGAATTCTGCCGTACTCAACTTCTTTCAGGATGCACGCATCGCTTTTTTAAAACATCTGGGTGACTTCAGCGAAATGGACATCGGCGGTTGTGGCCTGATTCAGCCCGAAGCGCATGTAAAGTACAAGGCCGAGATGTTTCACAGTGATGTGCTCAGAATCTGGGTGAAAGTCACTGAAATAAAGCGCTCATCCTTTGAGTTGTACTATGTCATTGAGCGTGCCGGTGAAATAACTGCAGAGGGGAGTACTCCGCTGGTGAGTTTTGACTACACGCGCAAGAAGCCGTGCCGGCTGCCGGAAAAATTCCGCGCTGAACTGCATAAAAGATTAACTGCTGATGCACAGAAGGAGCAGGATAAATGACTCCGAGTTCTAAATGGAATTTTTATCTGGGCACCTGAGTCATTTATAACTTGACGACTGATAATCAACACGCTAACGTTCGCTCGATCATATCAGTATCAGATCCTTTTAAGTCGATCCAGAGAGGTCGGTAAGGGTACACCCATGAAAAAGCCTGTCAATGCTGCTGAGTTAGCAGCTCTGCAATGCCTGTATACATGTCTGTATCCGTGGTGTCTCTCCGGGTTTGTATCCGCTTGTATAATTTCCACTTTCACGATTAATTTGAAGAAGTTGAATTCATCCCTGATTGTCATGGCGGCAGTCGGGTTTTTTTGTATTTAATGCGTCTGTTTTGCCCTTTTTATCCAGGGAAATGTCCGGATTGTGTTCTTTCCTCTGACTGCATGGAGCTCATATGTCTTCAACTTGTACAACCCTGATGGACAGAGATGCGATTCGCCGCGCCATCACACGCATAAGTCATCAGCTTCTGGAAAAAAACAAAGGCTGCGACAACATGGTGCTGGTAGGTATTCGCACTGGTGGGGATCATATCGCGCGTATGATCCAGCAAAAAATCGCCGAAATCGAACATGTGGATGTCCCCATCGGCGCTGTGGATGTCACCATGTACCGTGATGATGTGGGCAGCACCCGCGATCCGCGTCCGGTGGGGAAAACCGAGATCCCTTTCAAGCTCGATAACCGCCATGTGGTTCTGGTGGATGAAGTGCTCTACACCGGCAGAACCATCCGCGCCGCCATGGATGCGATTATGGATATCGGTCGTCCGGCGAGTATCCAGCTGGCGGTACTCATAGATCGCGGCCACCGCGAACTGCCGATCCGCGCCGACTACGTGGGGCGCAACGTCCCCAGCGCCAGAGATGAACAGATTGAAGTTGAATTCGATGCCGACAGACATCCCAGAGAGGTACGTCTGCTGAAACCATGAAAAATCACCGAGCACGGAGAACATCAATGTCATTTGCACACAAGCACATCATCAGTACCAAGGATCTTTCGCGTGATGATATCGAACTGATCCTCACCACGGCGCAGAGCTTCAAGGAGATCAACCAGCGCGACATCAAGAAAGTCCCTACCCTCAGGGGGAAAAGCATCATTAATCTGTTTTACGAGAACAGCACGCGGACCCGCACATCGTTTGAACTCGCAGGCAAACGCATGTCGGCGGATACCATCAATATTACCGCAGCTTCGTCGTCGGTGACAAAGGGTGAGACCCTCGAGGATACCGCCAAAAATATAGAAGCGATGGATGCGGATGTAATCGTGATCCGCCACCCTGCATCCGGTGCTCCTGACTATCTCGCGCGCCGCCTGAGTCGCTGTTCGGTCATCAATGCCGGAGACGGTGCCCATGAACACCCCAGCCAGTCACTTCTCGACCTCATGACCATTAAAGAGCACAAGGGGACCCTTGAAGGTCTTACCGTGGCGATCATCGGGGATATCGCCCGCAGCCGTGTGGCGCGCTCCAACCTCTATGCCCTTCGGACCATGGGTGCCACTGTGCGCCTGGCCGGCCCTGCAACCATGCTTCCTCCCGGGCTCGAAGAGCTGGGCGCCGAAGTGTATACGAATATTAATGCGGCTATAAAAGATGCGGATGTGGTGATGATGCTGCGCATTCAACTAGAGCGTGAAGGGGGAAGCAAGCTGCTGCCCACCAAACGTGAATACGCCCAGTTTTTTGCCCTCAATCCAGAAAATATGCAACTGGCCAAACCGGATGCCATCGTGATGCACCCCGGTCCTTTGAATCGCGGAGTGGAGATTTCCTCCTACGTGGCCGACGGCAGGCAGAATGTAATCCTGGAACAGGTTGAAAACGGTGTGGCGGTAAGGATGGCGCTGTTGTATCTGCTCACAGGTGTAAATAAGGACGAGTAGGACATTCCGGGCTGCAAATACAGCAATTTCGCGATTTTACAGGTAGGTGCCATGAATACAATTATAAAAAACGGAAGAGTTATAGACCCCGCTCAGGATCTTGATGCAGTGATGGATGTACGCATTGTTTCGGGGCGGATTGAGAAAATAGATAAAAATATTGAATCCGCAACAGATGAGCAGGTGATTGATGCCAGCGGACTGGTGGTAACCCCCGGTCTGGTGGATATTCATGTCCATCTGCGTGATCCGGGACATGAGTACAAGGAAGATATTGTCTCGGGCACACGCGCGGCAGCGGCTGGAGGCTTTACCTCCGTTGCCTGCATGCCCAATACCAATCCGTGTAACGACAACAAGGCGATTACGCGCTACATGATTCAGAAGGCGCAACTCGAAGGTTTTGCCAATGTGTATCCCATCTGTACCATCACAAAAGGGCAGAAAGGCGATTCCCTGGTGGAGATGGGAGACCTGAAGCTTGCGGGCTGCATAGGTTTTTCCGATGACGGCCTCAATGTTGAGGATGGAGCGATGCTGCGCCATGCCATGGAGTATGCACATGGTTTTGATATGCCCATTATTGCCCACTCCGAGGATGAGTCGATCAAAAACGGCGGGGTGATGAATGAAGGACCTCTTTCCACCGAACTTGGACTGGCGGGAAACCCATGGGTTTCGGAAGCAGCGAGCGTGGCGCGGGATATTATGCTCGCCGAACTTACCGGAGCGCATCTGCATGTGTGTCATATCTCTTCGCGCCGCACCGTAGAGTTGATCCGCGCCGCCAAACAGCGCGGAGTCCGGGTCACCTGCGAGGTTACCCCTCACCATTTCACCCTCACCGAAGAAGCGGTGCGCGGCTATGAAGTGAATGCCAAGGTCGGACCTCCTCTGCGCACTGCGGAAGATGTGGCCGCGATGAAGGAGGGATTGCGTGACGGTACGATTGACGCCATCGCCACCGACCACGCTCCGCATCATATTGATGATAAGAACATGGAATTCACCTATGCGGCCTTCGGCATGATCGGGCTTGAAACCGCACTGCCCCTGGCGCTGTGTCTGGTGGATGAAGGGGTGCTCTCACTCCAGGAGGTAATTGCTCTCTTAAGCTGGAAACCGGCGAGAACTCTGGGGATTCCGCGTGGCACCCTGGCTGTGGGTGCAGTGGCGGATGTCGCGATACTTGATCCTGAGCGCACATGGGAGGTTACCCGACCGAATATAAAATCCCGCTCCTTCAACACCCCTTTTGAGAACCAGACGATGAAAGGGAGGGCCGTGATGACCCTGCGGGACGGAAAAGTGATGCACGATATTGTGTAGTAACTGTTCACCACCACTACAGGTGGAGGGCAACAAGTCCTTACCGAACTGTTACACATTAAAAATATCCGCACAGTTTATTTAAAGACAGGGAGTTGAAATATATATGAAAGCAATACTGGCTCTTGCTGATGGCAGGGTCTTTCACGGCGAAGCGATTGGAGCGCAGGGCGAGGTGTCCGGCGAGGTGGTGTTCAACACCAGTATGAGCGGATATCAAGAAATTCTTACCGACCCATCCTATCATGGTGAAATAGTCACCATGACCTGCCCGCACATCGGCAACTGTGGCGTAAACGAAGAAGATGTGGAATCCTCATATCCACACCTGGCCGGCTTTATAGTCAAAGAGTGCTGCCCGGCGCCAAGCAACTGGCGTGCCACGCGCTCGCTGAATGACTATCTTAAAGAACATAATATCGTCGCCATCCAGGGGATTGATACCCGTGCTCTGGTGCGGCATATCCGCGAGAAGGGAGCCCAGGTCGGGGTTATTTCGAGCCTGGAAACCGACCCCGAACAGGCAGTGGAAAAAGCGCGCCGCGCTCCGGGTCTTATAGGGCGGGATCTGGTGCAGGAGGTTACCACCGAAACCCCCTACAACTGGGATCAGAAACTCTGGACCCTTGAACACGGGTACCCGCGCGTGACCGAAGGGGCGGATATGAAGGTTGTAGCCTACGATTTCGGAATCAAGCGCAATATTCTGCGCCATCTGGTGCAGCGCGGCTGTGATGTGACCGTGGTTCCCGCAAACACTTCGGCACAACAGGTTCTGGAGATGAATCCGGATGGAGTGTTTCTGAGTAATGGTCCCGGTGATCCGGAACCGCTCCACTATGCCCAGAATGCCATCCGTGAGCTGCTGGGCAAGGTACCTCTCTTTGGCATCTGTCTCGGGCATCAGCTTCTGTGTATCGCTCTGGGAGGCAGAACCTTCAAGCTCAAATTCGGTCACCGCGGAGGCAATCAGCCGGTACAGTACAAAGGTGGGCCGGTGTATATCACTTCGCAGAATCACGGGTTCGCAGTCGATCCAGATTCGCTTGATTCTGAAACCGTGGTATCACATATCAACCTCAACGACAATACCGTGGAGGGGATTGAGCACAAGACCCTGCCGGCGTTTTCGGTACAGTACCATCCGGAGGCATCTCCCGGACCGCACGATTCAACCTATCTGTTCGACAACTTTGTCAGCGCCATGATAAACTTCAAGCAGAAAGTAAAGTAAGGACATCTAAATGCCTAAACGCACAGACATAAATAAAATACTTATTATAGGCGCTGGTCCTATTGTCATCGGACAGGCGTGTGAGTTTGACTACTCCGGAACCCAGGCATGCAAAGCCCTGAAGGATGAGGGCTACGAGGTTGTGCTGCTCAATTCCAATCCCGCCACGATCATGACCGATCCCGACTTTGCGGATCGCACTTACATCGAGCCGGTAAATGCGCGCACGCTGGAAAAAATCATCGCCAAGGAGCGACCTCAGGCGGTTTTACCCACCATGGGGGGCAGACCGCGCTTAATACCGCCCTCGAAGCGGCACGCACCGGGGTGCTGGAGCGCTATAACGTTGAACTCATCGGGGCCAAACTCCCGGCTATCGAAAAGGCGGAGGATCGCACCCTGTTCAAACAGGCCATGGATAACATCGGTGTCGCTGTGCCTCCATCCGGTCTGGCTCACACCTATGCCGAGGCCATGGAGTTGATCGAACATATCGGCTTTCCTGCAATCATCCGTCCTTCATATACCCTGGGCGGAACCGGCGGCGGGATTGCGTATAATATTGAAGAATACGAGGCCATGGCCAAAGCCGGAATCGATGCCTCTCCCACCAATGAGATACTCGTGGACAAATCTCTGCTGGGGTGGAAAGAGTATGAGCTTGAGGTGATGCGTGACAGTGCGGATAATGTGGTTATCATCTGCTCAATTGAGAATTTTGATGCCATGGGAGTCCACACCGGGGATTCCATCACCGTCGCGCCCGCCCAGACCCTGACCGACAAAGAATATCAGATCATGCGCGATGCCTCTCTGAAGATCATCCGCGAAATCGGGGTGGAAACCGGTGGTTCCAACATCCAGTTCGGGATCAATCCGGATGACGGCACCATGGTGGTTATCGAGATGAACCCGCGCGTATCACGCTCTTCTGCTCTGGCCTCGAAGGCCACGGGTTTTCCCATCGCCAAGATCGCGGCCAAGCTTGCGGTGGGCTACACCCTGGATGAAATCCCCAACGACATTACGCGCGAAACCCGGGCTGCGTTTGAGCCCACCATCGACTATGTAGTGACCAAGATACCGCGCTTCACCTTCGAAAAATTCCCCGGTACCAACCAGATCCTCACCACTCAGATGAAATCGGTCGGAGAGGCAATGGCTATCGGGCGCACCTTCAAAGAGAGCTTTCAGAAAGCCCTGCGTTCAATGGAGATCGGCTCAGACGGTCTCGAAAGCCGTATGTTCAAGAGCCCCGCTGAGTACGGGCGCCCCCTGACAGCGCAGGAGGATGACCTGCTGCGCCGAAAGCTGCGTGAACCGAGCGTGGATCGGGTCTGGTATCTCGCAGATGCCCTGCGTGCGGGGATGAAGATCGCAGACATCTACCAGCTAAGCGGTATAGATCCATGGTTTATCGACAATCTGCAGCAACTGGTGGAGATGGAGGATGAACTTCACACCAGCCGCGCTCTTATCACAGATGCCGATCCGCAGGGACTTGCCCTGTTGAGACGTGCAAAAGAGCACGGTTTCTCCGATCGGCGCCTCGCCACACTTCTCACCTGTAGCGAAGGTCAGGTTCGTGCGCTGCGCCATGCCCACGCTATCCGTCCGGTATACAAGCGTGTGGATACCTGTGCTGCGGAATTTGAGGCCTACACCCCTTATATGTATTCCACCTATGAGGAGGAATGCGAAGCGAATCCGAGTACGAACAAAAAGATAGTAATTCTCGGTGGGGGGCCGAATCGCATCGGACAGGGGATAGAGTTTGACTACTGTTGTGTCCACGGGGCGTTTGCGCTGGCTGACGACGGGTATGAAACCATCATGGTCAACTGCAACCCCGAGACCGTCTCCACCGACTACGACACCTCGGATCGCCTCTACTTTGAGCCCCTGACCAGTGAAGATGTGCTCGAAATCATCCATCTGGAAAAACCGGTAGGAGTGATCGTCCAGTTCGGCGGGCAGACCCCTTTGAAACTCGCCCTTGAACTGGAACAGGCGGGGGTACCCATCATCGGCACCAGCCCGGATGCCATTGATCGCGCTGAAGATCGCGAGCGCTTTCAGGATCTGCTCTACAAACTCGATCTGCAACAGCCCGACAACGGGCTGGCGCGCTCTTTTGATGAAGCAGAAGTGGTCGCAACCCGGATCGGCTATCCGGTAGTGGTTCGCCCCTCCTATGTTCTGGGCGGGCGCGCCATGGAGATTGTGTACAGCTCCGAGCAGCTGCACAACTATATGAACTTTGCGGTGCAGGCTTCGCCGGAGCACCCGATCCTGATTGACAAATTCCTTCAGAACGCCATCGAAATCGATGTGGATGCCCTGTGCGACGGCCACGATGTGATCATCGGCGGCATCATGCAGCATATAGAAGAGGCCGGCATTCACTCCGGCGATTCGGCGTGTTCATTGCCACCGTACTCCATCCCCGAATACGTCATCGAGGAGATCCGGCGCCAGACCCGCGCCCTGGCCCTGGAACTCGGGGTGGTGGGGCTGATGAATATTCAGTTTGCCATCAAGGGTCTGCACATCTATCTAATCGAAGTCAATCCGCGCGCAAGCCGGACCGCACCCTTTGTCTCCAAAGCCACAGGACGCCCCCTGGCCAAGATTGCAGCCCGTCTCATGGCGGGTAAAACCCTGGCTCAACTCGGGATTGACAAAGATATTGTCCCTGAACATGTGAGCGTAAAGGAATCGGTATTCCCCTTCACCAAGTTCCCCGATGTCGATACCCTGCTGGGTCCGGAGATGAAATCCACAGGAGAAGTGATGGGCATCGATAAGGACTTCGGGCGTGCTTTCGCCAAAGCCCAGTATGCCGCTGGAGTGGTACTGCCCCTGCAGGGCAAGGTGTTTATCAGCGTCAAAGACAGTGATAAGCCCGCGGTGGCGATCCTGGCTTCAAGGCTCGTTAAACTGGGGTTCAAGGTGGTTGCCACTGGTGGAACCGCGGATTTCTTAAGCAACAGCGGGGTTGAAGTGGAGAAAGTCAACAAGGTGAAGGAGGGCAGGCCGCACTGTGTGGATATCATCACCAACGGTGAGATCGACATGGTCTTCAACACCACCTTCGGAGCGCAGTCGATCGCGGACTCCTATTCCATCCGCCGTTCCGCCCTGATCTACGGAGTTGCATATTACACTACCGTAGCGGGAATGGAGGCGGCTATCAACGGGATTGCGGCGATGCAGAGCGAAGACCTTGACGTAACCCCGCTGCAGGAGTATAATTTACAGAATTAAAAAATACGCATTCCCGGGTTGATCTTTCCGGAGATAAACGGAATGCGAAAATCGGTTGTTAGATGTTAAGTTACGGGTGGGCCTGAAGAGTCTGCCCGTAACTTTATTGCTTTTAATACATATACTGCACCACAAAGGATATAGGACCATGTCAGATTCAATTCCCATGACGCCGGAATCGTATGAAAAACTCCAGCAGGAGCTCAAACAGCGCATGCGGGTTGACCGCCCTAAAGTTGTAGAGGACATTGCAGAAGCCCGTTCCCACGGAGACCTGTCGGAAAATGCCGAATACGATGCAGCAAAAGATCGTCAGGGGCATATTGAGGCCCGCATAAAAGAGCTCAACGACAAAATCGCCCGCGCAGAGGTTATCGATCCCAAGACTATTCAGTCCGATAAAATTGTATTCGGCGCCACCGTGACCCTCTTCGATGTGGATAACGAGAATGAAGTGGTGTATCAGATTGTAGGTGAGGATGAGGCTGACATCAAACTCGGCAAGATCTCGGTAACTTCTCCGGTGGGTAAAGCCCTGATAGGACACAAACTCGATGATGAAGTGCGCATCAAGGTTCCTTCAGGTCTCAAGGTGTACGAAGTAACCGATATCGAGTACAAATGAACGCTATGAAATTGGTCGATTTAAACACCAAAATAGTGGATATTCTGCGACTGCATCCCGAAGCGCAGGCCGTGCTGGCTGAATACGGTCTTCACTGCGCCGCATGTTCCGGGGCGCGGCACGAATCCCTGCGCCAGGGAGCAATCAACCACGGCCTTGATCCGGAAGAACTTCTGGAACGGATTAACGCTTTACTGGCGCAACAGCGATGATACGTCTGTTTACCCCGATGCGGTAGATTAACTCCTTTCTGCCGCTCTCTTTTCAGGTTTCCCTCTATGGAGCATTCCTCAGATGCAGCACCACAACTGCTTGCTCCCCTGACAGCTCTTAAAGGGGTGGGTGATAGTCTGAGTAAAAAACTCGCCCGCCTCGAACTCTCCACCATCGAGGATCTGTTATATCAACTCCCCCTGCGCTACGAGGATCGGCGCCAATTGTGGAGCGTGAATGAATTGCGCCCAGGAAGAAGCGCTCCGTTTCGTGCACGGGTGCTGAGCGCCGCCGAGGTAAAAAGCAGTTCAAATGGAACCCGGCGGCAGCGTGCCCGCTTTGAGGTTATGGTCGGGGATGAGAGCGGCCAGATTGTTCTGAAGTGGTTCAACTACCGCCGCGCCTGGATGGAGCGCTCCTATCGTCCGGGGCGCGAGATTCTTGCCTTTGGCGAAGTGCGCATCTTCGGTTCCGAGCGCGAGATCCTCCATCCCGAGGTGGAGTTCGATCCGGCTTCCCATCAGGGCGCGGCAATTCTGCCGGTTTACCCCCTCACTGAGGGGATAAGCCAGAAACGCATGCGCACTGTTATCCAACCTGCCGTGGCAAAGTACGCCTCCATGCTCCATTCATGTATTCCGTCTTCTCTGCGGCATAAGCGCGATCTCATGGATCTGGGGGAAGCGGTGGCCTATATCCACAATCCGCCTCTGGATGCGGATATCTCCGCCCTGCAGCAGCGTGCTTCCGGCGCTCACCGGAGTCTTATCTACGATGAATTTTTCTACCTCCAGCTCGGGCTTGCGCTGCGTCACAGACAGCAGACCCATGCGCACGGACGCGCATTCAGGGTGTCGCATCGCTATACCCGCCCTCTCATAGAGCAGCTCCCTTTTCAACTCACCCCGGCGCAGATCAGGGTTCTGGGAGAGATTAAACGCGATATGATGGCGCAGGCTCCCATGCACCGGCTTCTGCAGGGGGATGTGGGTAGCGGTAAGACCATTGTCGCCCTGCTGAGTGCTCTGCTTGCAGTGGAAAATGATGCCCAGGTTGCGGTTATCACCCCGACCGAAATTCTCGCCGAGCAACACCATCGTTTTTTTTCCACCTGGCTGCCTGCCCTCGATCTGGACACCGCCCTGCTCAGCGGCTCAACTCCGGCACGTACGCGGCGCGATATCCTCTCCCGGCTTAAGAGCGGAACCCTGCCCATCATTGTCGGCACCCATGCCCTGCTGCAGGAGGACGTCATTTTTCACGATCTGGGGCTCGCGATTATTGATGAGCAGCATCGCTTCGGGGTGCAGCAGCGCAATACCCTGCGCAAAAAGGGGAATAATCCGGATGTGCTGGTAATGACGGCGACTCCCATCCCCCGCACCCTCTCCATGACATTGTATGGCGATCTGGAAGTCTCGGTGATTGACGAACTTCCCCAGGGGCGCATCCCCATTGTGACGCGCATTTTATCTGAAGCAAAGCGCCCCGGACTCTACAATTTCATACAGGATCAGACCCGGGCCGGGCTGCAGAGCTACTTCATCTATCCTCTGGTGGAGGAGTCGGAAACCCTTGAACTGAAAGCGGCACAGGATGCCTTTACCCATCTGCAGCAGGAGCTTGGGGATATCTGTCGGGTAGGGCTGCTTCACGGACGTATGTCGGGTGCGGATAAAGATCTGGTTATGCAGAAATTCAAGCACGGCGAACTCGATGTCCTGGTGGCTACCACTGTAGTTGAGGTGGGAATTGATGTCCCCAATGCCACCGTGATGGTGATTGAACACGCTGAGCGCTTTGGTCTTGCCCAGTTGCACCAGCTGCGCGGACGGGTAGGGCGCGGGGCGCAAAAGAGCTACTGTTTTCTGTTTCACTCTGAAAACTGCTCGGCCCAGGGGCGTGAACGTCTGCATATTCTTGAGCAATATCGGGATGGATTCAGGATAGCCGAAGCGGATCTCAACCTGCGTGGGCCGGGGGAATTTATCGGAACCCAGCAGGCGGGGCTGGCGGAATTCAGGGTTGCGGATCTGCTTGCCGATCAACACATTCACGAACAGGCGCGCGCAGACGCATTCTCCCTGGTGACCAGGCGGGATCTGTTCAACCCGGAATTTCACTCCATGCTTGCATGTATGGAGCGCAGATGGGGAGAAAAACTTGAACTCGCCGGAGTGGGTTAATTATCCTGTGCCGGTTTCAGGGCTGTATTGAAAAAGGCTACAATACGTTTTTCAAATTCATCTTTCATTTCAGTATGGAACTCCACATGATTCAACTCGGGTTCAAACCATAGCTGCGTAGTCTCGCTGCCTGCGGCATAGAGTTTTTCCGCTCCGTCCGGGTTAACCACTTCATCCGCACCTCCCATCAGGATCATAACCGGGGTATGCTCCAGTCTGCTCAACATGGCGAGAGGTGAAATATACTCAGCATCCAGATCCACATACGGCAGGCTGAAAAGGCGCATCAGAGGTACAAACGGAAACGCCGGCAGACCGGTGAAATATTTAATCCCATGACTCAGACTATGGCGCATGCTTGCATAAGGTGACTGGGCCACAACCGCGCGGATCCGTTTATCCCGCGCCGCATAGCAGATCGACAGTGCTCCCCCCATGGAGTTACCGAGGATTCCCAAAGTTGATTGCGGTTCTTCGTGGGCGATGTAATCCGCTGCCGCCTGGATATCCTGCCATTCATGGGCGCCAAAGGTGATCAGATCACCCTCGCTGTCGCCATGAGCGCGCAGATCGGGCATGATCACCCCCATGCCATGGCGCACCAGCATCGCAGCTATGGGGGCCATTTCACCGCTGTCCATCTTGTAGCCGTGGAGCAGAATCACCGTCTTTTTGATAGAGGACGGCTGGTACCAGGCATTGATGTTCATTCCGTCTTTGGTGTTGAGCTTTACTCTGAGCGGTTTCAGCCCCAGGGCGGCGAATTTCTGCTGCGGGTGTTTCTCCGGCTCGGTTTCGTAGCACAGTTGGCGCTTTTCCACCGGGTTGAAGAGAAGCTGACGTGTGTTTTTATACGAAATGCCCAGTATTATCGCCATAGTTACAGCGATAAGAGCAGACGTTATCCATAAGGATGTGGACATAAGCTCACCGGATGTTTTAAGGTGTCGGGTCTTGGACAATACGCAGATACGGATACTTCACTATAGTGAACCTCAGGAGATTACCACATGAGCGAAGAGAGTAGAAAAATTATCTATTCCATGATGGGAGTAAGCAAGTACTACAATAAACAGCCCGTAATCAAGGATATCTCCCTGTCCTACTTCTATGGCGCCAAAATCGGGGTGCTGGGTCTGAACGGTTCGGGTAAAAGTACCCTGCTGCGCATTATGGCCGGGGTGGATAGGGAATTCAATGGCGAAGCTGTGCTTTCAGATGGCTACAGTGTCGGATATCTGGAGCAGGAACCGCAGCTGGATGAAGATAAAAATGTGCGCGAGTGCGTGGAAGAGGCCGTGCAGGAAACCGTTGATCTGCTCAAGGAATTTGAAGAGATCAACATGAAGTTCGCCGAACCCATGGATGACGATGCCATGGCGGCACTGTGTGAGCGTCAGGCCGAAGTGCAGGGACGTCTTGACGATCTCGACGCCTGGGATCTGGATTCGCGCCTGGAACTGGCCATGGATGCCCTGCGCTGTCCCCCTTCCGACACTTCGGTAAAAGTTCTCTCCGGGGGGGAGAAGCGCCGCGTGGCCCTGTGCCGCCTGCTGCTCCAGAAGCCGGATATCCTCCTGCTCGACGAGCCTACCAACCACCTCGATGCTGAAACCGTCGGGTGGCTGGAACAGCACCTGCAACGCTATCAGGGCACTGTTATTGCGGTAACCCATGACCGTTACTTCCTGGATAATGTCGCGGGCTGGATTTTGGAACTCGACCGGGGTGAAGGGATACCCTGGAAGGGCAACTATTCTTCCTGGCTGGAACAGAAAAACAAGCGCCTGCAGCAGGAGGAAAAAGCGGAATCCGCGCGCCAGCGCACCCTGCAGCGCGAACTGGAATGGATCCGCATGACCCCCAAGGGCCGCCACAGCAAGAGCAGGGCGCGCATCTCTTCGTATGAAGAGCTTCTCAACTCCGGCAACAAGGAACATCTCAAAGATCTGGAGATCTACATCCCTTCCGGACCGCGCCTCGGCGATGTAGTTATTGAAGCCGAGCATGTACGCAAGGGATATGAGGATCGCCTCCTGATCGAGGATATGAATTTCATGCTCCCCCGGGGTGGCATCGTGGGGGTTATCGGGCCTAACGGAGCGGGAAAGACCACGCTGTTCCGCATGATCAGCGGACAGGAAGAGCCCGACAGCGGTACCCTGAACATCGGCTCTACGGTAAAACTCGCCTATGTGGATCAGAGCCGCGACAGCCTCGATGGCGATAAAACCATCTGGGAGGAGATCAGCGGTGGCAAGGAGATGATGCAGCTCGGCGAACGTGAGGTCAATTCACGCGCATATGTGAGCCATTTCAACTTCTCCGGCAGTGATCAGCAGAAAAAAGTGGCGAATCTCTCCGGCGGAGAGCGTAACCGCGTGCACCTGGCCAAAACCCTGAGTGCCGGTGCCAATGTGCTTCTGCTTGACGAGCCTACCAACGATCTGGACGTGAATACCATGCGCGCCCTGGAAACCGCCCTCGAGAACTTTGCCGGTTGTGCCGTGGTTATCAGCCATGATCGCTGGTTCTTAGACCGCATCGCCACCCATATTCTTGCCTTCGAAGGCGACAGCCAGGTGACCTGGTTCGAGGGCAACTACACCGAATACGAAGAAGACCGCAAGAAACGCCTGGGGCGCGATGCGGAGCAGCCCCACCGTATCCGCTATCGCCAGCTCACGCGGCAGTAGTATCAGTATCGGCAGGGGCGAAATATTTCCGCCCCTGTGAGTGTGCGGGCTTTACGAATCAAAGCGAAAAATTGACTGGTCAAGGGCAGATTTTCGAGCGTTTGAAGGCGAATAGCCGTAGCTGTTTCCTTATACCTTTCGACGTTTAAACGGGCGTGGCCAGCGCGCAATACGCCAGGATTTCAGCACCGGGATCATGCGCAGAACCACGGCATACGCAATAGCGGCGGATAAAAGGCCGTATATCATGCTTCCCAGAAACAGGGGAACAATCAGGTTGGAACTAAAGTTGGATATAGTTTCAACGTTGAACTGTGCGGGGAAGTACACATAAGGAGTATCGAGGAGAAAACGCCCGGTTTTGTACTGAGCCACATAGAGAAAGGGTGCGGTGATCGGGTTGCTGATCCACACGGCCATGGCTGAGGCAATCTTGTTCTGCCCAAGGAGCATGGCAAAAAACACCGCTAGCGCCATATGCAGACCGATAAAGGGAGTCATACCGATAAAAATCCCCAGAGCAAAGCCCTTGGCTATTTCATCGGGTTGAGCACGCAGGCGCAACAATCGGAGTAGAAACAGCTTCGATTGTCTGCTTATCCACCACTGACGCCACATAAATCCGCCGTATCTCTTTCCTGCCCTGGTTTTTCAGAAGCCGGCCGCGAGCATTTCTGCTCCGGCCTGTTCCAGAGGCCAGGTGCTGCATGCATTGAGGGCGTAATCAGAACTTATTCCCCGTTTAAGGTAGCAATCTCCCGCCACTGCAAGCATGGCGGCATTATCGGCACACAGCCTCGGTGAGGGAAAGTATATCTCAATACCGGCAGTTTGTTCAAATGCGCGCCGCAAACCGCTGTTGCATGCCACTCCCCCGGCAACCACTATACGCTTCAGGTCATACATCTGTGCAGCCCGCAGGGTTTTGTGAAGTAATACCTCTACAACTGCGGCCTGAAATGAAGCGGCCAGATCGGCGAGCACCTTTCCCCGGGGCGGGAACTGCTCCATTTTTTTTAACTGTGTCATCACCGCGGTTTTTATACCGCTGAAGCTGAAATCGAATCCCTTATGCTGGAGCATGGGACGCGGGAACGCAAACGCTTGGGGATCACCTCCCTGCGCGAGTCTGTCCACCTGCACGCCTCCCGGATAACCCAGGCCGCACATCTTGGCAACCTTGTCGAAAGCCTCTCCTGCGGCATCATCCAGAGTCCGCCCGATCAACTCATAGGCACCGATATCCCGGACAATGTAGAGGTGGGTATGCCCTCCGGAAACCGCAAGGGCCAGATAGGGGAATTCAATCTCCTGTTCGAGCATGGGAGCGAGGATGTGTCCCTCGATGTGGTGCACCCCGACAAGGGGGATAGCGCGCGCAAACGCAAAGGCTTTGGCGTAGGAAACCCCGACCAGCAGAGCTCCGATCAGCCCCGGGCCGCGTGTTACGACAACCCCTTCAATCTGGTTCATGCTCACTCCCGCTTTCTTCAGGGCCTGTTCCACCACTACAGGGCAGGACTGCAGATGGTGACGTGCCGCAAGCTCGGGCACCACGCCGCCGTATTCAGCATGAACATCAATCTGGGAGGCGATGATATTACTCAACACGCTGCGTCCGTCGCGCACCACTGCAGCAGAGGTTTCATCACATGAGGATTCAAGGGTTAGAAGGAGCATTTTTATCCCTCATCAATAGCGGTTAAGTCAGGGCTTATGATACCCATTCCAAGGGACACGACTGTTTGGGATTGGGGCCGTCCATGGCCGTTCGACTGTCGCCGTCCGTGGCGACAGACGCCCTTTCCATGGGTATCACAAGCCCTTAGCGGAAGTGAGATGATCTGTTACAAATTCCCGGCTGTGGTTCGAAGGGGAAGGAGATGCACAACATTACAGCAGATTCGCTGCCAGCTCAGCCAGGCCGGAACGCTCACCGTGGGTGAGGGTGACATGCCCGGACACGTTTTCGCCCTTGAACTTTTCCACCACATAAGCCAGGCCATTGCTGGATGAATCCACATAGGGGTTATCGATCTGGTACGGGTCACCGGTGAGGACAATCTTGGTGCCTTCTCCGGCCCTGGTTATGATGGTTTTGATCTCGTGCGGCGTGAGATTCTGGGCTTCGTCCACAATCATGTACTGCTTGGGGATAGAACGGCCGCGAATGTAGGTGAGGGGCTCAATCTCCATAATCCCCATATCCACCAGCTCGCGATACCCGCGTTTGCGCTTCCCGCGATCCTCCACCATGTTCAGAAGCAGATCCACATTGTCAAATATGGGCTGCATCCATGGGGCAAGTTTTTCCTCCACATCGCCGGGGAGAAAACCGAGATCACGCCCCATGGGGAATACCGGACGTGAAATGAGCAGGCGGCTGTACTGACTGTCGTCCGCAACCCGCTGCAATCCGGCGGCAATGGCAAGCAGGGTCTTGCCGGTACCCGCCTTGCCCACCAGGGTTACCAGCTGGATGGAATTATCCAGCAGAACATCCAGGGTGAAGTGCTGCTCGCGGTTGCGTGCCTGAATCCCCCATATCCCCTCTTTTTGCGCCTTATACAGCGGCAGCAGGCGCTTTTCCAGCGCATGAAAACGGCACAGGGCGGTGTGAGAGGGGTTCCCGGCATCTGTGAGGGTAACGCACTGATTAGGATACAGTCTGATAACTCCGTCAGTATCCTCATTTTCATAATCGAGATATCCCTGACCGTAAAAACGATCTATTTCCGTGGCGGGAACCTCCATTTCCGCAGTTCCGGAGTAGAGTTCGGAAATGGGTACCTTATCCGATTCATAGTCCTGGGCCTTGAGACCCAGCACATCCGCTTTGATCCGCAGGTTGGTGTCTTTGGTGACAAACACCACCGGATAGTCGCAGTTCTCCATCTCTGCCACAGCAATGGAGAGGATGCGGTTATCCTCGCGCTCGGCCTTTAATCCGGGGGGAAGCTTTTCCGCGTAATTACGTGCAAACAGAACCACACGCAGACGCCCACCGTTATCCAGCGGAACCCCTTGGGTCAGGCTGTTGATCTGGCGCAGGGCATCGAGCTGACGCGAAACCTGACGTGCGTTGCGCCCGATTTCGTTGAGATCTTTTTTGAATGTATCTATCTCTTCAATGACCGTGATGGGGATAACCACCTCATTGTCTTCAAATTTGTACATGGCCTGGGCATCGTGAAGCAGGACATTGGTATCGAGAATAAATTTTTTGGGCATGTTTCCTCCATCTTAAGAGGGGATGAATCTGTTGAAAATTATTGGAAAAGTCCAGTAAGGCCTTGTGCCACCCATTCCAAGGGACACGACTGTTTGAGATCGGGGACGTCCATGGCCGTTCTACTGTCGCCGCCCGTGGCGACTGACACCCTTCCCATGGGTACCATGAGCCTTTGCGGAACAGTTGCTTTTATCCTGCAATCTTTTCTATAGCCTGAATGAATGCAAGAATTTCTCCCTCGGTATTGAAATATCCAGGGCTTACACGTACCGTCCCATCCGGAAAGGTGCCGATAGTGTGGTGCGCATCCGGAGCACAGTGCAAGCCGGTGCGTACAGCGATATCAAACTGATGATCAAGCATGAAACCGACTTCAGCACTCTCATGCCCTTCCAGCGTGAAAGAGACCGGCCCGGAGTGTGATTTTCCCGGCCCCATCCCAAAACAACTCACTCCATTAATAGAGCCGAGCCCATCCCACAGTTGTTTCACCAGTGCGGCTTCATGGGCGCGAATCCGCGCCATCCCTGCCTGCGCAATAAATTCGAGTCCACTCTGAAGTCCGGCAAGAGCAGCGGTGTTGAAGGTGCCACTCTCAAAACGCTCCGGCATATCATCCGGTTGTTCCAGTTCACTCGAACGATTGCCGGTCCCCCCGAGAATAAAGGGTTTGAGTTTAATGCCGGGGCGTACATACATAAAACCGCACCCCTGAGGGCCGTACAGACTCTTGTGCCCCGGCGCCACCAGGATATCGATATCCATTTTTTCCACATCAATCGGGATCACCCCGGCGCTCTGTGCTGCATCGAGCATGAAAACAACCCCATGCTCCCGGCACCAGACCGATACAGGTTCAAAATGCTGAAGTGTGCCTGTTACGTTGGAGCAGTGGTTCATAATCACCAGGGTCGGAGATATCTCGCGACATGTACGCAGCATATCTTCAGGATCTATCATACCGCGCACATCGGCCTTGACCTTTACCACTTCAATTCCTCGAGTGTGCAGATAGTGCAGGGGACGCGCAACCGCATTGTGTTCCATGCTCGTAGTGACCACACGCTGCCCGGGATCGAGCAGTCCGAACAGAGCGGTATTGATCCCCTGGGTGGCATTGAAGGCAAAAGAGATGCGCGTGCTGGCAGGAATATGAAAAAAGTCCGCCAGGGTTTCACGTGCAGACGCCATGATATGCGCCGCCTCACGTGCAGACCGGTAACTGCCGCGTCCGGAATTGGCACCGCAGTTGCGGGCTACACTGTCCATGACGGTATATACGGCTTCAGGTTTAGGATATGAGGTTGCAGAGTTATCGAGATAGATAGACAACGATGATCCTTTTCTTAAAATTATACCCTTGATGCTGATCCGGATCAGAATACTGAATAACAAATGAGGGCAAAAATAGCATTGCCCATGAACTAAGGCAATTGTAAACATGCCTTGCCTCTGCAGACAAAAGCATAACTCTGTTTTGTAAGATTAGGATTATCATTAACTGTGTAGGACAGGGGTTTGTGACACTCATTTCATGAGGTATGCAATCCGGACCGTCCATGGTGAGAGACGCCCTTTGCCATGGGTGCCACAATCACCAACCGTTGACGGGCGTTTAATTGTCTCATCTTAGATTAACATTAAGGTTGTTGACTCATACGATATCTTGTGTATTATTTTCCGGTCTCCACCGTATATGGTGTCCAGATGGCTGAATTTTATTACACCTCCAACCCCCAGAAGGATCGGCGAATCATGACAGAGTACAGCAGCTCAGAGGCAATTTCACTCACCAAAAACGCACTTACCGTTCTTGAGCGACGCTACCTGAAACGGGACGAAGAGGGCAGGGCGCTCGAAACCCCGGCCAACATGTTCAGCAGGGTCGCCGAGGCCATAGCCCAGGCGGAAAGCAACTATGCGGACGGGGAAAATGTCGATGAGCTCAGTGCCCGATTTTACGCCATGATGGCCAATCTCGAGTTTTTGCCCAATTCTCCCACTCTGATGAACGCCGGGCGTGAACTCGGCCAGCTCTCCGCCTGCTTTGTTCTTCCGGTCGAGGATTCAATGGAGAGCATCTTCGACGCAGTGAAGAATACCGCCCTGATCCACAAAAGCGGCGGCGGTACCGGGTTTTCCTTTTCCCGCATCCG